>NZ_JBAVNZ010000636.1:0-15741 GCF_049691595.1 Bradyrhizobium sp.
GGTGAAAATCATGGCCGAGCAGGCGCATCGCCAGTCCCCCGAGCTTGACGACGACGTTTTGACATTTGGCGATCTGCTGGATCGAGGCCTTCCAGACCGCAAAAGTCTCCTCGCGTCGGCCTGCGAAGCGGCCGATGCCGATTGGGCCGCCGCAATGGTCGAGCACGATTTTGGTGTCGGGAAAGGCACAAGCGAGATCGGCGAGTTCGCCGATCTGCGGGTGGAACAGCCAGGCGTCGAAACTGAGATTCAGCGGCGCCAGGCAGGCAAAGCCCTTGCGGAAGGTCGGATCGAGCAGCAGGCCTCCCGGCCGCGTCGCATACATGCCCGCGATTTCGGGATCGGCGTCCCAGGCAGAGGAATGGCGGATGCCGCGGAAGCGGCCGTTGCCGGCGACGATCTCGGCTTCCAGCACCGGTTTTGCCTGCTCGCCAAGCAGCAGGTTGACGTGGCCGACGATGCCGGCGCAGATCGCGGCCGGACCGTAGCCGCCGCTGGCGGTCATTGCGGCGACGCCGTTGGCGAATTCGACCTCGCCGACCGGACGAAACGCCTCCGGTCCCTGCGCGCGGTACATCGAGCGGCAGTCGACATAGACGGTGGCGATGATGTTGTGGCCCGAGGCGATGTCGGCGGACATTTCCTCGATCATGTAGCGCAAGCCCCCGCGCTCCCAGAGATGATGATGCGGATCGACGATTTGGCGGCCGGGATCGATGATTTCCTCGGTCAGTTGCGCCAGCCAGTCTTCGCGCGGATCGGCATAGAGCCCGCTCTTCGAGGCGGGCGCGGTGCTGGCGGCCATCGATTTCGCTCCCTGATCTTGTTCTTGCTGAATGAACCGCCTCAAACGCCGCTGAGAATAATGACCGTCGGCGTGGCCGGCAGCGTGTCGCGCGAAATCTTCAGCGTCCGCTCGGTGCGCTCGTCGACTTCGAATTGCTGGCCGATCCGGCGGATGAATTCGTCGAGCGGCGTCGCAAAGCGATGCATCGGCAGCACCACGGAGGCGCGCAGCCGCCGCGTGATCTCGGAGACGCCGTCGAGCGACATTGTATAGGTGCCGTCGATCGGCACCATCACGATGTCGAGGCGGCCGATCGCCGCGAAATGGGTCTCGTCGAGCTGATGATGCAGATGGCCGAGATGGCCGATGCAGAGGCCGGCCACCTCGAAGATGAAGATCGAGTTGCCGTCCTTGATCATGTCGCCGCCGGAATAATCGCCGTAAGTGCGGCGGATGTCGGTGGTCACGTTGCGGACATAGACGTCGCCGATGCGCTCGGCGATCTGCGCGGGCTTGCCGTCATCGCCCCAGCCATGCAGCACATGCGCGATTTTCGGATCGGGAAACAGCGAGTAGTGCGTGCTGTGGGCCCGGTTCATGGTGACGATATCGGGCAGGCGGCCGGTCCGATAGGCGCCGTTGTAATCGGTCGCGATCCGCAATCCCCCGGGCGTGTCGATGGTGTAGGTCGAATGGCCGGCATAGGTGATGGCCACTTCCTCGGCCTTGCCCTTGGCGGCGACCCGCCGCAGGCCAACCGGGGTGGCGCGCGGCGGCGCGTTCGCCATCGCCAGGCACTCGCTGCGCAGGGCATCCTGGGCGTTGGCCGCCGGGATCAGCGACCCCAGCAAGGCAAAGACCGCGAACAATCTCAACATGGCGAGGTCCGTCGCAGGTGAGGTCCTGGAAGGATACCGTACCGCGGCAATACGAGCTAGGCGATTGATCGGGATACAGGATAGCATTCCGGGCGCGTCGGCGGCCGCGCCGCTTCAGTGCGGGCGCGGCCGGTTGCGGGTTGTGGCCATGGAGTTCACATTGACCGGAAAAGCCTTTGCCGAGGCCAAGGGCGCGGCACGGGCGCCGTCGTCCAGGCGGCTGCAACCGCTCCGTCAGATCGACGCCGGCGTGCTCAGCATTGCCTATTACGAAGCGGGACCTGCGGAAGCGCCGGTCGTGATGCTGATGCATGGCTTCCCTTACGACATTCATTCCTATGTCGACGTGGCGCCTCTGCTGGCGGCGCAGGGTTGCCGCGTTATCGTTCCCTATTTGCGCGGTTACGGTCCGACCCGTTTTCGCGATCCGGCTACACCGCGCTCCGGGGAGCAGGCGGCGATCGGCGCGGACCTGATCGCGCTGATGGATGCGATCGGCGTCAGGCGTGCGGTGGTCGCAGGTTACGATTGGGGCGGACGGGCGGCCTGCGTCGCGGCTGCGCTGTGGCCGGAGCGCTGCGTCGGTCTGGTGGCGGTGAACAGCTATCTCGTTCAGGACATCGCCAGGGCCATGGCGCCGTCGAGGCCGGAGCGTGAAGTGGCGCTCTGGTATCAATACTATTTCCAGCTCGAGCGCGGACGGGCGGGTGTTGCCGCCAACCGGCGCGAGATCGCCAGAATATTGTGGAAGCAGTGGTCGCCGAACTGGCATTTCGACGACGCGACGTTCGAGCGGACGGCGGCCGCCTTCGACAACCCCGACTTTGTCGACGTCGTGATCCACAGCTATCGCCACCGCTTCGGCCTCGCCGATGGCGATCCGCAATATGCCGAACTGCAGCGCAAACTGGCGGCGCAGCCTGTCATTTCGGTCCCGGCGATCACCCTGGACGGGGATGCGGACGGGATTGCCCCCGCCAATGACGGCCGCGCGAGCGCGGCAAGATTCACCGGCCGCCGAACCCATCGCGTGGTGCCGCGCGCCGGACATAATTTGCCGCAGGAGGAGCCCGAGGCCTTCGCGGCGGCGGTCATGGAGTTGATCAGGGCGGAGCCAGGGTGATACCGCTCGCCCTGCGGTGCTCCCTGCGACGAAAGGCGTCAGACGAGATGTTTCATGACCGATGTGCTTCCCATTTTTAGGTCAGCAACCGCGCGCGCCGATCCTGGGCTTCCATCAACTTGATGGCCTTTCTGTCAAAAGAGACAAACGTGTCCGCACCGAGCCAGCTTCCTTCATAGGCAATTACGCCGTCGGCAAAATCGCCGCCCGCATCCAGCAGGGTCAATCCAGCCTCCGCTGCGGGACGATTCATGACCACGTTTGCACCATTGATCAGACGCCGAATAGCTTCAGCGATGCTGCCCGATGGAATTTTATAGCCCTGTGACAGCACCCACACGAACTCGCAAAGCGCCGGTATCGAAATTGCCACCAATTCAGCTTTCTTCAAAGCGGTCTGGGCGGCTTTGCTTTGCTGCTCGTGATCGTCGGTAACGGCCCGAACCAGTATGTTGGTGTCAGCTGTGATCTTCATCGTTTGCCAGCCCAGCCCCGGGCGGCGATCTCATTCATTTCCTCGATCGACAGGGAAGGCCCATTTTTCCTCTTCAGGAAACCGAAAGCATCCGAAATTTTTCCAGTCGGCCGGGCGGCCATCACTTCGATGCGACCATCGGGCAGCTTGTTTACGGTGATCTTTTCACCGGGATGCACACCCAGATGCTCGAGCACATCCTTTCGGAGCGTGACTTGCCCTTTGGCAGTAACAGTGAGCGTGCTCATGACGACCCTCGAACCTTATTTGCTCTCTATGTAAGGCAAAAATACCTTACTTTCAAGGTTCGGGCAAACTCGCCTGGCGAGCGGGTCCGAGCGTCCGCATCATTGCCGCCTTGGGCTGATCTTCCAGGTCGCAGCCAGAATGGCCGCGGTCATCAGGCCGCTGACGACCGCCGCGGCCGGGATCGCCAGCGCCAGCGCCGAGGTCGCGGCCCATCCGATCGAGGAAAAGGCTTCTGCGAAAGTCGCGAGCCGCGACGAGGTCTGGCGGCGGCGGAACTGGCTGCGTTTGGCCTGCACCCGGAACCAGAGCTGGATCGCAGCCGCCGAGATGGTGGCGATGACGACGCCGAGCGCCGTCACGGTCGCCTGCAGGGCCGAGGCAAAGGCGAGTGCTGCGACCAATGGCGCGAAGATGACGCCGATCGCGATCAGCACCACTTCGATCTTGGCGCGGGTGACGCGCGACGGCTTCATCGGCGCGGTCGCGACCAGATCGGCGGCGTCCTCGCCCGAGATCGTCAGCCAGGCGAGACCGCCGGCGAGCTGGCCCGCTGCCATCACGATGACCGGCGTGACCAGCACGATCGCGGCGGAGCTGTCGGAAAAACTTCGCCACAGCAATACCGCCGGCGGCACCAGATAAAGCAGCTGCATCAGGCTCTGCGACACCAGCCAGGGATCGCGCCGCAGCAGCAGGAATTCTTTCCACCGCAACGCCTGTTGCCGCGAGCCGGCGCGGAACGCGGTGCTGCCGGCAGCCCGATTGGCCGCCGTTGCGTTGGCCGAGACGCGGATGACGGTATCGGCGAACCGCGGCGCGAAGATCGCCATCACGGCGCCGAGCAGCACGAGGCTTCCGGCCAAAAGACACAGCAGCACTTCGCTGTCGCCGAGCACGGCGCGCGCCGGCCACCAGATCAGACTGTCGGGATCGGGCGCGATCGCCGCCGCGGCATCGGAGGTCAGCACCGCCAATCGCGACAGCGTGCCGTAGGACAGGATCGCCGCCACCTGCAGCGCGATCACGAAGCCCGCTCCGATGATCGCGGAGACGATTTGCGCGACGAGGCGCGTCCGGCTCGGGCCGATCAGGCGAAACAGCAGCACCGTAATCGCGATCGCGGCCGCTGAGGCCGACAATCCGATGGCGATGACGACGCCGAACGCGGCGAGCCAGCGCGGCCCTCCGCCGATCACGAGAACATCGACGAACGGCGTCGACAACAACAGCGCCATCGCGGTCACCGCCAGCGCGATCGCGGCGATGCGGACCGAGAAAATGGTGGTCAGCCTGACCGGCGACGACATGATCAGATCGAGATCGGCGCGGGCATAAAACACCCGCGTCACCGATTCGATCGCCTGCGACAGCATCAGGGCCCAGGCCAGCAAGATGGTCGCCGACAGCACGATCAGCGAGGATTTGTCGAGCGGAAGCCGCAGATCGGCAAACCGGCCGATCACGGCATAGGCCGGCAAATGCAGGATGGCGGCAAGGATCAGCAGGCCGATCACCGCGCGGTTCCGGTTGCGCCGGCCGCCCGTCATCATCGCGAGCCACTCGCGCCATGCCAGCCGTATCTCGTGCCGGGCAAACCAAATGAGGCCGGTGGCCGAATTCATGCGGCCGCCGCCCCGGCGTCGACCAGTGCGATGAACATGTCTTCAAGGCTGATGTCGTTCTGGCCGTTCCGCTGACGCAGCTCGGCGAGCGTGCCTTCGGCGACCAGCCGCCCCGCCGCGATGACGCCGATGCGGTCGGCCATGCGCTCGGCGACTTCCAGGATATGCGTGGTCATGATCACGGTGCAGCCGGCGCGCACCCGCGCCTGCAGCAGTCCCTTGACGTGACGCGCGGACAGCGCGTCGAGGCCGGTCAGCGGTTCGTCGAGGATGATCAGCCGGGGATCGTGGACCAGCGCGCCGGCCAGCGCCACCTTCTGGCGCATGCCCTTGGAAAATCCCTCGCAGCGCTGGTGCAGATGCGGTTGGAGGCCGAGCGAGGCGAGCAAATCATGCGCGCAGGGTTCGGCGACCCTGGCGTCGATGCCCCAGAGGCCAGCGACGAATTCGAGATACTCCAGCGGCGTCAGCTTGTCGTAAATCATCGGCTCGTCGGATACCCAGGCCATGATCTGCCTGGCGGCGACGGGATCGCCGAGCGCGTCGATGCCCAGGATGGAGACCGAGCCGGCGTCGGGCCGCAGCAGGCCGGCCACCATGCGCAGCGTCGTGGTCTTGCCGGCACCATTCGGCCCGAGCAGCGCGTAGAATTCGCCGATCCGAACGCTGAGATCGAGCGCATCGACCGCGGGGCGGTCAAAACACTTCGTTAACCCTCGCACATGAAGTGCGGACTGATCTTGTGTCATGATGTCGGGTCGATCCAGGTTGCGCTTTGGCTCGAACAATGGACCGAAACGGTTTCGGCGCGGTGAATCCAGCTCCCCGAATCACGGCGATGGCAGGTTCCCGTCCGGCTGCGGCATTTCTCCGTAATAGGGATGACCCTGAGCAGCCAGCGCTTTGTTGACAGGTATCGGCGCTTTAGGCTCAATGGCATCAGGACATAGGCAGCTTTCAGCGCTTCCGGCACGAGGCGCGCGAGGGCGGGATGCGACGGGCGATCGCCAGAATCGCCGGGCATCCGGGGAGGCAAGCAATGCTGGACTTCGTTCAGCAATTGGTGAGCGGTATTGCGCTTGGCTGTGTTTACGGCCTGATCGCGCTCGGCTTTGTGTTGGTTTACAAGGCAACCGAGGTCGTCAACTTCGCGCAGGGCGACCTGATGATGCTGGGCGGGTTTTTCGCCTTCACCTTCATCGGCATTCTCGGGCTCAATTACTGGATCGGCTTCGCCGGCGCCGTATTGGCGATGGCGCTGTTCGGCATGCTGGCCGAGCGCCTGGTGGTGCGCCCGATCCTCGGCTATCCGCAGTTTTCGATCATCATGGCGACGATCGGGCTCGGCTATTTCCTGCGCTCGATCTCGGGCATCATCTGGGGCACCGACGATTTCAAGATCGAGACGCCGTTCAGCCAGGGCGTGCTGCGGATCGGCTCGCTGGTGCTGGCCCATGACAAGCTCTCGGTGATCGCAGCCACGATCATCCTTTGCGCGCTGCTCTACCTGTTCTTCAACCGCACCACGCTCGGCACCGCGATGCGGGCGAGTTCCGAAAACATGCTGGCCGCCTATTACATGGGCATTCCGGTCAAGCGCGTGGTGTCGATCGTCTGGGCGATCAGCGCGGCGGTTGCCACCTGCGCCGGCGTATTGCTGGCGCCGATCACCTTCATTCATTCCAATGTCGGCCTCGTGCTCGGCCTGAAGGCGTTTCCCGCCGCGGTGCTCGGCGGCTTCGGCTCGATCCCGGGCGCGGTCGTGGGCGGGGTGCTGATCGGCGTGATCGAGAGCATGGCCGGATTCTATCTGCCGCAGGGATGGAAGGACGTCGCGCCCTACATCGTCCTGCTGGCGGTGCTGCTGCTCAAGCCCGAGGGCCTGTTCGGCGTTCACATGCGCAAGAAGGTCTAGAGCATGATCCGGAAAAGTGGGAACCGGTTTTCCGAAAAGATCATGCTCCAACAAAGGGATGAGATCATGATCCGATCCAGTCGGATCATGATCTAGGGAGCGCTGATGCGGTTCTTGTTCAAGACCGACTACGAAGACGACATCCGATTGTTGCCGCACTCGGGTTATGTCGTCTCGTACGGCATTCTGCTGGCGCTTCTCCTGATCGCGCCGTTCGTGCTTTCCAGCTACCTGATGAGCCAGATGGTGTTCGTCTGCATCTACGCCACCGTCGGCGTCGGGCTGATGATCCTAACCGGCTTCACCGGGCAGGCCTCGCTCGGTCATGCCGCCTTTCTGGCCATCGGCGCCTATACGGCGGCCTATCTGCAGCAGTTCGACGTGCCGTTTCCAGTTTATTTCCTCGCCGCGGGCCTGCTGACCGGCGTGATCGGCGCGCTGGTCGGATTTCCGGCGCTGCGGCTGCAGGGCATCTATCTGGTGATCGCGACCATTTCCTTTGCCTTCATTGTCGAGGAAATCCTGGCGCGCTGGGAAAGCGTGACCCACGGCAATGACGGCATGCGGATCAAGACCATCCAGTTGCTCGGCGCCACGGTGTCGCGCGACAGCCCGGCGTTCTATTTCCTCTGCCTTGGCGTGCTGATCCTGACCATCGTCGGCACCCTCAATCTGCTGCGTTCGCCGACCGGACGCGCCTTTGTGGCGATCCGCGACAGCGAGACGGCGGCGCGCAGCATGGGCATCAATGTCTCGCTCTACAAGGTGAAATCATTTGCGATCAGCGCCGCGATCACCGGCTTCGCCGGCTGCCTGTTCGCGCACAAACTGTCCTTCATCAGCCCGGAAATGTTCACCTTGCAGCTCTCGATCGAGTTCATCATCGTGATCCTGATCGGCGGCACCTTCAGCCTGCACGGCGCGGTGCTGGGCGCGATCTTCCTGGTCATGATCGATCCGTTCCTGACCTACCTCAAGGATGACATGCCCGGCGTGATATCAGGCGTCGCCGCGACACTTGGCGCGGGCAAGGAGCGCGCCGGACATATCCAGGACGGCGTCGCGGCCTTTGCATCCGCCAACGGCCTGAAGGGCGCGATTTATGGGGTGATCATCGTGCTGTTCGTGCTGTTCGAGCCGCTCGGCCTCTATGGACGATGGCTGAAGATAAAACTCTTCTTCCAGTTATTCCCGCTCTACAAGCGCGCCACCTTCAAGCGGCAGAAGATCTATGTGAAATCGGAGCGGAACCGATGAGCTATTTCCGCGCCGAAAACCTGTCCTTGCATTTCGGCGGCCTGAAGGCGGTCGATGCCGTCAGTTTTGCGGTGGAGAAGGGCGAAATCCTCTCGATCATCGGGCCCAATGGCGCCGGCAAGAGCTCGATCTTCAACCTGATCTCGCGGATCTACCCCCCGACCTCGGGAAGGGTTTTTTTCGAGGACCAGGACATCACGCACGAGCCGGCCTACGACATCGCCAGGCTCGGCATCGCCCGAACCTTCCAGAACATCGAGCTGTTCGAGAATGCGACCGTGCTCTCCAACCTCCTGGTCGGCCGGCACCGCCACTCCACGACCCGGCTCTGGCAGGAGTTGATGTTCCTGCCGGGCGTGCGCGCGTCCGAAAAGCTGCATCGCCGCCGCGTCGAGCAGGTGATCGAGTTCCTCGACCTCGAACCCTACCGCGACAAGCTGATTTCTGGATTGCCCTATGGCGTGCGCAAGGTGATCGAGCTGGCGCGCGCGTTGTGCTCGGAGCCGAAATTGATCCTGCTGGACGAGCCGTCCTCCGGGCTGAATGTCGAGGAGACCGACGACATGTCGTTCTGGATCCGCGACATGAAGACCGAACTCGGCATCACCGTGCTGATGGTCGAACACGACATGACGCTGGTGAACCGCGTATCCGACCGGGTGATCGCGCTGAATTACGGCCGCGTGCTGGCGATGGGCACGCCGGCCGAAGTGCAGCGGCATCCCGATGTCGTCGCCGCCTATCTCGGCGCCTAGAGGATCATGCGATGAGCGCACCCGACATCATCCTGAAACTCAGCAATATCGAGAGCTATTACGGGCCGATCATGGCGATCCGCGGCATCAGCCTGGAGGTGGCCCGCGGCCGGATCGTCACCCTGCTCGGCGCCAACGGCGCCGGCAAGACCACCGTACTGAAGACCATTTCCGGAATCCTCGATCCGCAGAAGGGCTCGATCGAATTTTTGGGCAAGCCGATCCAGCGCATGGAGGCCGACAAGATCGTGCGGCTCGGCCTCAGCCATGTGCCGGAAGGGCGCGAGGTGTTTCCGTTCCTCTCGGTGCGCGAGAACCTGATGATGGGCGCCTATCCGCGCAGCGATCGTGACGGCGTCGCCGAGGACCTCGGTCGCGTCTATGGATATTTTCCGCGGCTGAAGGAGCGGCTCAACCAGCCGGCCGGCCAGCTTTCCGGCGGCGAGCAGCAGATGCTGGCGATCGGGCGCGCGCTGATGAACCGTCCGACGCTGCTGTTGCTGGACGAGCCCTCGCTCGGCCTGTCGCCGATTCTGGTGAGGGAGATTTTTGCCATCATCCGGCGGGTCAACGAGGAACAGGGCATGTCTATTCTGCTGGTCGAGCAGAACGCCAAGGTCGCGCTGGAGACGGCGCATTACGGCTATGTGCTGGAAATCGGCCGGGTGGTCATGAATGACACCTGCGAGCGGCTGATGAATTCGAAGGACATCCAGGAATTCTACCTCGGCGCCAAGGAAGCGGGCGCGCGGGGCGAAAGGCGCTGGAAAAAGAAGAAAACGTGGCGCTGAAGACAAGGTAGAGCTAAATTCGAACCCTGTTTCGGAAAAAAGACCGGTAACCGAGCCGGCATCCCTGGCAGGCGGAAGAAGGAGGAAACCAACATGGCGAGGGCGGCAGTGCTGACGGTCGCTGATACGATCGCAAGAAGCTTTCTGCTTTCGGTGTCAACACGCGGCGACCGGCCGGCGATCCGCGAAAAGAAATTCGGCATCTGGCAGCCAACCAGTTGGCGGCAATGGCTGCGGATATCCAGGGATATCGCCTACGGCCTGCACGCCACCGGCTTCCGGCCCGGCGATGTCGCCTCCATCATCGCCAATGCGGTGCCGGAATGGGTGTTCGCCGACATGGGTATCCTGTGCGCCGGCGGGGTTTCTTCCGGGATCTATCCGACCGATTCCGTGGTCCAGGTCGAGTATCTCGTCAACGACTCCAGCACCCGCGTGATCTTCGCCGAGGATGAAGAACAGCTCGACAAGATTCTCGCGTGCCGCGCGCGCTGCCCAACGCTGGAAAAGATCGTCGTCTTCGATATGGAGGGCCTGAGCGGCTTCACCGACCCGATGGTGCTGTCGCTCGATGAGTTCATGGCGCTCGGGCGCAACCATGGCCTGGACCATGAGGCGCTGTGGGACGAAATGGTGTCAAGCCGCGGCGCGGACGACCTCGCCATTCTCGTCTATACCTCGGGCACCACGGGCCCGCCCAAGGGCGCCATGCATTCCAACCGCGGCGTCACGCACCAGATGCGCCACGCCAACGATCTGTTTCCGTCCACCGACGCCGAAGAGCGGCTGGTATTTCTGCCGCTCTGCCATGTCGCCGAGCGGATCGGCGGCTATTACGTCTCGCTGGCGCTGGGGTCGGTGATGAATTTCGCCGAAAGCCCGGAAACGGTGCCGGACAATCTTCGCGAGGTGCAGCCGACCGCGTTCCTCGCGGTGCCGCGGATCTGGGAGAAATTCTATTCCGGCATCACGATTGCGCTGAAGGATGCGACCCCGTTGCAGAACTGGATGTACCGGCATGCGCTGGCGATCGGCCATCGCATCACCGGCTACAGGCTCGAAGGCGAAACGCCGCCACTGGCGCTGCGCGCCGCCAATCGTGCCGCCTACTGGCTGGTGTTCCGCAACATCCGCCGCATGCTCGGGCTCGATCGCTGCCGGCTGGCCTTTACCGGCGCCGCCCCGATCTCGCCGGACCTGATCCGCTGGTATCTCGCGCTCGGCATCGACATGCGCGAGGTCTACGGCCAGACCGAAAACTGCGGCGTCGCCACCGTGATGCCGCCGGATCGCATCAAACTCGGTTCGGTCGGCAAGGCCGCGCCCTGGGGCGAGGTCGCGATCTCCCCGCAGGGCGAAATCCTGATCCGGGGCGATTTCCTGTTCATGGGTTACCTCAACCAGCCGGAAAAGACCGCCGAGACCATCGATGCCAGGGGCTGGCTGCATACCGGCGACGTCGGCTCGATCGACAATGAAGGCTTCGTCAAGATCACCGACCGGATGAAGGACATCATCATCACCTCCGGCGGCAAGAACGTCACGCCGTCGGAGATCGAGAACCAGCTCAAATTCTCACCCTACATCTCCGACACCGTCGTGATCGGCGACAAGCGGCCGTATCTCACCTGCCTGGTCATGATCGACCAGGAGAACGTCGAGAAGTTTGCGCAGGACCACGACATTCCCTTCACCAATTATGCCAGCCTGTGCCGCGCGCCGGCGATCCAGGATCTGATCCAGCGCGAGATCGAGACGGTCAACGCCAACTTCGCCCGCGTCGAGACCATCAAGAAGTTCTTCCTGATCGAGCGTCAGCTGACGCCCGAGGACGAGGAATTGACGCCGACCATGAAGCTGAAGCGGAGTTTCGTGAACAAGCGTTACGCGGCCGAGATCGCCGCCATGTATGGCGAGCGGGCGGTGGCGTGAGCCCATCGGACTTTGGAGTGTCAAATCGGAAACGGCGAAGGACCCTGGAAGGCCCCACCCTTCGCCCAATGCGGGCCAACCAAGAGGAGACTTGCAATGTCGAAATCATTACGGGCGCTGGGCCTTGCGGTGGGCGCCCTTGCGCTGACCCATCTGCCGGCCTTGGCCCAGACCAAGGTCACCAATGAGGGCATCTCGGCGACCGAGATCGTCATCGGCACCCATCAGGATCTGTCCGGACCGATCAAGGTCTGGGGCGTTCCGGTTTCCAACGGCATGAAGATGGCAGTCGAGGAGATCAACGCGGCCGGCGGCGTCAATGGCCGCAAGCTCAAGCTGATCCTCGAGGACAACGGCTACGATCCGAAGAAGGCGGTGCTGGCGTCGCAGAAGATGATCGAGCGCGACAAGGTCTTCGCAATGGTCGGCCCGATGGGTTCGCCGACCGTGCTGGCGGCCCAGGACGTGCTGTTCGACGCCGGCGTATTGCAGTTGTTCCCGCTGACCGCGGCCGAATTCACCTTCAAGTTCGATCCCGCCAAGCCGCAGGAGCGGCTGAAGTTCAACAACCTGCTGCCCTATGTCGAGAGCACCCGCGCCGCGCTCAAATGGATGATCGAGGCCAAGAATTTCAAGAAGCCCTGCCTGATGCATCAGGACGACGAATACGGCAAGAGCGTGCTCGACGGCTTCAATCAGCAGCTCGAGGCGATGAAGCTGACGGCGGCTTCGGTCACGAGCTACAAGCGCGGTGCCTCCGACTTCAGCGCGCAGGTTGCCAAGATGAAGTCCGACGGCTGTGATCTCGTCGTGCTCGGCACCGTGATCCGCGAGACCATCGGCGCGATGGGCGAGGCCAGGAAGCTCGGATGGGACGTCACCTTCCTCGGTGCTACGCCTACCAACGTGCTTGAAGTGCCGACGCTCGGCAAGGAAGCGGTGGAGGGACTGTACGCCGCGTCGGGCTTTGAAATTCCCTACGAAGATACCGCGAAGGGGAAGGTGAAGGACTGGCTCGCCAACTACAAGAAGATGTTCAATTCCGACGCCAACACCCAGGCCATCATCGGCTACAATTCGGTGATGACGTTCGCCCATTACGTCAACAAGGCTGGCAAGGATTTGACGGGCCAGAAGCTGCTTGATGCCCTGGAGTCAGGCGACAAGTTCCTCGACATCTTCAATTCGCCGCCGACCAGGTTCTCCAAGACCGATCACCTCGCCAACACCGTGACGCAGGTGCAGCAGATCCAGAAGGGCCGCTGGGTGCTGATGAAGGACAGCCTCTCGTTCTGACCATGAACCACCGCGCGCGGGCTCTTGCTCGCGCGCGCAGTTCCTCATTGCCTCTGAAGTACCTTCAGCATGGCGTCGCCGAGGATCGCGGGTTCACGCGGCGGGAGGTAGGTGAGGCCGGCCGCCCGGGCGAGTTCAGCCGGGGTTCCCGCGGCCTGCAAATCGGAGAGCGCCTTGTTGACCGCGACAAGGAGGGCCGGGTCGCTGGCGAGGCCGACATAGCCGCGATTGGCGCCGATCGGATAATAGTAGCCGGTGGCAGCGAGCGTGCTGCCTGGATGGGCGGCGCGGTAGGCGTCGAAGCGGCGCAGGTCGAGCAGCGTCGCGTCGAAGTCGCCGCGATCGAGCGCGCCGAGCAGATCGTCCCGGCCGGGGACCAGATGGGTGATATCATCGATCAGCCGCCCGTTGCCGAACGTCATCAGAATCGCATCGGCCAGCGTCCCGCTTTCGATCGCGATGCGCAGACCGGCGAGGTCGCCGACGCCGGCAATGCGACGGTCGCGCGCCTTGTCGCCTACCCTGGGTCCAAGGACGATGGTCAGCGGCGAATAGATGTAGGGCTGGCTTGGCGTGAGCACGCCGAGCGGTACGCGGCGCCTGCGATCATCGCGGGTGGCGCCCTCGAAACCCGGCAGCTTCGCGGTCTGGACGCCCGGCACGACGAGAGAATCCTGGGTCAAGGCATAGCTGCCGACCAGCGCGCAGCGATTGTCCGAGAGCAGGGCGTTGGCTTCAAGCGCCGGGCTTGAATCCTCGTCGAGCCTGCTTTCGTACCATTGGATCTGGAGCGGCCGGCCGAGCCGTTCCGCGACGGCCCGGGCGAGCGCGACGTCAAATCCACTGTCGGGCTTGCCTTGATGATGCGCCGAGAGGGGCGGCAAATCCTCGTCGAGACAGACCTTCAGCGGGTCATCGGCTGCGCGCGCCGTCGTGATGGCCGCTGTTGCAAGCAGAATCGCCGCCGCGGACGCCGCGAGCCAGGCCTTCATGGATTCCTCCGGCTGGATACATAGGCCCAAAGATCCGCGATCTGGTCGTCGCTCAGGAGGTCACCCCATGGCGGCATTTTTCCGCTCTTGCCGAGCTTCACCGTGGTGATGAATCGCGCCTTGTCGTCCGGAACCGTGCGCAGGTCGGGCGTGATCGTGCCGGAATTGACCATGTTGGGGCCGTGGCAGTGCGAGCATTTCTGCGCATAGGTGACTTTGCCCTGGTCGATCTGTGCCGGATCGCCGGCACCTGGCTGCTGGGCAGCGCTGGGTGTCGTCGTCTGCGCGATTGCCATCACCGCGACGGCGGCGAAATGCGCCGCCGTCCATATCGATAGTTTCCTGATCACGTGCGATCCGCGTCAGTTCTTGACTGCGAACACCCACAATGATCCGCCGGTCGGCACTTTGGCCAGCCGCTCATCGCCGGCGAACAGCGAATAGACGCCGCCGTAGCCGCTGGTGACGGCGACATACTGGACACCGTCCTGCTGCCAGGTCACCGGCTGCCCTTCGATGCCCGAGCCGGTCTGGAACTGCCACAGCTTCTTGCCGTCGTTGGCATCGAACGCCTCGAACTCGCCGGTCAACTGACCGGAGAATACCACCCCGCCCGCGGTCGACAACACGCCGGAGAAACGCGGGATATCGCTCGGCACTTCCCACTTCGCCTTCCCGGTCATCGGATCGATCGCCTTGAGATGACCGCGCGGTCCCGCGGGCCAGTCCCACAGATCGGTCAGATCCATGCCGAGATACCATTCGCCGGCCTTGTACGTCGCCGGCTCGGTCTTGTAGTGGCCGCCGAAGGCAAGTGTGTTGGCATAAGCGAGGCCGGTCTGCGGATTGAACGACATCGGCTCCCAATTCTTGCCGCCGAGGATCGAAGGATAGACCGTGACCTTCTTGCCTTCGCGGGCGTCCTTGCTGACGTCGGTCTCGATCGGCCGACCGGTCTTCATGTCGATTCCCGTGGCCCAGTTGACCTTCACATAGGGATTGGCCGCGAGCAATTTCCCGTTGGTCCGGTCAAGGACGTAGAAGAAGCCGTTGCGATTGGCATCCATCAGCACCTTGGTCGGCTTGCCCTCGACGTTGATGTCCGCGAGCACCATCTCGGCGACCGAGTCATAGTCGAATGGATTGTTCGGCGAGAACTGGTAATGCCATTTGATCTTGCCGGTCTTCGGCTCGAGCGCGAGGACGGCGCAGGTGAACAGATTGTCGCCGGGGCGCACCGCCGAGTTGAACGGGCCGGGATTGCCGACACCCCAATAGACCGTGTTCAGCTCCGGGTCATAAGAGCCGGTGATCCACGTCGAACCGCCGCCCAGTTTCCAGGTGTCGCCTTTCCAGGTGTCGCCGCCGGGTTCGTCGGGACTCGGGATCGTGTGGGTGCGCCACAGATGCTTGCCTGTCGCAGCATCCCAACCGTCGATGAAGCCCCTGGTGCCGAACTCCGCGCCCGAGATGCCGGTCAGAACCACGCCGTCGGCGACCAGCGGCGCCACGGTCATCGAATAGCCTTCCTTGATGTCGGCCGCCTTCTGACGCCAGAGTTCCTTGCCGGTCTTGGCATCCAGCGCGAACAGCCGCCCATCGAGCGCAGCGGCGAAGATCTTGCCGTTCTCATAGGCAGCGCCGCGATTGGCGCCGAAGGAGAAATGCA
>NZ_JBAVNZ010000637.1:0-3711 GCF_049691595.1 Bradyrhizobium sp.
GCCTAGTTCCCGAAAAGCCCACCGAACGGGCCGCCGGGCCGCTGCGGTGGAGGCGGCGGCGGCTGCTGCTGCTGGAATTGCGGCTGCGGCAGCGGACGCGGGATGGCCTGCTTCTGCGGC
Organism: Bradyrhizobium sp.; assembly: GCF_049691595.1. Taxonomy (GTDB): domain Bacteria; phylum Pseudomonadota; class Alphaproteobacteria; order Rhizobiales; family Xanthobacteraceae; genus Bradyrhizobium. Next base: position 121 of record NZ_JBAVNZ010000637.1, read on the forward strand.
GGCGGGCGTGTCTGCGCCGGCGCTGCGGGCTTCGGCGGATCGGGCTGCGCGGTCACGATGGTCTGGTCGGGGACTTTGCAGTCGACGAGCCAGATGTCGTAGACCGGGTGCTCGACGCCGTGCAGGCCGGGGCTCGCGGCATACATCCAGCCCGAAAAAATCCGCTTCACCTCGCCTTGCAGCGTGATCTCGTCGACCTCGACAAAGGCGTTGGTATTGGCGGCCTCGCTCGCGGGCCGGGTGTAGCAGGCGTCGGTCTTGACGCGCAGCGCACCGAACTGGACGGTCTCGCCGATATCCTCGTCGAAATTGATGATGCGCCCGGTGATCTTGTCGAGGCCGGAAAAGCTCGCCTTCTTGTTCGTAATCTTCAGGGACGGCGGCTCGGTGACGATTTCGTCGCCCGGCTGCAAGGTCGCCGGCGATTGCGGCACGCCCTTGGGCTGGCGTTGTCCCGGCGGCAATCCGGGCAGCGGATTGGCCGGCGGCGCGTTGGCGACGCTCGGGCCGCCCGGCTGCGGCGGCGCGACCGCGATGCCCGGCTGGGTGTTCTGCGGAATGACGGTGGTACCTGGCGGCGGCGCCAGCGGTTGCGACTGAACGCTTCCGGGCGCGGGCACGCCCTGCCCCGGCAGCGGACGATTGGGCGTCGGCAACAACCGGCCGCGCGGCAATTCCGGCACTTGCTCGTCGTCGTCGGCGGGCTGTTGCTGATTGCCGCGGGGAATCGCCCCGGGCGGGCGCAGCGGGGGATCGGAAAAAATATTTCCGATCTGCGCGCGCGCGTCAGGCGCAATCAAGATTGTCGTGGCGGCGACAAAGGCCGCAATGCCAGTCAGGGCAATGGTTCGAAACATCTCGCGGCTTTAGCAGGCGAATCGGGCTCCCGACAGTGCAGCTTTATCGGCCGCTCGCAGGTCCACCGGTTAACACGCCGAATACGGCGGGGAAAGGGCGGTTTGCCGCCCTCCCCGGCTACTGGTCAGGCTGCGCGACAAGTGAAATAGTCGGCGCTGAGACTCCGCGCGGCCGCGCGGAAATCACGAAAATCCGGGAACAACCGGACCAAGCCGGAGGAAACCCCTGAAATGCCCGATCGAATTCGCCTCGACGGCAAGGTCGCCGTCGTCACCGGCGCGGCCGGCGTCATCGGAACCGCGACCATCCGCCTGTTGGCCGAGCGCGGTGCGCGCATCGTCGCCGTCGACCGCCGGGAAGCGGACCTCAAGGCCGCCATCCGGGACCTGCCGGCCACCGCAGCGGCGCTTGCGGTCGCAGCCGACGTCACCCGGGAAGACGAGGTCGCCGACTATGTCCGCGCCGCCGTCGACAAGTTCGGCACCATCGACGTGTTCCACAACAACGCCGGCGTCGAAGGCGACATCAAGCCGATACCCGAATATTCGCTGGAGAGCTTTCGCAAGGTACTCGACGTCAATGTGGTCGGCGTGTTCCTTGGGATGAAGCATGTGCTGCCGGTCATGCTCAGGCAAAACAAGGGCAGCATCATCAACACCGCCTCGATCGCGGGCTTGATGGGATCGCCGCTGATCGCAGTCTACAGCGCCAGCAAGCATGCGGTGATCGGACTTACCAAGAGCGCATCGTGGGAGTGCACGGGCACCGACGTGCGCGTCAATTGCGTCTGCCCCGGCCTGATCGACAGCCGGATGCTGAGCACGATCCTGCAGGGCCGCAGCGGCGGCAACGCCCCGCCGCCCACCGACAAGATCGTCGAACGGATTCCGGCGCGCCGGCTCGGGCAGGCGTCCGAGGTCGCCTCCATTGTCGCGTTCCTCGCTTCCGACGAGGCGAGCTACGTGTCGGGCTCGGCCTACACGGTCGATGGCGGCCGCACCGCCGCTTGAGCCTTTCGTTCAAACATCAAAGGTGTTTTTCAATGCCCGTCGTTCTCGATCCCGATGCCGCCGCCGTCTTCAGGGCCTTTCAGGAGGCAGGCCGCCCGCCCTATGAGACGTTGACGCCTGCGGAAGCCCGCGAGTTTTACCTGCAGGGCCGCTTCGTCAGCAATCCCGAACCGCCCGAGCTCGAATCGGCAAACCCGCTTTCGATCCCCGCCCCCCACGGCGCGATCCCTGCCCGCATCTACACGCCAAGGACCTTGCGGAAGGCCAACGGCCTGGCGCCGTGCCTGGTGTTCTTCCACGGCGGCGGCTGGGTGATCGGCAATCTCGAAACCCATGACGTGGTCTGCCGCGCGCTCGCGCATGAAGGCGAATTGATCGTCATCTCCGTCGACTACCGCCTCGCCCCCGAGCACAAATTTCCCGCCGCGGTCGACGACGCCATTTCAGCCACGGAATGGATCGCCGCCAACGCGCGACAGCTCGGCATCGACGCTGCGCGACTGACGGTCGGCGGCGACAGCGCCGGGGGCAATCTCGCCGCCGTGGTTGCGCTCGCCGCGCGCGACGGCAACGGACCCGACATCGCCGGCCAGGTGCTGATCTATCCGGCGACGGATTTTTCGAAACAGCATCCCTCGCACCGCGAGCCGGAGACCAGCATCCTGCTGACGCATACCGTGATCCCCTGGTTCTCCAACCATTACCTCACCGGCCCCGCCGATATCGACGACTGGCGCGTCTCGCCGGCGCGCGCCGCGACGCTCGCCGGGCTGCCGCCAGCCGATGTGCTGACCGCGGGCGCCGATCCGCTGCGCGATGAAGGCGACGAATATGCCGCGCGGCTGAAGCAAGCCGGCGTGCCGGTGGCGTACCGGCATTTTCCCGGCCAGTTCCACGGCTTCTTCACCATGGGCAAGCTGCTGCAACAGGCCAATGTCGCGGCAAGCGAGATCGCCGTCTGGCTGAAGGCGCTGGACTGATGAGGGCAATCCTCGAGCCATCGTCATTCCGGGGCGCGCCCTTTGGCCCGAGCCTGGAATCCATCACCCCAAATATCGGATTTTAGAGGACTAAGGGTTGGCCGAGTGGATGAAGACCAGCCGTAGCCAGATCGCCATCTGGCTGAAGCGCCGCTCACTCAGGCGAACGGATCTCGCAGCTCGATCGATCGGAATTTCGGGAAATCCCGGTCATTGGAGTACAGCCTGCGGACGCCGTGCTGGAACAGGATAGCAGCGACATGGGCGTCAGGGACGAGGTTTCCATGATGGCAGCACAATCAATTCACGCTATGGTCCGAAGCACGAAGGTCGAATCAGGAGATCGCGATGCTGGGACGAATTCTTGCCGTGACGCTGGCGCTCGGCAGGGGCCGTCTACCAACCCCCAGACCCGCCGCATCATCCATGTTTACGATTGATCGCCCAAACGCGACGGTCACCGGCTCACGGGGGCAGTACGAAAATTGGTAGCCTCGGCTTTCATTGAGATCGCAACGCAAACCGTGCTGCATTGTGGGCTCGTCTGCCGCTCGGCCCGGTTGCTCCCTGCTGAATTTTTCTGCGTGTTTTCGAGGCTAGCGTGATCGAACCCCTCCTCGTGTTCGGAATTCCCGTCGACTTCATCCTGTTCGCGCTGACGCTGTTCGGCGTCGCGCTGTGGCATCATCACACGCTGCCTGTCGCGTTGACCGGGCTTGGCGCGATCATCATCTACAAGGTGG
>NZ_JBAVNZ010000638.1:0-1702 GCF_049691595.1 Bradyrhizobium sp.
GCGGCAGGGCGCGGGGTTAGCATTTGCGCTAAAAGCGAGGGGCGATCTCAAAGCCATCCGCCTCGAAGCGCTCGGAAGCCGCGAGCCTTGATTGTGTCTGACAGATACAGGTTCTGCCAGACCACATCATTCACAGGGGGAAGACGACTGAGCTGGTCCCGGTTGTCTGAACAAAAATTCCGCGTCGATAAGTGGAGCCTCTGCCGGGGTTATGCCGCCGCGCGGAGCGGAGGAAGATCGAAGTAGGCTTGATCCGGGGTACGGTCGTCAAGGCTCGAATGTGGGCGACGGCGATTGTAGAAGTCGAGATATTGGCCGATCGAGGCGCGGGCCTCGCCGACGGTTTCGTAAGCTCGCAGGTACACCTCCTCGTATTTAACGCTGCGCCACAGCCGCTCGACGAACACGTTGTCGCGCCAGGCGCCCTTGCCGTCCATGCTGATGGCGATGCCGTTGCTGGCGAGCAGGCCGGTGAAGGCCGCACCGGTGAACTGCGAGCCCTGGTCCGTGTTGAAGATTTCCGGCTTGCCGTGACGAGCCAGGGCATCCTCCAGCGTCTCAACGCAGAAGGCGGCTTCCATCGTGATCGACAACCGCCAGGACAAAACCCGGCGTGTTGCCCAATCGAGCACGACGGCGAGGTAGACGAAGCCGCGCGCCATCGGGATATAGGTGATGTCCATCGCCCAGACCTGGTTCGGCCGTGTGATCTCCATGCCGCGCAGCAGATACGGATAGATCTTGTGGCCGGGCTCGGGCTTGGTGGTGCGCGGACGGCGATAGAGTGCTTCTATCCCCATCCGCCGCATTAGCGTCTTCACATGCCGGCGGCCGATCTTGCACCCCTGCAAAGCCAGCAGGCCGCGCAACATACGCGAACCGGCGAAGGGATACTCCAGATGCAGCCGGTCGAGACGCCGCATGATCGCGAGATCGGCGTCCGGCACCGGGCGCGGCAGGTAATAAACGCTGCCGCGACTGATCTGCAAAACCTCCGCCTGCTTCGTAATCGACAGATCGTGCTTGCGGTCGATCATCGTTTTGCGCTCAGCAATCCCGCCTTGGTGAGCGCTCCTTCTAAAAAATCGTTCTCCAGCGTCAACTCCCCGATCTTGGCGTGCAGCGACTTCACGTCGATGGCGGGAGCGGCGGGTGCCATGCTCCCCGACCCAAAAACTCCGGAAGCGCCTCCCTCCAATTGGGCCTTCCATGCCGTGATCTGATTGGGGTGGACGTCGAAATGCTCGGCCAGTTGGGCTATCGTCCGGTCACCCTTGACGGCGGCAAGCGCTACCTTCGCCTTGAAGGCCGGTGTGTGGTTCCGGCGCGGTCGTCTGTTCATGGTCTCTCCTGATTCGCAGGCTCAGCGTGCCCGCTGTCAGGCAGAAACTCCACTTATCGATCTGTGCAGAATTCCGGGACCGGCTCTAACGGCGGGTTGAAATCAAAGGCCAGTTGTTCGGCAGGCATACCAACCCCAATCCAGTCTGCACATGTCGACTAGGACAGAAAATGCTAACTAAAACAATAAGTTGTTCTCTACAGGCACGTCTAGATAATGCTGTTCGCTATGGAAGTGGTCAAGTCGAGGAAAAGCTATTGGGAAGTTGCACACGAAGAGCGTGACAAAAGCCACCGGAAAAACCACCGGAGCAAAAACATAAGGACGCTTAAGTAGTTGTGTGGAAGGCAGTTTTTCACC
>NZ_JBAVNZ010000639.1:0-4789 GCF_049691595.1 Bradyrhizobium sp.
GCCCGGTCTAGAACGGCTTTACCACCACCAGGATAACGATTCCGAACATTAGAACGGTCGGTACTTCATTGATAACACGATAGAACATTTGACTTCTCGGGTTTCGGTCGGCAGCAAAATCCTTCACCCAGCGGGAAAAAAGGCCGTGGACACCCGACAGGATGATCACCAGCGCCAGTTTCCCGTAAAGCCAGCCGGAAGCAAACCATCCGCCGGACCAGGCGAGGTACAGTCCAGCCAGCCAGGTAACGCCCATGGCCGGATTGATGATCGCTTTCAGCAAGCGCCGTTCCATCATCTTGAAGGTTTCCGACTGCCTGGAGCCGGTCTCCGAATCGCAATGATAGACGAACAGCCGCGGCAGATAGAGCATGCCGGCCATCCATGCGATGACCGCAATCACGTGCAGCGCCTTGATCCACTCATACATCGCGATCGCCTTCAGCACGGAATGTTTTGACCATGGCGGGTTTGCCAACAAGCTTCGCCAGCGAGGAACGGAGACATATCCGCATCCACGGCGCTTCTAAACTAATTAATTTTAGAATCTTAGGTTTGAGTCTAAGTAGCGGTGAATTGGACTCACGCAAAATGACCTCGCATTTCTCCAGCCTTGTTCACATTCATCAACAATTCAGCCGGCAATCCCGTTCATCGGAATAACCTTACCTGGCTCAGCTGCTTGCGCCGTTTTGCGGTCAGCTTATGAAGAGACAAATCCACATATTCTCACTATCATTGCGCCCGTTGCGCGGAGTTATCCTCTGACGGAGCGCTGTGAAGAAAAACCCGGGTTATCCCTGAGACCCCGACCCAGGGCCATTTTCCCGGTTAAGCTCCACAGGGATTCACAGGCTATACAGGCGGCACGGTGCCCACGACCGGCAATTATTTTCATCTGCATCTGGTCTCCGATTCGACCGGCGAGACCCTGATCACCGTGGCCCGCGCGGTCGCCGCGCAATATGCCAATGCGACGGCGGTCGAACATGTCTATCCGCTGGTGCGCAGCCAGAAGCAGCTCGACCGCGTGCTCGACGAAATCGAGCAGGCGCCGGGGATCGTGCTTTTTACTCTGCTGGAAAAGGATCTGGTCGGCCGGCTCGAAGCCAAGTGCAAGCAAATCAACATTCCGAGCTTGTCGATCATCGGCCCGGTGATGCAATTATTCGAGGCCTATCTCGGTGCGTCGACGACCGGACGGGTCGGCGCGCAGCATGTCCTCAATGCGGAATATTTCAAGCGTATCGACGCGCTGAACTACTCGATGATCCATGATGACGGCCAGCATGTCGAAGGTCTGGAGGAGGCCGACGTCGTTCTGGTCGGTGTATCCCGGACCTCGAAAACGCCGACCTCGATTTATCTCGCCAACCGCGGCATCCGCACCGCCAACGTGCCGCTGGTGCCGGGCATTCCGCTTCCGCATCAACTGGAGACGCTGAAAAAGCCGCTGGTCGTCAGCCTTCATGCCACGCCGGAGCGCCTGATTCAGGTCCGGCAAAACCGGCTTTTGAGCATGGGCGACCGCGACAACGACATCTATATCGATCGCCAGGCCGTTGCCGACGAAGTCGCGTTCGCACGGCGGCTAAGCGCCAAATTCAACTGGGCGCTGCTCGATGTGACGCGACGCTCGATCGAGGAAACCGCAGCTGCCGTGATGAAGCTTTACGCCGACCGTCAGCGGCAGCGACTTGCGGAATGACGTTCCCGCAATGACGATCTGGCGCGCAAAAGACCCGTTGATCCTGGCCTCGCAAAGCCGCGCGCGGCAGATGCTGCTCGCCAATGCCGGTCTCCCGTTCGAGGCGATCCCGGCCGACATTGGCGAACGCGCCGTGCAGGAAGACTCAGGCCTTTCGGCGCCCGGCGAGATCGCATCGCTGCTCGCGTGCGAGAAAGCGGCGTTTGTGTCCTCGCAAAAGGCCGGCCGCTATGTGGTCGGCGCCGATCAAACCCTGGCGCTGGAAGCGCGGCTGTTCAGCAAGCCGGCCGGTCGCCCTCAGGCCGCGGAGCAATTGCGCGCCCTTGCCGGCAACGTTCATGAGCTGCATTCCGCGGTTGCCGTCGCACGCGACGGCAAGATATTGTTTTCGGAGGTCTCGGTGGCACGCATGACCATGCGTGAGCTGAGCGGCGCCGAGGTGAGGGCCTATCTGGATCAGGCCGGCGCGGCGGTGACGACCAGCGTCGGCGCCTATCAGCTCGAAGGCCTGGGCGTGCATCTGTTCGAACGCATCGAAGGCGATCACTTCACCATCCTCGGCTTGCCGCTGTTGCCCTTGCTGGCGTTTCTGCGCAGCGAAAAGCTGCTCGCGGTATGAACATTTTCCAGAACTGGCAGCGATAAATGCGCATCCTGGGATTGACCGGCTCGATCGGCATGGGGAAGTCCACCACCGCGAAACTGTTCGCGGAAGCCGGTATTCCCGTCTACGACGCCGACGCCACCGTACACAAAATCTATGAGGGCGAAGCCGTACCGGCCATCGAAGCGGCGTTTCCCGGCACGACAGTTGACGGCAAGGTCGATCGCGCGCGGCTTTCGGCCAGGGTGGTGCATGATCCCGCCGCGATGGAGAAGCTCGAGCAGATCGTGCATCCGATGCTGCGCGCCCATCACCGGAAGTTCCTCGACGAGGCCGAGCGATCCGGCGCGCCCGTCGCGGTGGTCGACGTGCCGCTGCTGTTTGAGACCGGCGGCGAAAAACGCGTCGATGCCGTCGTGGTGGTGACCACCTCGCCGGAAACCCAGCGTCAGCGAATCCTGGCGCGCGGCACCATGACGAACGAGGCATTCGACTCCCTGCTGGCGCGGCAATTGCCGGACGCCGAAAAACGCCAACGCGCGGATTTCGTGGTGGATACCTCGCACGGTCTCGACCCCGTACGCGCCGCGATCCGGGACATTCTGCGACAGGTTGCTAAGATGCCGCGTCGGCGAGCCTGATTCGCCTTTTGCGGTCTTGAGCATCCATGCGCGAAATCGTCCTCGATACCGAAACCACCGGCCTCGATCCGCTGCGCGGCGACCGGCTGGTCGAGATCGGCTGCGTCGAAATCTTCAACCGCATGCCGACGGGCCAGACCTTCCACCGCTACATCAATCCCGAGCGCGACATGCCACCCGAAGCCTTCGCCGTGCATGGCCTGTCCACCGCGTTCCTCGCCGGCAAGCCGCTGTTTGCGGAGGTGGTGGAGGAGTTCCTGGAATTCATCGCCGACGCGCCGCTCGTGATCCACAACGCCTCGTTCGATATCAGCTTCATCAATGCCGAGCTTGACCGTATCAAGCAGCCGACGATCGCGCGGGAGCGGCTGGTCGACACGCTGCTGCTGGCGCGTCGCAAGCATCCCGGCGTGTCCAACCGGCTCGACGACCTCTGTTCGCGCTATTCGATCGATAATTCGCGCCGCACCAAGCACGGAGCGCTGCTCGACGCCGAACTGCTCGCCGAAGTCTATATCGACCTGATCGGGGCAAGGCAGTCACAGCTGATTCTGGCCTCGGAAACCCGCGCCGCGCAGGCCGGCGGATATGGTGAAATGCCGCGGCGGCAGCGCGAGGTGCCGTTGGCGCCGCGAATCACGGGCGCCGACCGCGAAGCGCATCGGGCCTTTGTCGCCACCCTGGGCGACAAGCCGATCTGGCATGATTTTTTGGGAACCGCCTAGGCGGCCTTGCCTTCGGGCTTAGCTGGGCTTCGCGCCCGACGACGCTTGAGCCGCGGCCTGCCGCTCCATGTTCTGGCGATACAGGCCGACGAAATCGACTGGATCCAGCATCAGCGGCGGAAAGCCGCCGTCGCGAACCGCCGTCGCGATGATTTCGCGCGCGAACGGGAACAGGAGCCGCGGGCATTCGATCATGACCAGCGGGTGCAGGTTTTCCTTCGGGACATTGACGATGCGGAACACGCCGGCATAGGCCAGATCGAAGCTGAACATCAGCTTGCCGGCGTTTTCGGCCTTGCCCTCGACTGAAAGCGTCACTTCGAATTCGTTTTCGGCGAGATTGTTGGCGGACACGTTGATCTGGATATTGATCGCCGGCTGCTGCTGCTGCGGAGCCAACGAGGCTGGCGCGTTCGGATTTTCGAACGACAGGTCCTTGGTGTATTGCGCCAGCACATTCAACTGGGGAGGAGCCTGCTCGGCGGGCGCGCCGTTGCCGTTGGTCATGAAATCTCTCCTGGAGCTCTGGCGAGCGGGGCCGGGTTCTCGGTCTGAATTCGCCTGGACGGCATGAAAATGCCTTGGCTGGGGCGAGTGGCTAACATAGCCCCGCCTCATTCCACAAGGATGACCGCCGCGGCCAGTGCCAAAGCGCCGCTGGTTTGCGGCGGATATGGATAATACCGGCTGGCCGGATCTCTGACTTGTTCCTAAATTATTGAATATGCGCGATTTCCGGCCATGATCGGGTTTCCCCTCGCGCCCAAAACGCGCTACAATCGCTTGCGCCAACATGCGCCATTGGCCGGACCGGGTTTCGTGCCTACATGCTGAAGTATCAATCGACGATGTAGTCTCTGCCGTTCCCTTTCGGGAACGCTCGACCGCCGGAACCGTTGCCGGCGCACTTCAGAAAGCGAATCGGACGTGGATATCTATACCATCATCTTCCTGGCGCTGGCGGTCTTCATCTTCCTGCGTTTGCGCAATGTCCTCGGACAGCGCACCGGAAATGAGCGCCCGCCCTACGATCGCCCTGCGCGCAATGTGGCGCAGGGGGCGCAGGACAATAATGTGGTTCCGATGCCGGGTGCCGTGATCGACCAGGCCC
>NZ_JBAVNZ010000640.1:0-3224 GCF_049691595.1 Bradyrhizobium sp.
GCAGCGCCAATGTCGTGGTCGCGGTGCCGCAGGCCTGGATCGACGTCCGTACCATGGCCGATCTCGACGACGTCACCTCCGGCTTCCGCGAGCAGCATAATCGGCGGATGCGGGTCGCGACCAAATACATCAATCTGACCCGTGCCTTCTTCGCCTCGCACGGCGTGGTCGACTACCGCATCGTCGAGAGCGCCGGCGCCACCGAAGGCGCCCCGGCGGTAGGCACCGCCGAAATGATCGTCGATATCACGACCACCGGCGCGACGCTCGCCGCCAACGGGTTGAAGGTGCTCGACGACGGCGTGATCCTGCGCAGCCAGGCCAACCTCGTGGCCTCGCGCGATGCCGACTGGTCGAATGAGGCCCGCGAGACCGCGCGAATCATCCTCGATCACATCGCAGCAAGGGCGCGCGCCAGCAAATATCGCGAGGTCCGCACCCGCTTCACCGGCTGCAACGACGCGCTGCTGGCGGAGGCGCATCACCGCTTCGGCGTGGTCGCGCCGTTCGGCGGACCGACCTCCTCCGGAATGCTCACGCTGCACTGCCCGCCAACGCATCTTTACGCGCTCGGCAGTTTCCTGCGCGAGCACGGCGCCGACACGGTTTCGGTGGCGTCCCTCGACTATGTGCTCGACCGCGAGAATCCGCTGTTTGCCAGACTCGAGGCTTTCCTGGGGCGGTGAGGCGGATGGTGTTTCGTTCATCGTAGCGACAGCCGGCAAGGTGTAGCATATGCTGTTCCGCGGATGGCCTGGAACCTGATCGATGATACTTGGTACCGACGTTTCTGACCTGTCGACCGCCGCCGCCAATGCCGCGGCGCAAGGGCTGTCGATCGTCGTCCCGCTGTATAACGAGGCCAGCGGACTGGCATTTCTGCACCAGCGGCTTGGCGCTCTGGCGAAGACGCTGCGGCAGCGCTACGGCCTTGCCTGCGAGGTCGTCTATGTCGACGACGGCAGCGCCGACGCGACGCTGGCGATTGCGCGCGGGCTTGCCGCCGACGGACTCGACATTCAGGTGGTGTCGCTGTCGCGCAATTTCGGCAAGGAAGCGGCGCTGATGGCGGGACTGGAACACGCCCGGCACGGCGCGGTCCTGTTCATGGACGGCGACGGCCAGCATCCGCCCGATCTGGTCGAGAAACTCGTCGGTCACTGGATCGATGACGGCTACGACGTGGTCTATACGGCAAAGGCCCACCGCGACAACGAGCCGTTGCTGCGCCGGCTCGCCGTGCATGGTTTCTACGCGCTGATCAATTGGGGGGCGCGGCAGAAAATCCCGGAAGATGCCGGCGACTTCCGCCTGCTGTCGCCGCGCGCCGCCGCCGCGCTGCGCCAGCTTCCCGAGCGCAACCGCTTCTTCAAGGGCCTGGCGAGCTGGATCGGCTTCCGCCAGATCCGCGTCGACTACGAGCCGGCGCCACGGGCGCACGGCGTCACCACCTTCAGCCCAGGCCGGTTGATCGGGCTCTCGATCGAGGGGCTGACGTCGTTCTCGGTGGCGCCGCTGCGTTTTGCGAGCCTGCTCGGTGTCGTGCTTGCGACCGTGGCGTTCCTGTTCGGCCTCTCGATCCTCTGGGAAACCTGGACCACCGGAAGATCGGTCCCCGGCTATCCCTCGCTGGTGGTCGGCCTGATGACGATCGGTGGCGTGCAGCTCATCATGATCGGCATCGTCGGCGAATATATCGGCAAGATCCTGTCGGAATTGAAGGCGCGTCCGATCTATTTCGTCGCCGAGCACAGCGAGAAGCGCGCCGAGGCGGAAACGGCCGCGACCGCCGGCGAACGGACCGCCGCCGAATGAACGGCCGCGCGCCGCCCCGCCGCATCTGGCTGTGCGCCGATGATTACGGGATCAGCGAGGGCGTCAACCGCGCCATCCGCGACCTGATCGGGCGGGGCCGTCTCAACGCGACGTCGGTCATGGTGGTCGGTGCTTCGATCGGCCGTGACGAGGTCGCCGCGCTGCAAGACGTTGCCGCCAGCAGCCCGCGCTGCGCGATCGGCCTGCATGCGACCCTGACCGCGCCGTTCCGTCCGCTGACGATGCATTTCAGGCCGACCGACGGCGGCATGTTTTTAGCCTTCCCGAAACTGCTGCGCGCCGGCCTGTTGCGGCGGCTCGATCCTGAGATGATCCACGGCGAATTGCGGGTTCAGCTCACCACGTTTGAGGAACTGTTCGGCCGCGCCCCGGATTTTGTCGACGGCCACCAGCACGCCCAATTATTTCCGCAGGTGCGTGACGCGTTTCTGCGCGCGGTGAAGGAGGCCGCGCCCGGCGCCTGGGTTCGCCAGGGCGGACGCAACCAGCCGCTGGCGCGGCGGCTCGGCACGCCCAAGGCTTTGCTGCTCGACATTCTCAGCGCGCAATTTCGCAGGCGGGCCGCATCAGTCGGTATCGCGTTCAACCCGGCCTTTGCCGGCGCCTATGATTTTTCGGGGCAGCCCGATTTCGGCGGGCTGATGCGGCAATTCCTCGAAGGACTGCCGGAGGGCGGCGTGGTGATGTGTCATCCCGGATTCGTCGATCAAGCGTTGATCAGCCTCGATCCGCTGACCACCCAGCGCGAGCACGAGCACGCGTTTCTCGCCAGCGCGCATTTCCCGCCGCTGCTGGCCGCGAATCAAGTAACCTTGGCCTGAAAACGCTTGGGAAAAACTGGCCGGTCGTTTTGCCGCATACCGAAATTTAATTCGGCCTCCCACTATTTGCGGCGCAAAGCCCCCCTACATTTTCCCCGCGCTTCGATGCCAACTCGACGCGAGGGAGAACGCTATGACACCGCAAGAACGCCAATTGATTGACGATCTTTTCAACCGGCTCGCCAGGCTGGAGAGTGCTCCACGCGATCCCGAGGCCATGTCTGCGATCATGCAGGGCCTGCGCAACGCGCCCAATGCCGTTTACGCGCTGGTGCAGACGGCGCTGGTGCAGGACGAAGCGCTAAAGCGCGCCGACAGCCGCATCCGGGAACTGGAGGCGGCCGACGGCCCGCAACCGAACCCATCCGGCGGCTTTCTCGATTCGATGCGCGAGGCGATCTTCGGCCAAGGCCAGCCGCCCGGTTCGGTGCCGCCGGTGCGGGCGCCCGACATCGGTGGCCGCCCGGTGTGGAACAGCGGCCAGGCGATGCCGCCGTCGCCCGGTCAATACAATCAGGCGCCGTACGGCCAGCCTTACGGCGCGCCGCCATCGCCGACCGGCGGCGG
>NZ_JBAVNZ010000641.1:0-14040 GCF_049691595.1 Bradyrhizobium sp.
GTCGTTGAGTTGAATCGGCGCGCGAGGTTGCGTCACCTCGCCCCGCCTGCGGGGAGAGGTGAAGCGAACACGCGGGCACGGTTGCATTGCCGTCTAGCTCATGTGCTTCGACAATTTCCCCGCCTCGATCGCATCGATCTGCAGGGCGATGGTGCGGCTGTAGATGCGGGCTTGCGAGAACGCGCCGGCGGTGAACCACAGGCCGGGCTGCCCGGTGCGCGTCCACATGTTGCGAAGCTCCTGCGTCGCGGCGTCAAAGCCCCAGACGCGGCCGACACGCTTTGCGACGGCCTCGCCGAACAGTTGCGCCAAAAGATGATCCGGGCCCTTGTAGCCGGTCGCCAGCACGAACAGTTCCGCCTTCAGCGTCGAACCATCGCCGAGTTGCAAACCGTCGGCGGCGATGCCCTGAATATCGGCGGCCTGGATCAGGCGGATTTTGCCGTCGGCGATCAGCTCGGAGCAACCGACATTGAAATAATAGCCGCCGCCGCGCGAGCGGAATTTCAGCGGCCAGCCGGTGCCGTCCTCGCCGAATTCCAGCCGGAAGCCGGCGCGCGCCAGCCGCGACAGCAAGGGCGCGTCGATCGTCTTCACCTCATCGGTGATGAGCTTGTGCGCGACCTTCATCACCGGCAGCGGCACGCCGGAATTGAGGATGTCCCTGACATCGAGCGGCGGACCGTCGCCGAGATAGGTCTTGTCGTAGAGCTGCGCCGGCTCGACATTGACCACCATCGTCGGGCTGCGCTGCACCATCGTCACGTGGGCGCCGGCGGCGTGCAACTCCTGGCAGATGTCATGGGCGCTGGTGCCGGTGCCGAACACGACCACGGCGCGGCCGGCCCATTCCTTCCCGGCGGCGAAGGCGCTGGAATGCAGCACCTGGCCGGCAAAATTTTCGATGCCGTCGATTTTCGGGATGTTCGGCGTGCCGCTGACCGAGGTCGCGAGCACGATATGTCTTGGCCGCAAGGTGCGCGCGCCCTCGGGCCGAGCGAGTTGCGCGTTCCAGCGCTGCATACCCTCGTCATACTCCGCGCCGACGAACGTCGTCTCGGTCCAGAAGTCGACCTCCATGATGTCGACATAGCTCTCCAGCCAGTTCGCTATTCGGTCCTTCGGGATGTAGTCCGGAAAGGTTTTCGGGAACGGCAGGTAGCGCAGGTGATTGACCGGCGTCTTGTTGTGCAGCTTCAGCCCGCGGTAGCGCAGCCGCCAGTTGTCGCCGATGCGTTGCTCGCGGTCGACCACCAGCGCGTCGAGGCCGATCCGTTTCAGTTCGACGGCGGCGGAAATGCCGGCATGGCCGCCGCCGACGATCAGCACGTCCGGGTCGCGATCGCTGTAAGCCGCCGCGGCCTGCCGCTGCTCCGGCCAATCCGGCGCGGCGAAATCGCGCGCGTGGGATTGGCTCCGCGCGCCATTGGCGCGGGCGTCGCATATCCGGTCGAAATCGAGCGCAGTGGAAATCGTCCACGCCGCGGCAAGGCCGTTCGGCGCGGCCGAGAGCCTGATCGCGCCGACGCCCGGCCCGTTGGCAGAATGAAACGAAAAGATCGCCTCGATGACGTCGCGGCCGGCAAAGACGGCCCGGCGCGGCGTCAATGCGGCCCGGTCGATTCCAAAGTCCTTCGCACCGACTTGCGTGGCGCGCTGCAACAGCTCGTGGCAGACCGTCGGCCGGCCGCTAAAGGTGGCAAAATGCCAGGAGAGGCCGAACAGGTTTCGCCAGTGGCAGTCGGGCGCGAACAGCGCGGACAGCGCCACGGCGGACCCGCCTGCCAGCGCCGCGTCGAATGCGGCAATCCATCGCACGGAGATATCCTGCGCGGTTTCCTCCGCCGCCGGGCTCGGTCGGTCCAGCATCGATGCGCCTCCCCCGCGCGCCGCTTTGTTGTCTCACATCTCACACCATGCCGCGGCTCGACACAACCGCGGCCACGACAAGGCGAGGCGGCATTTCCGCGCCCCCATGAAAACCCGGACTTAAGGGAACATTCAGCTATTCCGGATAGATTCCCCCGCCTGCCAGAAACGGCACTGAAACGCTCAGGACGAGCGATGTTGAACGCCGAACGATCGATCGTCGACGAAGTCGAAGCGGCCATCCGCGCCGGGTCAGCCGAAAAGCATCTCGAAACCGTCAAGCGGGTCACGGACCTTTTCCTGTCATCCGCCGACAGTCTTGGCGACGAGCAGATCGAGCTGTTCGGCGCTGTGCTGGAACGCCTGGTCAGGACCATCGAGATTCGCGCGCTCGCCGAGGTCAGCGCCCGCATTGCGCTGGCCGAAATGAGCCGCCAGCTCGCCGCTTTCCCGAAAGCGCCGCCTGCCGTGGTGCGCCGGCTCGCTTGCCACGACGAGATCAGCGTGGCCGGACCGGTCCTGACCGAATCCGCGCGGCTCAGCGCCGAGGATCTGGTCGACATCGCCCGGACCAAGAGCGAGCAGCACCTGCTCGCCGTCGCCGGCCGCTGGTGGCTGACCGAGATCGTCACCGACGCGCTGTTGGCGCGCCATTATCCGAGCGTCAGCCGCAGGCTCGTCAACAATCCCGGCGCGCGGGTTTCGGCCAAAGGATTCGCCATCGTGCTGGCGCAGGCGGCAACCGATCCGGAACTCGCGGTCGATACCGGGATCCGGAACGATTTGCCGGCGGAGCTGCGCAACAAGCTGTTGCGCAGCGCCACCGAGGCGGTGCGCTCGCGGCTGTTGTCGCGCGCCCCGCCGCATCTGTTCGAGGAAATCCGCGGCGCCATCGCCGCGGTGTCGGCGGGCGTCGGGCGCGAGATGGCGAAAGTTCGCGATTTCACGGCGGCGCAGCGCCTGGTGGCGCGGCTGAAAGACGAAGGCCAGTTGAACGAGGCGACCCTGTTCAAATTCGCCAGCCAGCGGAAATATGAAGAGACCGTCGCGGCGCTGGCCGCGCTGTCGAACTCCGCGATCGAGGTGGTTCGTCCGTTGATGCAAAGCCTGCGCGACGACGGCGTGCTGGTTCCCTGCAAGGTGATCGGGCTCGGCTGGGAGACGGTCGCCGCGATCCTCGACAGCCGTTTTGCCTCCGGCTCGATGGCGCCGCACGAACTGGCCAAGGCGAGAGGCCAATATGCCAAATTGACGACGCACGATGCCGGCCGTCAGCTCCGGTTCTGGCAGGTGCGATCGACCGCGGCGTCGCCGGGGATGAATTGAGACGCACGCCGTCATTGCGAGCCAACGGGTCGCGCGTATGCGCGCCCGATGACAGGCTCCGCGAAGCAATCCATCTTAGCCGTGGAAAGAAAGAATGGATTGCTTCGTCGCTTCGCTCCTCGCAAAGACGGCAGTAGTAACCTTGCAAGGTCCGCGCCTATTGCTCAGCCGCGCGGTTAGGCCGCGCGGACGAAGTCCGCGTTGAGGTGTTTCAGCCGCGGCATCACCTCGTGCTTGAGCAGCGACAGCGAATGGTGCCAGGCCTCCGGCTTGTGCTTGTAGTCGAAGCCGAACACCAAGAGCGATCCGAAACCGCCAACCTCATGATAGATTTTTTCGATCTTCTCGGTGACGGTGGCGGGCGAGCCGACGATCCAGTTGCGGCGGGCGCAATACTCGACAGTGACGTCGCTATCGGGCACCTCGGGCGCGTGCTTGAGGTAATCCTTGAAGCCGAAATGACCGAGCAGCGGCAGGAAATATTCGCCCATCATCCGGCCCATCATGTCGCCGGCCGACAGCCTCCACGCCTCCTCGTCGGTATCGGCGACGAACACCTCGCGCACCAGCCGCCAATCGCCGCGGTTCGGCTTGCGCCCGGTCTTGGCCGCGCCGATCTCGACCGACTCCCAATGGCTGCCGACATAGGCCGGGTTGAGGTTGAGGCTCATCGGGATATAGCCGCGCTCGCCGGCGAGCTTCAGCGTGTCGGAACCCTTGCTCAGGCCGGCGACGCCGATCGGCGGATGCGGCGCCTGTTTTGGCTTGAGGTGGGGTTTCAGGGAATCGAACATCGTCTCGGGCTTGGTCACCGTCCAGTATTTGCCCTTGTGGGTCCACGGCGCGTCGTCGCTCCACATTTTCAGGATGATCTCCAGCGCCTCGCGGGTCATCTCGCGGTTCTGGCCGGACATGCCGTCGACATTGAACATCGCCCAGTCGCTCGGCAGGCCCGACGCCGCGACGCCGAAATTCAGCCGCCCGCCGGAGAGATGATCGAGCATCGCGACGCGGTTGGCGAGCTCGGCCGGGTGATGGTAGGGCAACAGGAAGCCGCCGGGGCCGAGACGGATGTTCTTGGTCTGCAAAAAGGCCTGCGCCAGCAACAGGTCGGGCGACGGGTTCGGTTCCCACGGCGCGGTGTGGTGCTCGCCGATCCAGGCTTCCTGGTAGCCGAGCTCATCCAGCCATCGCAGCACCTGCAGGTCCCATTCGTGGCCCTCCTTCAAATCGCACTCCGGCGGATGCGAAGGCATCGTGAAGTATCCGATTTCCATGGGGTCTCCTCTCGCTGTTGTCGTTGGTCGCGTTGTCGAGCGCGTCTTGTGCGCGCAGGCAAAAGCATAGCACGCCAAGGCTGCGGCCAAGATATGACAAAAGCGCCGGGGTGATGTTCGCGCGCGCCTCCCCGTCATGGCCGGGCATGACGGAACAACGTGGCCCCCTACCTTGTCCCGAAGGTCGTCGCGCCGAACAGCGCCTTCTGGGTCGAGGGTTGCGAGCGCCAATATTGCGGCGGCGCGTCGACCTCGCCGCCGAGTTCGGCGGCGGCGTGCCAGCCCCAGCGCGGGTCGTAGAGCATGCCGCGGGCGAGCGCGACCATATCGGCCTTGCCGGAAGCGACGATGTCCTCGGCCTGCTTCGCCTCCGTGATCAGGCCGACCGCGATGGTGGTGAGGCCGGTCGCGTCCTTCACCGCCTGGGCCAGCGGGACCTGATAACCCGGGCCGAGCGGGATCTTCTGCAGCGGCGACACGCCGCCGGAGGAAACGTCGATCCAGTCGACCCCGCGTTTCTTCAACTCTTTGGCAAATTCGATGGTTTGCGGCAGATCCCAGCCGCCCTCGATCCAGTCGGTCGCCGATACCCGCAAGCCGACCGGCTTGCGATCCGGAAACGCCGCACGCACCGCCTCGAATGTTTCAAGCGGGAAGCGCATGCGGTTTTGCAAGGATCCGCCGTAAT
This sequence comes from Bradyrhizobium sp., assembly GCF_049691595.1. Taxonomy (GTDB): domain Bacteria; phylum Pseudomonadota; class Alphaproteobacteria; order Rhizobiales; family Xanthobacteraceae; genus Bradyrhizobium. The sequence goes on from NZ_JBAVNZ010000641.1 coordinate 5,161, forward strand.
CGTCGGTGCGCCGGTTGGAGATCGGTGACAGGAACTGGTGCAGCAGATAGCCGTGGGCGCAGTGCACCTCGAGGGCGTCGAGCCCGAGCCGCTCGGCGCGCTTCGCCGCGGCTGCGAACGCATCGCGGATGCGCGCCAGGCCCTGCGTATCGAGCGCCAGTGGCGGTGCCTCGCCTTCCTTGTGCGGCACCGCGGACGGGCCGTCCGGCAGCCAGCCGCCTTCGGCGATCGGGATCAACTGCCCGCCATCCCAGGGCCTGTGGCTCGACGCCTTGCGGCCGGCATGGGCGAGCTGCATCGCGATCGCGGTTTTGGAACGCTTGCGCGCCGAGGCGAGGATCGGCTTCAGCGCCGCCTCGGTGGCATCGTTCCACAGGCCGAGGCAGCCCGGCGTGATGCGCCCGGTCGCCTCCACCGCGGTCGCCTCGATGCAGAACATCGCCGCCCCCGACAGCGCCAGCGAATTGATGTGCGTGAAGTGCCAGTCATTGGCCTCGCCATCGACAGCCGAATACTGGCACATCGGCGCCACCATGATGCGGTTGGGAAGCTTCAGGCCACGCAACTGGATCGGGGAAAACAGTATGCTCATGAGGGGGATTCCGGATGGGGGAGGAGAATGGGAATGAGTTCTATACCTCTCCCGTTCGAAGACGTCGAATTTCACGCGGGAGTTCGGGCGGGGCATCGGCCCCGGACTGCACGGCCGCCGGGTCGTCGAGCGCCGCCGGCCGAAAGGACGACCATCACTCCACCAGCGTGAACTGCAGCAGCAGATTGCGCTGGAGCATCGAGAAATTGTCATCGGAGACCATGGTCAGCACGGTGTCGCCCTCTTCCGTCACATGGGCGTCGATCCCCTCCATATTGTCGACCTCGTGGCCCATGTCGGCGTCGAAGATCGCCGGACCGTCAACCACCGCGCCGGGAGCAATCGAAGCGAGCGCGACGCGGCGGATACGGACGCCGATCCCGGCAAGCCAGGAAAATTTTCGTTCCAGCAGCAGCAGATCGCCGGAGCGCAGCAGCACCGCGTCGCTGATATCGAAATTGTCGGTGCGGCGGACGCTGAACTGGCCCGGTGTCCTGCCGCCGAGCAGAAACGCCATGAGATTGCCGGCGGCATCCAGCCCGCGCTCGGAGAACGCGATCAGCGTGCCCGACAGCGGCAGGCCCTTCGGCACATACACCAGCGCTTCCAACCCCCTGTTGTTGGGCAGCCGGCGCGCCGCCGGCGGCAGCGGCACCACCTCGCCGGGCGCGCGCGTATAGCCTTTCGAAAAATCGAACCGCAGCACCTGGTTGGCGCGCTCGAGCCCGACATAGACGAATGCGCCGTCGAGCGCGATCGATTCCGAATCATACCAGCCGCGGCTGGTGATCGGCCTGCCATCGGGACCCAGGATCGGCGCGGCCTCGACATCGTCGAGCCCGATCATCTCGCGGCCGCGATAGACGATACGGCCGGTGAACCAGCTGCCCTTGTCGCTGACGGCGATGAAGCGCTCGCCCCTGGCGTCCAGCCGCAATCCCGACAGCCCGCCAAAGCCGCGAAAGGCCGAGGTCAGGATCAGCCCGCTGCGGTATTCCAGCGATCCGAACCGCACATGCGCGCGGTCGCGGGTATCGAATGAGGGCAGCGGCCGGGCATTGACCTCGATCGAGACCGGCGCGGTGACCGAATATTCGTCGGGCTTGAATGGCGTTGACGGCGGCTGGACCGCGGTTTGCGCGCGCGCGATGTCGGACATCGCCGCGGCCGAAAGCCCTGCCGCCGTGTAGCCCAGGAAGCGGCGACGGTTGAGATGTGGCGTCGTCCTGGATTCCGGCAACTGACGCCTCATGGCGAGAACAAAACCACTGACGTCATTCCGGGGCGTGCGTCAGTGCGAGCTATGACGTGCGATTGCACATCAGAGAATCCACACTCCCGATCGTGGTCATGGATTGCGGGTTCGCTCGTTTCACTCGCGTCCCGGAATGACAACCCTCGATATTCCTACGAATGCAATCGGCGCGGCCGGCCGGCCCGGGCCGGCCCGGCACCATGGGTCTCGCTGAACAGTTCGGCGAGTTTTTCGGTGATGGCGCCGCCGAGCTCTTCGGCATCGACGATGGTGACCGCGCGGCGGTAGTAGCGCGTGACGTCGTGACCGATGCCGATCGCGATCAATTCGACCGGCGATCGGGTCTCGATCTCCTCGATGACATGCCGCAGATGCCGTTCGAGGTAATTGCCGGGATTGACCGACAGCGTGGAGTCGTCGACCGGCGCGCCGTCGGAGATCATCATCAGGATGCGGCGCTGCTCGGTCCGGCCGAGCAGGCGCTTGTGCGCCCAGTCGAGCGCCTCGCCGTCGATGTTTTCCTTCAACAGCCCTTCGCGCATCATCAGGCCAAGATTCTTGCGCGCGCGACGCCATGGCGCGTCGGCGGATTTGTAGATGATGTGGCGCAAATCGTTCAGCCGTCCGGGATTGGCCGGCTTGCCGGCGGCAAGCCACGCCTCGCGCGATTGCCCGCCCTTCCAGGCGCGGGTGGTGAAACCCAGAATCTCGACCTTGACGCCGCAGCGCTCCAGGGTGCGCGCCAGGATATCGGCGCAGGTGGCCGCCACCGTGATCGGTCGGCCGCGCATCGAGCCGGAATTGTCCAACAGCAGCGTCACCACGGTGTCGCGGAAGGTCGCCTCCTTCTCGTGCATGAAGGACAGCGGATGATAGGGATCGGTGACCACGCGCGACAGCCGCGCGGGGTCGAGGACGCCCTCCTCGAGATCGAACTCCCAGGCGCGGTTCTGCTGCGCCATCAGCCGGCGCTGCAGGCGGTTGGCAAGCCGCGCCACGATGCCCTGCAGATGCGCGAGCTGCTTGTCGAGATAGCTGCGCAGACGCTCGAGTTCGTCGTGGTCGCAAAGATCCTCGGCCGCGATCACCTCGTCGAATTTCGGCGCGAACGCATGATATTCCGGCCCGCGCGGCTCGTTGGCGCCGCGCGCATTCGGCCGCGTCGCCTCGCCCGGCGTCTCGTCGTCGCCGAGTTCGCCGTCATCGAACGTGTCGCTGGTGGAGGCCTGCGCGCTTTCCATCGCGCTTTCCGACATTTCGTCCGACGTCGCCTGCGCCTGATCGGCGCTCATCTCCTGCGCGGCGTCCGAGTCGGGCGAACCTTCGGCGCCGGACTGATCGTTCTCGCCGTCCTGATTGTCGTCCTGGTTGTCGTCCTCGTCGGCTTCGGCGTTGCGCTCGTCGCCGAGATCGAGCGCCGACAGCAAATCGTGCACCAGATCGCCGAATTTCGCCTGATCCTCGGTGACACGGCTCAACCGATCGAGCCGCGTGCCGATCTTGTCCTCCAGCACCGGACGCCAGAGATCGACCATTTTTCGCGCCGCCGCGGGCGGCGCCAATCCAGTGAGCCGCTCGCGCACCAGCATCGCCAGCGCATCCGACAGCGGCGCGTCGGCCCGGTCGGTGATCTCGTCGAACTTGCCGCGGTGAAAATGATCGTCGAGCATCGCGGTGAGGTTTTTCGCAACCCCGGCCATCCGCCGCGCGCCGATCGCCTCGACCCGCGCCTGCTCCACCGCCTCGAACACGCCGCGCGCCTGCGGATTGCCCGGCATCAGCTTGCGATGAACCTTGGGATCGTGACAGGCGAGTTTCAGCGCGATGGAATCGGCGTGGCCGCGCACGATGGCCGCGTCGCGCCTGGTCATCTTGCGCGCCGGCTCCGGCAGCCGCGCCTTGCCCGGCGCAAGTCCCGGCCGCTCGGCGGCGAAGGTTACTTCCAGTTCCGGCTTCTTCGCGATCGCGCGCAGGCACGACGTCACCGCGCGCTTGAAAGGCTCGGTCGGCGCTTCCTTCGATCCGGTACGGAACCTGGTGTTCGAGGTCGTCATTGCCAGTCCTTACAGCGCCTTGGTAAACCAGTGACGCGTCACGCCGCCAGGATAGCCAATCGTGCGTTCGACGGAAACCACCGGCATCGCATCAGCTCAGCGCCACGTTGACCGAGGATTCAGCCAGCTCCGTGTTGAAGCAGCGCTGATAGAACTCAGCCACCAGCGGCCGTTCCAGCTCGTCGCATTTGTTGAGGAAGGTGACGCGGAACGAGAAGCCGATGTCGGAGAAAATATCGGCATTCTCCGCCCAGGTGATCACCGTGCGCGGGCTCATCACCGTGGAAAGATCGCCATTGGCGAATGCGTTGCGCGTCAGGTCGGCCAGCCGCACCATCTTGTTGACGATATCGCGCCCCTCCTGCGTGCGGTAGTGATGTGCTTTCGCCAGCACGATCTCGACTTCCTCGTCATGGGCGAGATAATTCAGGGTGGTGACGATCGACCAGCGGTCCATCTGGCCCTGGTTGATCTGCTGGGTGCCGTGATAAAGGCCGGAGGTGTCGCCGAGGCCGACCGTGTTGGCGGTCGAGAACAGGCGGAACGCCGGGTGCGGCTTGATCACCTTGTTCTGGTCGAGCAGGGTCAGGCGGCCGGAGACTTCCAGCACGCGCTGGATCACGAACATCACGTCAGGACGGCCGGCGTCGTACTCGTCGAACACCAGCGCGATATTGTGCTGCAGCGCCCAGGGCAGAATGCCGTCGCGAAACTCCGTGACCTGCTTGCCGTCCCGGATGACGATGGAATCCTTGCCAACCAGATCGATCCGGCTGATATGGCTGTCGAGGTTGACGCGCACGCAGGGCCAGTTGAGCCGGGCTGCGACCTGCTCGATATGGGTCGACTTGCCGGTTCCGTGATAGCCGGTGACCATGACGCGGCGATTTTTGGCAAAGCCGGCGAGGATCGCGAGCGTGGTGGCGCGGTCGAAACGGTAATCGGAATCGACTTCCGGCACATGCGGATCGACTTCGGAATAGGCCGGAACTTCGAGGTCGCTATCGATGCTGAACACCTGCCGGACCGACACCTTCATGTCCGGCATCCCGACGGGCTCCTGAATCTTGGTCATGGCGGCGGTCGTCATCAATCCTCCGAGGTCCCGGGCGTTCCCGAAACCAGATTTTGCGGTATGGCTGCGGATGGGTGCTATAATAAATCTAGCAGAGAGCAACGATCGGCAGAAGCCCGCGGCCTAATCAAAGTCCCTCGCAAAGTTCCGTTGTCTTATCATCTAGATAGGCGATGGACGCGGTTTTTGGAAGGCTGCCCTGCGAATCACGCCGTACTTTTGCCCTGAGGCCGGGGCCCTCTGCATTTGGACCGCACTTTCGGTCCACATTGCGCGTCATGCCGGGTTCGGACCCCGATCCGATTCCGATTCCGATGCCAAAACGGGAATCTTGTGACGTCATTCATCGATCCCCTGATCGCGTTGGTTTCGGCCCATCCGTGGCTTGCCTATCTGGCGCTTTTCCTCGCCGCCCTCCTGGAAGCCGTGCCGGTCGTGGGATCGCTGGTTCCGGGTTCGACCATCATCCTGGCCCTGAGCGCGCTAATACCGGGCGGAGAGCTGCGGCTGGAGGGGGTGCTGGCAGCCGCGATCGTCGGCGCACTGGCCGGCGACGGATCGGCATTCTGGATCGGACATCGCAGCCAGGGCGAAATCCTCAGCGCCTGGCCGATGAGCAGATATCCGCGCGTGGTGGCGCAGAGCGAGGCGTTCTTTCATCGCTGGGGGGCGCTGGCGGTGTTCTTCGCCCGCTTCGTGCCGCCGATCCGTGCCTTCGTGCCGATCACGGCGGGCGCGCTCGGCATGCCGCCGCCGCGCTTCTATGGCGTCAACATTCCGGCGATCCTGGTCTGGGCGCCCGCGCATGTGCTGCCGGGCGTGCTCGCCGTCTCCGCCCTGCACGAATATGCCGGCATGTCCCACCACGAGGGGGTCGGCAAGCATCTCTGGATGCTGGCGGTGGCCGGCGGCGCGCTGGTCGTGGCGCTGACGGTCTGGATCCTCCGCCGCCGTCACGGCGGCACCGTGATCGAGCCGGCTGCGAAGGACGCGCGCTGATCTACGTCCGAAGCGAGGCGGCCGCAGCGGGCGGAGCCGCTATCAGCCTCGGCGGCGCCGGACCTCCGATCAGGCCCCCCGCACCACGGTCTTGAGGTAATTATACGCCTTGATGATCTCGATCAGGCGGTCCTCGCTGGAGCGGTCGCCGCCATTGGCGTCGGGATGGTGCTGCTTCACCAGCGCCTTGTATTTCGCCTTGACGCTCTCCAGCGTTGCGTCGGGGCCGAGCCCCATCACGTGCAGTGCCTTGCGCTCGGCGTTAAAAATCTTTCGGGTTTCCGCCTTGACCTCCGCGCCCGCGCCGGGACCCGGCCGCCAGCGGCCGCGGCCGTTGAGTTCGCTGAACATGCTGAACGGATCGGCCGCGCCCTCCAGATCGGCCGCGGCGCCGCCCTTGCCCTTCTTGGCGCTGGTGTTGGCGCCCATCTTCCAGGTCGGACGATGGCCGGTCAGCGCATCCTTCTGGTAGCGCGCGACCGCGTCCGCGTTCATGCCCTGGAAGAAATTGTAGGACTGGTTGTATTCGCGGACGTGGTTGAGACAGAAGTGCCAGTACTCCCGGGAGTTCTCGCGGCCCTTGGGCGCGCGGTGCGGCCCTTTGTTCTTGCACTCCGGCCATTCGCACATGGCGGATTCTTCGCGCGCCTGCGCCTGCTGCTTCGCGCTCAGCTTGTTGGGCTTGATGCGAATGGAATCGAAGAACTTTGATGAATCGATCGGCATGGCTGACTTTGACTACGCCACGCCAAAGGCTTCAAGTCTTGACATTGCGAATACCTCGTTTCCCGATCTGCCATTGACGGAAAGCCGCTTTGAAGCGTATTGCCGCCGCCATGAGCACCAGGGACGTTATCATAAACAAGTTGCGTGAAGCTTTCTCGCCAGAAAGCCTCGACGTCGCCGACGAATCGCATCTGCATGAGGGCCATGCCGGCCACAGGCCGGGCGGCGAGACGCATTTCCGGGTTAATATCGTGTCGCCGGCCTTCGAAGGGAAGAGCCGGATCGAACGCCATCGCATGATCAATGCGGCGCTGGCGGCGGAACTGGCAGGAAATGTGCACGCACTGGCGATCAGGGCGCAGGCGCCGGGGGAAGCGGGCTGAGATTCCGCGCTCCCTGTAACGTCGTCATGCCCCCCGGGAAGGCGATGACGGCTAAAACGCCGTGCCCGCCCGCTTCGGCTTGTTTTCCCCGACCTCGGCCTCGCGCGGCAGCGGGACGATCCGCAGCGCGGTGATGCGGTTGCGCTCGCGGCGCAGCACGCGGAAACGGAAACCGTGGAAGGTGAAACTCTGGCCGCGCTCGGGAATCGAGCGCGCCTCGTGAATCACGAGCCCGGCGATGGTGGTCGCTTCCTCATCGGGCAGATGCCAGTCCATCGCGCGGTTGAGATCGCGGATCGGCACCGAGCCGTCGACCACCACGGAGCCATCGGGCTGGGCCCGGACGCCTGACACCACCACGTCGTGCTCGTCGGAAATATCGCCGACGATTTCTTCCAGAATGTCCTCCAGCGTCACCATGCCTTCGACTTCGCCGTACTCGTCGACCACGAGCGCGAAGTGGGTCTTGCGGCGGCGGAATGCCTTGAGCTGTTCGGAGACCGGGCGCATTTCCGGGACGAACCAGGGCGGCAGCGCGATGGTCGAGACGTCGATCCGCGAGCTATCGCCGTCGGCGGCGCGGATCGCGCGCAACAGATCCTTGGCGTGCAGCACGCCGATGATGTTTTCCGGCTTGTCGCGCCACAGCGGAATGCGGGTATATTCGGTGGCCAGCACCTCGCGCACCAGTTCTTCCGCCGGCAGGTCGGCGTTGATCATCACCATTTCGGTGCGATGGACCATCACGTCGGATACCTGCAGTTCGCGGAGATCCAGCAAGCCGCCCAACATGTCGCGGTCCTGCTTTTCGACCTTGCCCTCGTGGTGAAGCAGGTCGACCGCGCCGCGCAGGCGCTCGGTCGGCGACAGGATCGACTGGTTGGCGCCGAGCTTGATGCCCAGCATTTTCATCAAGGCGCGAACGACCGTCTCGATCACGGTGAGCAGCGGTCCCAGCACATAGACGGTCAGCTTCATCGGGCGCGCGACCAGAAGCGACACCCGGTCCGGTGCGCTGATGGCAATGGTCTTCGGCAACACTTCGGCGAAAATCACCACCATCACCGTCATCACGCCGGTGGCGTAGAGCACGCCAACCTCGCCGAACCAGGCCGTGAAGATGCCGGTTGCGAGCGCGGAGGCGCCGATATTGGCAATGTTGTTGCCGAGCAGCAGCGCGCCGATCAGCCGCTCGCGCATCGCAAACAGGCTGGAGACCACGACGGCCTCGCGATTGCCCTGCTTGGACAGCCGCAGCATGCTGGCGCGCGAGGCGCCGATCAGCGCGGTCTCGCTGGCGGCGAAGAACGCGGAGACCAGCAGGCAGACAATGACGATCGGGAGGGTGAACCAGTCCAAGCTATTTCATCCAGACAGAGTTAGGTCTTCGCCAGCTTGCGTTGAAGAAAATCGCGAACCAAAGCGGGCTCGACATCGGGTGCGATCACCGCGCGGCCGATGGCCTCGAGCAGGATAAAGGTCAGCTTGCCGCGCCTGACCTTCTTGTCCTGCGCCATCAGCGTCATCAGCGCATCGGCGTCCGCCAGTCCCTCCTGGGCAAAGCCGGCGATATCCTGCAAATGGGTGGGCAGGCCGGCCGCGGCAAGGTGGCGCTGGAGGCGCGCGGCGGCGGCTTCCGGGATCATGCCGAGCGCGGCGGAAAATTCCGCCGCCAGCACCATGCCGACGGCAACGCCTTCGCCATGGAACAGCCGGTCGGAAAAGCCGGTCGCCGCCTCCAGCGCGTGGCCGAACGTATGCCCGAGATTGAGCAGCGCGCGTTCGCCGGTCTCGCG
>NZ_JBAVNZ010000642.1:0-2743 GCF_049691595.1 Bradyrhizobium sp.
CCTGCGCGTAGCTCAGTTTCGCCGCCGAGCGCATCAGCACGCGATGAAAACTGTGCGAGCGCTTGCGGCCGTCACGGCCGATCACCATCCGCACCGCGAGCGCGCCGCGCGGCTCGCCCGGCACCAGCGAGCAGAGATCGTTGGAGATGCGCTCCGGCAGCATCGGCACCACGCGGTCGGGAAAATAGACCGAGTTGCCGCGCAGCAGCGCGTCGCGATCGAGCGCCGATCCCGGCCGCACATAGAAGGCGACATCGGCGATCGCGACATGGACGATGCTGCCGCCCTTGTTGGTCGGATCGGTATCCGGCTCGGCATGGACCGCGTCGTCATGGTCCTTGGCGTCGGGCGGATCGATCGTGACGAGCGGCACGGCGCGCCAGTCCTCGCGGCCGGCCAGGGTCGCGGGTCTTGCCGCTTCCGCCTCGCGCAAGGCGGCCGGCGCAAAGGCCTGCGGAATTTCGTGGGCGTGGATCGCGATCAGGCTGACCGCTTTTTCGCTCGCGAGCGAGCCAAGCCGTTCCCTGACCTTGCCGGAAGCAAGACCGAAGGGGCGCGAGCGCACGAGGTCGACGCTGACAAGGTCGCCATCCTCGGCGCCGCCGGAATCGACGGCTGCGATGTTCAACTCGCGGCCGACCTGCTTCTTGTCGACGGGAATGAGCCGGCCGCCGCCGCCGGGAAGCTTGCGAAAGATCCCGAGCAGGCGGGTTTTGGCGTGATCGATGACCTTGATGACATGGCCATGGTAAGGCGCGCCATCGCTCTCATCCGTTTTCTCGACGCGCAGCAGCGCGCGGTCGCCGACGCCGGCCGCGGTGCCGGGCTGCGGGCGGCGCGGCACCTGAATGCGGATTTTCGGCGCAGGCCCGCTTTCCTCTTCGTCCCACTCGGTCGGCGTCGCCACCAGTTCGCCGTCGGTGTCGCGGCCGGTGATGTCGGCGATCACGGTCGGGGGCAGGGCGGCGGGCTCGAGGATCTTGCTGCCGCGCCTGGCGATGCTGCCTTCATCGGCGAGTTCCCGCAGCACGCGTTTCAGCTCGGCGCGGTCGGCGTTCTTCAGACCGAACTCGCGCGCGATTTCGCGGGTGCCGATCTTGCCGGGATTCGCCCGGATGAAGGCGACGATGGCGTCCCGGGCCGGAAAGCCATGGTCATGTTTTCTTTTCACTTATCCACGGGCCTTGCCGGCGCGTTTCTTCGCCGGCGTTTTGGGCGCGGGTTTCGCCGCCGACGTCTTGGCCGCCGACGCCACCGGCGCGCGCGCCTTGCTGATCGCGTCCGATTTCGGTTTTGCGGCCGTCTTCTTCACCGCGGCTTTCTTGGCGGGTTTGGGTGCCGCTGCGCCTGCCGCAGCCTTGTCCGCCGTGGTCTTGCCGCCCGCGGCCTTGCCTGCCGCGGTCTTGTCTCTTTCGGTCTTGTCTCTTTCAGCCGTGTCCCTTTCGGTCTTGTCTTTTTCAGTTCTGGCGGGCTTTGTGGCCTTGGCTTTCCTGGCGACACGCTTCGGCTTGCCGCCGCCCTTCGCCGCGCGCTCATCGATCAGGGCGATGGCTTCGGCCAGCGTGATCGTTTCCGGTGTCTTGTCGCTTTGAATGGTGGCGTTGACGCCGCCGGCCGTGACATAGGCGCCGTAGCGGCCGTTCTTGACGGCGACGCCGCCAAGGGTCGGGTGATCGCCGAGCGGTTTACCGGGATCGGCGCCGAAACGGCGTCCACTCGGGCCTTTTGCGATCTTTTCGGCGATCAGGGTCACCGCGCGGTTCAGCCCGATGTCAAAGACTTCATCGCCAGCCTCGAGGCTGGCATAGGTCTTTTCGTGACGCACGAACGGGCCGAACCGGCCGATGCCGGCGGTGATCGGCTCGCCGGTTTCCGGATGCCTGCCGATCTCGCGCGGCAGCGACAACAGTTTCAGCGCCAATTCGAGCTCGATATCGGAAGGCGACAGGTTCTTCGGGATACCGGCGCGTCGCGGCTTCTCGCCTTCGCCATAGTCCTTCGGCTCGCCGAGCTGGATATAGGGCCCGAACCTTCCGGCCTTCACGACCACATCGAGATCGGTCGCGGGATCCTTGCCGAGAAGGCGATCGGCGCTCGCCTCGCTGTCGGCGGCGAGCGGGCGGGTGTAGCGGCATTCCGGATAATTCGAGCAGCCGACGAAGGCGCCGAATTTTCCGGCCTTGAGGTTGAGCTTGCCGGTGCCGCAGGTCGGGCACTGCCTGACATCGCCGCCGTCGGTGCGCGGCGGGTAGATGTGCGGCCCGAGCATGTCGTCGAGCGCATCCAGCACCTCGGCGACGCGGAGATCCTTGATGTCGTTGACCGCGCCGATGAAGCCGACCCAGAACTCCTTCAGGACCTGCTGCCAGGAAATCTCGTTGTTGGAGATGCGGTCGAGCTGCTCTTCCAGATTGGCGGTGAAATCATATTCGACGTAGCGCGCGAAAAAATTCTCCAGAAACGCGACCACGACGCGGCCCTTGTCCTCGCCATGCAGCCGCTTCTTCTCCAGCTTGACATAGCCACGGTCCTTCAACACCAGCAGGATCGAGGCATAGGTCGAGGGCCGGCCGATCCCGAGCTCTTCCATGCGCTTGACCAGCGAGGCTTCCGAGAAGCGCGGCGGCGGTTCGGTGAAATGCTGGGTGACGGCGAGATTTTGCCGCTTCAGCGCTTCGCCCTCGCTCATGGCGGGGAGGCGGCGAGAGTCCTCGTCATCGCCGTCGTCGTCGCGGCCTTCCTG
>NZ_JBAVNZ010000643.1:0-22850 GCF_049691595.1 Bradyrhizobium sp.
CTCGCCAGCACCTGGCCCCTGGAATCGACGACATAGGCGAAAGCGGCCTTGCCGACCTGGGCATCGCCGAGAAAATCCGACAGGAAACCGAGATCGATTTCAGCGACGGTGACGCCGGCATCGTAGCCGGAGTGCGACACCGCGATCGACATCAAAGGCCGCGCATCCCTGAAATAGGCCGGCGCGAAGCTGGTGCCCCGGGAGAGCGTATCGGTGAAGCGGACGTCGCGGGAAAAATCCGCGTTGCTGCCGATCGAAAGCGTCAGGCGCGACAGCCGCAGCGTTTCGCGGCCACTGCCATCGAGCTGCGAAAGCTGGTTGACCGACGGCACCTGGTTGAGCAATTGCGCGTAGTCCGCACGGCGCGCCTCGATCGTGGTGCGGGAGGCGCGCGTCACCCAGCTGATCTGCCGCTCCAGCTCGGACATCGATTGCTCGATCCGCGTCGCGGTCGCCTCGGCCTTTTCCGACATCGCATCCGTCAGCGTGCTGCGGATCGCGCGGTAGCTGATCCAGGTTTCCAGCGCGCCGTTGACGGCGAGCACGAACACCACGAGGCCGACCAGCGCGACGACGTATTTGGCGAACAGGCCTTGCCTCAGGAACCCGGTCTTGTCGGTGACCCCGTTCATCCAGACCCTCGTGCACCACCGCGACGTGCGCGCCTGCCGTCATCGCCTCGGCTGCCCTTGCTCGCAAGCGCCGCGTTCGGGCCTGTTTATCACGAATTGAGGGAATTGGCCGGGGCCTCGGCCAGCATGGTTAGGATGGATTGGGGTCCCCCGATCGATGGACGGGTTCAGCGGTTAAACAGTTGCCGCAAGACCTCGTTCATCGGCTGGCTGTCCTGCGGCTGGGTTGCCTCGCTCTCCGCCGGCGGCGATGGGGCGGATGGTGCAACCGGTGTGGCCTGGGCAGGCGTCGCCGGGGCGGGAATGCTGCGGCCCTGGCTCGGGCGCGCGCTACCTTGCCCCTGAGCCTGGCCCAGTCCGTTCAATCCTTGCTGCAGCAGATTGCCAATCGTTTCGCCGAGCTGGCCGCCAAGTGGATCGGATGGTTTGCCGGCGCCGCTCGCAGGACCGCCCGTGGCACCACCCGCGGCCGCACCCGTGTTTTGGCCGCCGCCGAGCAGTCCGCCCAGACCGCTGATCGCGCCAAGTCCGGCGCCATTCGGCCCGAACAGGCCCTTGCCCATCTCCTTCAGCTTGGCGTAGGCGGCGTCGGGATTGTCGAGGATGCCCTGCATGTCCGGATAGATGCGCGGCTCGGCCCACGGGCCGTCGATGATGACGGGAATGCCGAGCCCGACCGGATCGCCGGCGCGGCCCTGACCTTCGGTGGTCATCACGAGCTTCGGCTCGACCCGGAATCCGATCTGCTTGGTGGGAAGGTCGATGGTGCCGACGCCGGTCATGCGCACCAGCGGTCCGACCAGGTTGAGATCGGTGGTGGTGGCCTGACCCTTGTCGATCTTGAACGAGGCGGAAAGCTGCGTCAGGTCGGTCGCCTGCTCCTTGTTCTCCTGCCATCCCGACAGCGGGCTTGCGGTCAGCGAGCGGATCATCTGCGCGACGTTGAGGCCGCGGACCGAGCCGTCCTGAAGGACCGCGAACACCGTGCCTGCGAGGTTCGACATGATCGCGCGCTGGCTTGCGCCGGAGGAGCGTACGCTGATCTTCGCCTGCATCTTGCCGTCGAGCTTGTCGAAATCGGCGACGCTGCGCAAGAGCGGCAAGGCGCGCACGCCGGTGAGGTCCGCGCGCAGCGCGAAAGCCGGATTGCCGGTCGAGGCATCGATGGTCAGATCGCCATTGGCGTGACCGTCATAGGCGCCGAGGTTGGAAAGCTGCGCCTTCAGCACGCCGCCTGCGAGCGCGGCGTCGATCGCGGCCGGCGCAAAGCGGCCGTCGCCGATATCGAGCTCTGCCGCGGAAATTTTCGCCTGCGCGTCAACATAGTTCAGGCCGTTCAGGTCGATCGACGCATTGCTCCAGGGCTGCGATGCCCCACCGGTGCCGCTCTTCGCCATTGCGAACGCCAGCCGCTGGAAGTCGAGATCGAGCTTCACCAGCGGCTTGCTGGAAAGGTCGACCGAGGCCCAGCCGTTGAACGCGCCGTCGCCGAGCGTGCCGGTCAGGCCGTTGATCATCACCACCGAGCCGTTGAGCCGCACTTCCGCCCTGGCCGACAAGGGAGCCTGCAACAGGCCCGGCGCCTCGAATTTAAGTTCGGCCGGAATGTTCTGCCGTTCGATCGGCGGGGCGGGCGGCGCGGCCTTGATATCGAACTTCAGCGGGTGATCGCCGGCGCGGGCATTGCCCGTGATCCTGATCTGGCGATCGCCGTCGATGGTGACGTCGGCGTTGACGGTTTCGATACGGTTTTCGACGCGGTCGCGCAGATTGGAAAACACGATCGTGCCGCCGGTGATGCTGACATGCCCGATCGAGAAATTGGTGTCGCTCGCACTGGAAGAAAGAGTTTTCGCAGACGGATTGCTCTCGCGCACGCGCTCGCGCTGCAGCGGCAGATTGAGGACCGGACGGACGATCAATATGTCGGTGATCTGCGGACGGCCCGACCACAGGCTTGCCAGCGTGATCTCGGCCTCAATGCTGCCGGCGGTCAGGCGATTGTTGATGTCGCGGTCTTTCGGATCCTTCAGCGCGATGTCGCTCAAGGTGAGGTTGAGCGATGGCCACAGGCCGATCTTCGCCCCGCCGTTGATGGCGAGCTTGTAGCCGGTATCGCGCTCGACCCGCGCCTGGATCGCCGACGTCAGGAAGCCCGAGGGGACCCCGACCACCGACAGCAAAGCGAGGATGACGGCCACGGCGCCGATCGCGGCGCCGGCGATTTTCAATGCTTTCATAGCTACATTCCAGACCCGGCAAACGGCATTGAAGCCGGCCAAATCATCATCTGACCTGGCCGGGCGCACGAGCTTATCCCGGAAACGGGAGTTCGCTCAAAGCGGCCAAAAATAATCAGGAGTTACTGCAAAGTTATGTGACATATGACACACTTCCCCGGGGCCGAATTTTGTTAACCAGCCGTCTGCAGCGGTTGGGGTCGATCTGGAAGGCGGTACCATGAGCAAGCAGGCTGAATTTGCGGTTATTTTGAAGATGAATCCGATGTTCGCGGACCTGGGGACCGAAGAACTGCAGCGAATTTCCGGCCTTTGCCATACCCAGCAGCTCGCGGCGGGGGAGATGCTGTTCCAGAAGGGCGATCCCGGCGACGCCCTGTTCGGGGTCCGCCGCGGCCAGATCCGGATCGAGACCGGCGCCTCCGACGGCAGCCGGCTGACGCTGAATTTCATGGGTCCGGGCGACCTGTTCGGCGAGGTTGCGGTGCTCGACGGCCAGAGCCGCACCGCGGACGCGACCGCGGGCGAGCCGAGCGAACTGTTCGTGCTGCGGCGGGAAGACTTTCTTTCGCATCTCGAACGCGAACCAAAGGTCGCGATCAAGATCATCATGCTGTTGTGCCAGCGCATCCGCTGGCAAAGCGAGCGGATGGAGGAATCCGTGCTGCAGCCGCTGCCGGTGCGGCTGGCGCGAAGGCTCGTCGCGCTGGCCTCGGATTTCGGTTCCGAGGTGCACATCTCGCAGGAGCAACTCGGTGTCTTCGTCGGCGCTGCGCGCGAAAGCGTCAACCGTCAATTGCAGGCCTGGCGCAAGGACGGCATTTTGGACCTTCAGCGCGGGCGGATTCTGCTGCAGAACATGACCAAGCTGACGGCGGTGGCGAGGAACGAGTAGGGGAAACGGCGGTTAGACGGGCGTCATCTCGCATCGTCAGGCCTGGGGGCACCGGTGCCACAATCCGATATTTGCGTGTTCTCGGGGTGAAGGTGTAATCTGTCGAGATGAAACAGCCGATTGTCTCGATCAGCCCTGACGTCATGGGCGGCGCAGCCGTGTTCCACGGGACAAGAGTCCCCGTGCAGACGTTGCTTGATTATCTCGAGGCTGGCGAATCGATCGATGACTCTCTGGCAGGTTTCCCGTCAGTTACGCGAGAGCATGTCGTCACGTTTCTGGAAGAAGCCAAGACGCGAATGGTCGAAGCGGCTTCGTGAAGGTTCTACGAATACCTCAACGGTCCACCGCAGGCCGGGCGCAAGGACGGCATCCCCGACCTGCAGCGCGGGCGGATTCTGTTGCAGAACGTGACCAAGCTGACGGCGGTGACGAGGAACGAGTAGGGACTTCCCCTGTATCGTCAGGACTCCCATGTTGTGATATGATTACCAGATGAACAGAATACTCAAAGAAATGATCGAGCATGCCGCAACCTGGCCCCAAGAGGATCAGGAGGAACTTGCCGAGTACGCCCGGGAAATCGAGGCGCGTCGGACAGGTGTCTACACGATGTCGGACCAGGAGCGCGCGGCGGTCGCGAGGGGATTGGCTCAGGCGGATCGTGGAGAATTCGTGTCGGACGAGCTGATTGCAGAAGCCGACAAGCGCCACGAAGGATGAGGGTTCGTTACACGCCTGAGGCGTTCTCTGATCGAGAACAAATCATCGAATATCTAGGAGAGCGGTCGGCGATCGGCGCGAGGAATGTGGCCGCGAGCATTCGCAAGACCGTGGCCCAGCTAAAAGACCATCCACAAAGCGGGTATCGGACCGACGATCCCGATGTTCGCGTCATATTTGTTGCTCGTTATCCCTACAAGATCTTCTATCGAGTGCGAGACGAGGTCGAAATCTTACACATTCGACACACATCTCGAAGGGCATGGACTGGCGACAGATAGTCGGATCGCAAGCTTCCGTTACTCCGCGGCAGGCGAGGCGAGGCTCGGCGGCACCGGCGGTGGCCCCTTCGCAGGCGGCTTTTTGTGGTAATCGGCCGTTGCATACTCGGTCTCGCGGCTTGAGACGATCATCTTTTTTTACCGAACCGCCGCTAAATGAGCGCGCCGATGTCGTCCATCATCATGAACATCGCGGGGCGGAACATCTTCGGACCCAAATTTATCTCAATTGCGACATCAATCTTCAAAAATTGGAACATTAAGATTCTGCAAGTTCGATGAACACGCCGCAAAGCAATGCAGGCTCAGTTGTCGAGGTCGCTCGCGAGGGCGGCGGGTGGATTGCTTTGTGCCCATGGATCTTGCGTTCTCGGGGTTGGCAACGCGCTCGGAAGTATCCCCCGCGCGTTGGCGGAAACCGTTTCTGATCTGGCTGGATGGGATCGAGGCGGGCTGGTCTATTCCGCTTCTGCTGAGCGGATTTGTGGCGGTCTGGCTGCTCTATCTCGCCATTGCCTATCTCGGCGGCGATCTGCATCCCGATGTCCTGGAAACATGGACGCTTGGACGGAGCATGGAGTGGGGCTACTCCAAACATCCGCCATTAATGGGATGGGTCGCGCGGGCATGGACGACGGTGTTTCCGCTCGCCAACTGGTCGTTTTACCTGATGGCATTGACCAATTCGGCGGTCGCGTTATGGGCGGTCGACCTGATTACGCGCCGCTTCGCGCGGGGCGACAAGCGAATGGTCGTGCTGCTGCTGCTCATGCTGCTGCCGACCTACCATTTTCATGCCCAGCGCTTCAACGCCAACGCGGTACTTCTGGCGGCCTGGCCGATCGCGACCTATTGTTTCCTGAGATCGTTTGAAACCCGCGAGCTGAAATGGGCCGTGGCCGCCGGCGCGACCGCCGCGCTCGCGATGCTCGGCAAATATTACTCGGCGTTTCTGATCGTCAGCTTTCTTTTCGCCGCGATCTGCCATCCACAGCGACGCGCCTATTTCGGCTCGCCAGCCCCCTGGGTTTCCATTCTGGTTGGTTTCGCTGTCCTGTTGCCGCACCTGCACTGGCTGGCGACGACGGGCGCGAAACCTTTTGCCTACGCGCTTGAGCGACATGCCGGCAAGGATTTTGGCCCTTCGCTGATCGAAGCGATGCTTTTCCTGCTGGGCGTGGCCCTCGTGCTCGCGATGCCCACGGTGACATGGGTTGTGATCGCAGGAAACCGCCTGAAAAAGTTCTCTCAGGATTTTCGAGCAATGAATTCAGGCCTGCTGCTGCTGTTCTTTGTCAGCGTCGGGACCATCGTCTTTCCGGCCGTCACGTCGATCGGGCTCGGCTCCGACATGCCGCCGATCTGGGCATTGCAGGGCCTGTTCCTGTTTGCCATCCTGATTGTCTGCGGCGCGAGTTACCGGATCGAACGCTTTTATTCGGTGAATCTGGCGGTCCTTGTCATCGGCATCGCGGTGCTGTGCGCCGGCATGGCGGCGCCCCTTCACGCCCTTTATCGGAACTTCCATCCCTTGAATGAGGGGCGCAATTTCTATCAGCAGTCCGCGCTGGAGTTGACCCGGTTATGGCACATTCATTCCGACGCCGCACTTACAGCGGTCGGCGGCGACGAAGGCCTGGCCTTCGCAATGGCATTCTACAGCCCGGATCACCCTGTCTATGACGAGCGGCTGGTCCACCCGTATGCGGAGAAATTGCCGCGGCAGGTGGCCTTCGCGCGAGGATGGGCGGCCCTGTGCTATGAAAGCGATGCTCATTGCGTCGCCGCGATGGCGAGCACCGCGGCCCGGGCTTCGCGGTTCGTCAGAACCGAGTTCGTCGTTGGCTCGATGCTGTTAGGTCAACCCGGCGCTACCCAGCGCTTTACCGCCCTGATCGTTCCGCCTTCCCGCGAGGACATTGCGCCGCCGCAGAGCCCGGGTCTGGTCGAAGATTTCAGTGCCATTCGTCGCAGCCGTCCGCAATCCGACTGAACGGGGACCAGGCGTCTTCAGCCTCGGTCCAGTCACCATTGCGGAACAGGATCAAGCTCGGTTCGCTGGCGCGTGCGATCGCAAGCAGGCGCGGATAGTCGAGATCGGCGGTGACCACTGTTCGCGCCTCCTGCTTCGCGCGGGCCATAATCTCGCTGTCGGTGGCACGGTGAAGTTCTAAATCGGTGGCATGCACGGCATCGTGGCCTTGGTCGGCAAGCCACACCGCCACGGCCGGCGACAGCGGCATGTCGATCGGGAATCTCACTTGGCCGGAGCGGAGGGTAGCAGTTCGACTGTCTCGTCTTCAGCGAGGAAAGCCGCGTAGCGCAAGGCCTCGTCGATGTCGCCGGCCTCGATATAGGGATAAGCCTTCAGGATCGCGTCGCGCGTCTCGCCGGAAGCCATCAGCCCGAGCAGGCGCGCCACCGGAAACCGTAGCCCGCGAATACAGGGCTTGCCGGTGCACACCGCAGGATCGATGGTGATGCGGGTAAAGAGCATGACGGCAGAATAGCATGCTGAGGTAAATCTTGCCAATGCGTGGGTTGGGTCTGCGTGGGTTGGGTCAAACAGGCCATCGCCCGGCCGAGCGAGGCTATATCGGGAAACGGTCCCGCATGCTTTCGGCTGAGGAAAACACCGCTTGCGGGGTGCTTCCGATCTTGCTCTCAACAAAGCCCAAAACGACGTGGGAATAAGAATGCTGACCGCCGCCTTACTCCGCCGCCGGCGAGACGAGGCTCGGCGGCACCGCAGGCAGCCCCTTGGCCGCCGGTTCGCCGTGATGATCCGCTGGCCCATGCTCGTTCTCGCCGCTCGAGACGATCAGCTTCCTGCCGAACCGCCAGAACAGCGCGCCGATGTCATCCATCATCATGAACATCGCCGGCACGAACACCAGCGACAATACCGTCGAAAACACCAGGCCGCCGATCACGGCAAGCGCCATCGGCGAGCGGAATTCGCCGCCGGCGCCGAACGCCAGCGCTGAGGGCATCATGCCGGCGGCCATCGCGATGGTGGTCATCACGATCGGGCGCGCGCGCTTCATGCCGGCGTCGATGATCGCCTCGTCGCGCGGCCTGCCTTCGCGCATCGACTCCACCGCGAACTCCACCAGCATGATGGCATTCTTGGTGACGATGCCCATCAGCATCAGGATGCCGATCCACACCGGGGTGGTGAGCTGCTTGCCGGTCACCAGCAGGGCGGCGATAGCGCCGCCGATCGAGAGCGGCAGCGAGAACAGGATCGTGATTGGCTGCAGGAAGGTGCCGAACAGCAGCACCAGCACCGCATAGACCATCATCAGGCCGGCGGTGATCGCGGTGGCAAAGCCCTCCGACAATTCATTGAGGCTTTCGGCATCGCCCGATGGACTGACTTTGACGCCCTTGGGCAGGCTCTTCATGACCGGCAGGTCGTAGATCTTCTTGGTGGCGTCGCCGAGCGCGGCGGTGCCGACGAGGTCGGCCGCGACCGTGGCCTGTCTTTCGCGGTCGTAGCGGTTGATGCTGGTTGGGCCCTGGTCGAGCTGGATGTCGGCGACAACCGATAAAGGCACGCCGCCGCGCTCGCCGCGGGTGCCGAGTGGCACCCGCAACTGCTCGAGCATATGCAGGTCGCCACGCGCGCTGTCCTCGAGCTGGACGCGGATCGGCACCTGGCGGTCACCGGCATCGAATTTCGCCAGCGCCGGACCAACGTCGCCGATCGTGGCGACGCGGATGGTCTGCGACAGGCTTTCGGTGGAGACGCCGAGCCGCGCCGCCAGCTCCGCGCGCGGCCGGATGCGAAGTTCGGGCCGGTCGAGCGCGGTTTCCGAAATCACGTTGGCAATGATCGGAATCCGCTTCATCTGGGTCGCCAGCTCGTTGGCGACGTTGTTGACGATGTTGCTGTCAGTTCCGGTCACGACCAGCGAGATCGCGCGCAAGCCGTTCTCGTCGAGAAACCAGAACCGGATATCCGGAACGTTCTCGAGTTCCTTGCCGATATCGAGCTCGAGCAGGCGTTGGGTGTGTGCGCTGTCGCGCTCCTTCTTCGGCGTGTAATTGATGATCAGCGCGGCGCGGCGCACTTCCAGCGTGCCCGGCGGCACGCGGCCGCCATCGACGAATATGCTTCGCACTTCGGGTCGCTTGCGCAGGCGCGCGACGATTTCCTCGGTGACCTTCTCGGTAAAGGCGAGCTGCGAGCCCGGCGGCAATTCCATCGCCAGCAGCGAGCGCGCGGTGTCCTGCGCCGGCAGAAAGCCTTGCGGCAGCAGCGTGATGCTCCAGATCGAGGCAGCGAAAATGCCGAAGCCGATCAGCACGGTGATCAAATAGTGCTTCACCGACCAGGTCACGAGCCCGATGTAGGCCCGCAGCACACGGCCGGGCGGCGGGTCTTCGTGGGGGTGGTCCTTGAGGAAGTAGGCGGCCAGCACCGGCGTGACGAAGCGCGCGGCGAGCAGCGAAAAGAACACCTGCACCGACACGGTGATGCCGAACTGCTTGAAGAACTGCCCGGCAATCCCTGACATGAAGCTCGCGGGAGCGAAGATCGCGATGATGGTCAATGAGATCGCGATCACGGCGAGGCCGATTTCATCGGCAGCTTCCAGCGCGGCGCGGTAAGGCGTCTTGCCCATGCGCATGTGGCGCACGATGTTCTCGATCTCGACGATGGCGTCGTCGACCAGGATACCGGTCGACAGCGTGATGGCGAGGAAGCTGACGAGATTGAGCGAGAAACCGAGCAGGTCCATCACCCAGAACGCCGGGAAGATCGACAGCGGCAGCGAGATCGCGGCGATGATGGTGGCGCGGATATCGCGCAGGAACAACAGCACGATGATGACGGCGAGGATCGCGCCCTCGAACAGGGTCGAGATCGCCGCCACGTAATTGCCCTTGGTGAATTCGACCGAGGTGTCGATCAGCTTGAGATCGACGTCGGGATAGGCGACCTTCAGCGCATCGATCCGCTTCTGCACGGCGGCGGCGACCACCACGTCGCTGGCGCCCTTGGAGCGCTTGATGCCGAGCGCCACCACCGGCTCGCCGTTGAAGCGGGCGAAGGTTCTGCGGTCGGCGATGGTGTCGGTCACGGTGCCGAGATCGTCGAGCCGGACTTCGCCGCCGCCGAACAGCGGGATCATGGTGCCGGCGAGCTCGTTGAGCGTCTTGGCGCCGGCCAGCGTCCGGATCGCCTGGTCGTTCTTGCCGATCTCGGCGCGCCCGCCGGCGAGGTCGACATTGGTGCCGCGCAGGATCTGGCTGACATTGACGGCGGTGAGCCCCGCGGCCTGCAGCCGGTCGGGATCGAGCGATACCAGAATCTCGCGCTCGACACCGCCGATGCGCTCGACCTGGGCGACGCCGCGCACGCCCTGCAGCGCGCGTTTGACGACGTCGTCGACGAAATAGGACAGTTGTTCGGGCGTCTTGCCCGGCGAGATCGCGGCATAGGTGACGATCGGCAGGCCGATCACGTCGACGCGCTGGATCAGCGGCTCGGTGACGTTTTGCGGCAGGTTGGCGCGCACCCGCGTGACGGCGTCCTTGACGTCGTTCAGCGCCCGGTCGGTGTTGGTTTCAAGCGCGAACTGGATCGTGGTCAGCGACAGCCCGTCGGTGATCGACGATGAAATGTGCCGCACGCCCTCGACGCCCGACACGCCGTCTTCGATGGTCTTGGTGACCTGCGACTCAAGTTCCGAAGGCGCGGCGCCGAACTGCGAGACCGCGACCGAGATCACCGGAATGTCGGCGCTCGGCAGCCGCGTCACCGCGAGCTTGGTGAAGCTGATCCAGCCCAGCGCGAGCAGGATGATCGAAAACACGATGGAAGGCAGCGGATTGCGGATCGACCATGCCGAGATGTTCAAAGCCATTAGCGTGCCTGCGTGCGCTCGAGTTCGTCGGCGAACATGGTCTTGATCTGGTCGCCGTCATGCAGCGACGTGCCGGCGTCAGCCACGACGGTTTCGCCGACATCGAGGCCTTCGAGAATTTCCATCGAGGTATCGGACGTCAGCCCGACCCGGACCCTTCGCGTCTCGATCGTGTTGCCCTTGACCACTTGCAGCGTGGTGCGGTCGATCGCGGTGCGCGGAACTGCGACGCCGCAACTGCGTTTGGCGTCGATATTGGCGCGGGCGAACATGCCGACCTTGAGCGAGGGATTGTTGGTCAGCGATATCCGGACATGACCGAGCTGGGTTGAGCGGTCGATCTGCGGCGAGATCTGGCGGACCTTGCCGACCATGTCGGGCGCATCGTCGCGGCTGATCCGCACCGTTGCGCCGGGATTGAGCTTCAGCAAATGAATGCTCGGCACTTCGGCATCGAGCTCGATTTCGTTGTTGACGGCAATCCTGAACATCGGCCCGGCCTGCGGCGATGCGGGCGCTCCGACGGCGGTCCTGACTTCGGTGACGAGGCCCGCGGCGGGCGCGCGCAGTGAAAGCGCCGCCGGCCGGGAGCCGCCGCCTTGCGCTTGCTGCTGTTGCGGCGGCGGGGTCAGCCGCGCCAGTTCCTGGTTTTCGGTGACCATGTCGCCTTCGCGGATGAAGAGATCGGTGACCTTGGAACCCTCCTGGTCGACACCGAGCTGCGCCTCCCGGCGCGGCACGATGAAGCCGGTGACGCGCACCATGTCGGAGAAGCAGGCATTGGTGGATTTGGTGACGACGACGAGGGCCTGGCCGGGCGTTTCCTTTTCCTCGGGACGCGAGCGGTTCTCGAACCAGTAATATCCGGCGGCCAGAACGGCAAAGAATGCCGCTCCAAGCGCGGGCCTGAGGTATTTTGAGAGCTTCATCGCCGGATCAATCCAGACCTAACGTGATGTGAAGTGGGGGCTTCCAACTGCCGATGGGCTCGGCACGAACCCAACAATAAATTCGTCCCAGCGGGGTGCGCGAAGGTATTTATAGCGTTTTCGAGCGACGTGGATACCGGTTCGCGTAAAGAAAACGCGCCAAAATAACAAAGCAAAGAGCCCTTGCTCCGCTTTCATCGGAGCAAGGGCTCCAGCCTCAAATGTCATACCGCGCTACGCCCTGTTACCCGGACAAATTACCTGGACAAGCTACTTGGACGCGGTGGCCTTGTTTTCCATGTTCACGACCTGCACCCGGCGGTTCACTTCCGCCAGCGGCTGGCTCGGGTCCTTTAGCTTGCTCTTGCCGTATCCGACGGTAACGAGGTCGGCGCCGTTGATGCCGTATTTGTCGACGAGGTGCCGCTTGATCGAGTCGGCGCGGCGCTCGGACAGGTCCTGGTTGTAGGCCTCGCTGCCGGCGGCGTCGGTGTGGCCCGCCACCACGAAGGTCGAGCCCCTCAAATCGGCGTTGGTCAGGGCGCGGCCCAAAGCCTGCACCGACGGCAGCGACTTGGCGCTGATCTGGGCCGAGTTGTAATCGAAGTTGATCTCGAGGTCGATCTTCGGCTTGTCCTTGACGATGGTTGCGATCTCTTCGCGCTCGGTAACCGACAGCGAACGCGTCGGGCGGCCACGGATGGTCTGAACGAACTTACTTTCGGCGGCGGCCGCGGCCGGATCGGCCTGCGGACCCGCCGACAGGCCGCGGGTCAGCGGCTTCTTGTCGGGGGTGAGCGCCTTGAGGATTTGCTGCTCGGTGACCTCATCGCCAGCCCGGGCGGTTCCGGCGCCAAATGACAGCGCGGCGCCGATGGTCAGGATCGAAAGCATCGCGGTCAGATTTTTCTTTCCAGAGATATCGAACATTGCAAGTCCCTCCTGCGCTGTTGGCGCGGCTCCAAATGCTCATAAAAAGGCTGCCGGAAAGCCGGTCCCGGCGTACCGCTTTCCCTTTAGTCTACGGCGCCGTCCCGAGGTTCGAGGAAGCGCCGGCCTTGACCTGAAAATTATCGTCACTGCACGCCGTAATCGGCGAATTCCTTCGCGATATTCGGGTCCATGGCCTTCGCATTGGCGATATCCAGATCGCCTTCCGCGATCGAGCCGTTGCGTTTCCTGGCAAGGCCGCGTCCGTACAGCGACGAGGTCAATCTCGGGTTGATTTTGAGGGCGGCATCGAAATCAGCAATTGCATTTTTCGTCTGCCCGCTCTTCAGGTTCACGAGCCCGCGGCTGTCGAGCGCGTCGACGAAATTCGGCCGCAGCCGAAGCGCCTCGTTGCAATCCTTCAGCGCCGCCTGCAGGTCGCCGATCACGGTGCGCGCCCAGCAGCGGTTGTTGTAGGCCTCGACGTCCTTGGGATTGAGCCGCAGCGAATTGTTGAAATCCTTGATGGCGAGGTCGTAGGCGCCCTTGCTGGCATAGACCTGACCGCGCCGGTACAGCGCCGCCGCATCGTCGGGATTGTCGTTGAGCTTGGCGGTCAGGCTCTTGATGGTCGGATCATCGGCGAGCGCCAGCACGGTTGGGGAGCTCTCGGCCGGCTTGGCCGGCGGCGGAGGGGATGGCGGCGGCGCCGGGATCTCAACCTGCTTGGGCGGCGGCGGAGGAGGAACTTCGACCTGCTTGGGCGGTGGTGGCGGCGGAATTTCAACCTGCTTCGGCGGCGGTGGCGGAACAACTGTCGCCTGCTCGACAGGAGGGGCGGGGGCAGGCGGTGGTGGGCTCGCCGTCTTGGGGCCCGAACCCGGAATGAAGGAAAAATCCTCGGCCAGCGACGATGAAATCCACGGCACCTGCTCGCTGCGCGATGCCCGGGTGACGCCGACCCGGGTGCGGTTCAGCGTTTCCTCCGCCATCAGGTCGGGGGTGCGAATTTCCTTCAGCAGTTCCCGCACGAACAGGCTGCGGTCGGTGCCATTGTCGGAGATGACGGAAGACAACGCCGCCGAATACATCACCAGCGTGCCGTTCGGCGCGATGACCGGCGCGAGCCCCGCCGAAAAGCTGCGGAAACGGCGCTCGAACGGATTGCGCCTGGAGGCGTCGATCAGGGCGATCTTGACGCCGGCGCCGCGGCTGTTGATTTCGCCGAGCACCGTCTCGAGGCTGAAACCGTCGCGGCGAACATCCGCCTCGGTCCAGATCTGCGCATCGACCGGGATCATGAAGCTCTGGCGGCTGGACTGGACGCCAAAACCCGAGAAGAAAATCAGCGCCACCGAGCCCGGCTTGATCTTGCCGTACAGCCGCTCGAAGGCGCGGCGCATCGCCTCGCCGGTCAGGTTCTCTCCGACCTCGACATTGAAGCCGTCGCGCTTCAGCTCCTCAGCGACGTCGCGCGCGTCGTTGATCGGCTCCTTCAGCGGCGCCTCGGCGTCCGGATATTTCGCGTTGCCGATCACCAGCGCGTAGCGGTCGCCCGCTGCCAGCGACGAAACGGTCGACGCGACCGAGAAAATCAACGTGACGAGCAATGCGAGGGGGATTTTCATGGTCACGGCAGTCCAGCCAAAATGGCGCCGATACCAGCTGGCGCCGCGGCGACCTTACTCTACGCGAACCGCATTATCAAACCGGTGCTGCAGGCCGTCAACCGCTTGCAGCAGCATCGTTAATTGCGACAATGGACCGCGACGCGGCGGTCGGATGCGAGCCAATGTGATCCGTCTCACATAGGATGCGCGGCCCGGTCATGCGGCCGTCACGCGCTTCCGGGATTTGACCTTTGCCGATGGCGATGGCTTGGTTCGCCCAGCGGCGATCTGACACTCAAGAAAAGCGAAATCGATGGCAAACGCCTACGAAATCTATGCCCTGCGTTATGCGACCATGTCGCCGCGCACCCCCCATATGAATTATCTGGTGCCGGATCCGCACGAGACCACGGCGCAGGATCTCGATTATTTCGTCTGGCTGATCCGTGGGGTTGGCCGCGACATCCTGGTCGATACCGGCTTCAATGCGGAGGAGGCAAAAGCGCGCGCCCGCAAGCTTATGCTCAATCCGGTTGAGGCGCTGGCGGCGTTCGGCGTCAAGGCCGAGACGATCGGCGACGTGATCGTCACCCATCTGCACTACGATCACGCCGGCAATCTCGACCGTTTCCCCGGCGCCCGGTTCCATCTGCAGGATCGCGAGATGAGCTACGCGACGGGGCGTTGCATGTGCAACGGCATGCTGCGGCATCCGTTTTCGGTCGAGCATGTGACGCTGATGGTGCGCCATGTCTATGGCGAACGCGTCATTTTCCATTCCGGCGATGGCGAGGTCGCGCCTGGGGTGACGGTGCATCGGGTCGGCGGCCATTCCGATGGCCTGCAGGTGGTACGGGTCGAAACCGCGCGCGGGCCGGTGGTGTTGGCGTCCGACGCGGCGCACTACTACGCCAATTTGCAACGCCGCAGTCCGTTCCCGATCGTCTACAATGTCGGCGACATGGCGCAGGGCTGGGAGATCGTCGAACGGCTTGCCGGCCATCCCGATCGCTTCATTCCCGGCCACGATCCGATCGTGCGCGAGATCTATCCGCGCGCCAGCGACAAGGTCGATGTCTTTGCCCTGCACCTGCCGCCGTCGCGCTCCTTCGTGAAATAGGCTCGGTCCGGAAATGGCTGCGTACAAGACCGTCGGCTTCATCGGCCTTGGCGTGATGGGCGAGCCGATCTGCCGCAATCTGGTGAACAAGAGCGGCAAGCGAATCATCGCGTTCGATCTGTCGCCGGATCCACTGGCGCGGCTGGGCGCCGAGGGCGCGGAAATCGCGGGCAACGCGGCCGATGTCATCAAGCAAGCTGATCTGCTGTTTCTTTGCCTTCCGAGCGCCAAGCATGTCCGTGCGGTGTTCGAAGGTGACGGCATTCTGAAGAACATCAGGCGCGGGCAGGTCGTGGTCGATCTCGGCACCTCCTCGGTCAGCCAGACCCGCGACTTTGCCAGACAATTGCAGGAGAAGGACGCGTTCTGGGCGGACGCGCCGATCGCGCGCACGCGGCAGGCGGCGCAGGACGGTACGCTCAGCGTCATGGTCGGCGCGACGCCCGCGCTTTACGCCGATATCGAGCCCCTGATCCGCTGCTTCGCCACCGACGTCACCCGTTGCGGCGCCGTCGGCGCCGGGCAGGTGACCAAGATTCTCAACAACATGGTGCTGTTTGAGACGGTCAACGCGCTGGCCGAGGCGGTCGCGGTCGCCAGGCATAGTGGCGTCGATCCCAGGTTGTTGCTCGATACCTTGTCAAAGGGCTCGGCCGACAGCTTTGCGCTGCGCAACCACGGCATCAAGGCGATCGTGCCCGGCGCCTTTCCCGAACGCGCCTTCTCGACCGAATATGCGCTGAAGGATCTGTCCTACGCACTGGAGCTCGCCGCCGATGCCGGGATCAGGATCCGCGGAGCCGAACTGATCGGCCAGGTGTTGCGGGAAGCCATCGATGCCGGTTCGGGTGGCGCGTATTTTCCGGTCATCGCCAAGCTTATTGATCGAGGCTAGGGCGCCACACTCGTCATTGCGAGCCACCGGGTCGCGCGAATGCGCGCCCGATGACAGGCTCCGCGAAGCAATCCATCGTGCCGCGCAAAGAAAGAGTGGATTGCTTCGCTGCGCTCGCAATGACGTGGAGAGAGAGTGTGTCTCAATACGCCTCCTTGGCGTCCGCCTCCTGGCGGGTCTGGACGAGATCGAGGCTCCTTTCGATCTTGCCGAGCAGGGAAGCAAAATCGTTTCGCTCCTGCGCCGAGAGGCACGATAAAATCTCCTTCTCCTTGCGCAGCAGACGCGGGATCAGTTCCTCGTACAGCGCCTTGCCTTTGCCGGTCATGCGCAGCCGGAATTCGCGGCGGTCGTCGGCATTCTCGACGCGCTCCACCAGCCGCCGCTTCATCAGCGCCGTCACCGCGCGGCTGATGGTTGACTTGTGGGTCCGGGTGCATTGCGAAATGTACTGCGCGCTGCAGGCATCGTTGCGGAATCCGAGCGTCGCCAGCACGCGCCATTCCGGGATGTCGAGCCCATAGCGCTCCTGGTACTCGACCGACAGTGCGCCGCTCACTTCAGCCGCCAGCCGGTTCAGCCGAAAAGGCACGAACCTGAACAGGTCCAGTCTCCGGCTTTTGCGGAGTGCGCTTTGCTGCCGCGAGGCGGCAGTGACCCCCGATCGCGCCGGCGACACGCCGTTGCCCGAAACCGCTCTTGGCAAGAATCGCTCCAATTTTAGTTGACGGACGGACGCGCACGCGATTTAAGATCGTTGCAGATGCGACTACTTTAGCAAGGTCGCACTCCCTTGGCGAGCCGCAAGGTGATCATGGCGCAGACCAGGACCCAGTTCGGCTATCGCCGCCATCCCGACCAGGATCGGACCGGCGCCACTGTCGCGGAACATCCCGTGGTCGTGGTCGGCGCCGGCCCTGTGGGACTGTCGCTTGCGATCGATCTGGCGCAGCGCGGCCAGCCCGTCGTGCTGCTCGACGATGCCGACCGGATCGGCGAGGGCTCGCGCGCGATCTGCTTTTCCAAACGCTCGCTCGAATTCTGGGACCGGCTCGGCATCGGTCAACGCATGGTCGACAAGGGCGTGGTGTGGAGCGTCGGCAGGATTTTTCACGGCACTTCCCAGCTCTACCAGTTCAACCTGTTGCCGGAGGAGGGCCACAAGCGGCCGGCCTTCATCAATCTGCAGCAGTTCCATGCCGAGGCCTATCTGGTCGATCGGGTCGGTGAACTTCCCGCGATCGGCCTGCGCTGGCGCAACAAGGTGGTCGGGCTGGAACAGCACAACGACCATGTGGCGCTGACGGTCGCGACGCCGGATGGGCCATACAAATTGAACGCCGACTTCGTTATCGCCTGCGACGGTGCCCGCTCGTCGTTGCGGCAAATGGTCGGCGCGGAATTTTCGGGCCGGGTATTCGAGGATCAGTTCCTGATCGCCGACGTCAGGATGACGGCTGAATTTCCAACCGAGCGCTGGTTCTGGTTCGATCCACCGTTTCACGCCGGCCGCTCGGCGTTGCTGCACCGGCAGCCGGACGACATCTGGCGCATCGATCTGCAGCTCAGCCGGTTTGCCGATCCTGCGTCTGAAAAGCTGCCGGAGAATGTGCGGCCGCGGATCGCGCGCATGCTCGGGCATGACAAGTTCGACTTCGAATGGATATCGCTCTACAAATTCCAGTGCCGCCGGATGGACAGGTTCATCCACGGCCGCGTAATCTTTGCCGGCGACGCCGCGCACCAGGTTTCGCCATTCGGCGCCCGTGGCGCCAATTCGGGGCTTGAGGATGCCGAAAATCTCGCGTGGAAGCTCGATCGCGTGCTGAGCGGGATTTCGCCGGAACGCCTGTTGCAGAGCTATGACATCGAGCGCAGCGCCGCGGCGGACGAGAACATCAGGGAATCGACCCGCTCGACCGATTTCATGGCGCCAGGTTCCCATCATGAAGCGCGGTTGCGCAAGGCGGTGCTGTCGCTGGCGAAGGATACCGAGTTTGGCAAGCGCATGGTCAATGGCGGACGGCTCTCGGTGCCCTCGATCTATGAGACGCCGCTGTCGACGGCCGATGGTGATGCATGGCGCGGCGGCCCTCGGCCCGGCACATCGATGCCGGATGCGCCGATTGCCGAACGCGGCGGACGTTCGATGTTCCTGACCGACGCCTTCATCCGGAGTGGAACGCGGTTCACGCTGCTGGAGTTTGGCAATGGCGCGGCCGTCGAGGCGCCGAGTGATCTCGGCGTGATCCGCATTGGCGGTGATGACGGTTTGGTCGACGCCGAGGGCCTCGCCGGAAAGCGCTACGACGCAGAGCCCGGCGCGACCTATCTGCTGCGGCCTGATGGCTATGTCGCGGCGCGGTTCCGCCATCCGACGCGGCCGGCAGTTGACGCGGCGCTGGCGCGTGCGTCCGGTCTGAACTGAGGTCGATCATGGCACTCTCCACCAGTTCGAACTTCGCCCGGCCGGACGATGCCTTCCGCGCCATCGTCGAGGCGCATCGCGGCTTGAGCGAGACGCAGAGCGCCGATCTCGATGCCGCATTGGTGCTGGTGCTCGCCAACCACATCGGCGATCTCGACGTGCTGTGCGAGGCCATCGCGCTGGCCAAGCGGCGGATGCTGGATACCGGTCAGCAACAGCAGCAGCAACAGCAACAATAGTTCACGGGTTCTAGCCAGGTCAGGAACGAATTGATGGCGAAGGGTTTTGCGTCCACCACCGATCTTGCGGAGAAGAAAATCACCTTCTCCGAGATCGGCACCGATCTCTACGCGTTCACCGCCGAAGGCGATCCCAATTCCGCCGTGATCGTCGGCAACGACGGCTGCATCGTGTTCGACGCGCAGGCGACGCCGGCGATGGCGAACAAGGTGATCGAGCGGGTGCGCGCCGTCACCGACAAGCCGATCAGATATGTGGTGCTGTCGCATTATCACGCGGTGCGCGTGCTCGGGGCGTCGGCCTACAAGGCGCAAGGGATCATTGCCTCGCAGGAAACCCACCGCCTGATCGCGGAGCGCGGCCAGCAGGACTGGGATTCCGAATATGGCCGTTTCCCGCGCCTGTTCCAGGACGCCCAGAGCATTCCCGGCCTGACCTGGCCGACGCTGACCTTCGAGGGCGAGATGTCGATCTGGCTCGGCAAACGCGAAGTCCGCCTGATGCAGCTCGGCGCCGGTCACACCTCCGGCGACATCATGGCCTGGGTGCCTGACGCGGAGGTGATGTTTTCCGGCGACCTGATCGAATATCATTCGGCCTGCTATTGCGGCGACGCGCATTTGCGCGAATGGCCGGCGACGCTGAATGAAATCCGCGCCTTCAATCCCAAGGCGATCGCGCCCGGCCGCGGCGACGCCCTGAAGGGGCTTTCGACCACGCGCGAGGCGATCGCGATGACGCGCGATTTCGTCACCACGCTCTATGGCGCGGCCGAGACCTCGGTCGCCAGGGACCGCAATCTCAAGGAATCGATGGCGGCGACGCGCGAAGTGATGGACCCGAAGTTTTCCAGTTTTGCGATCTACGAACACTGCCTGCCGTTCAATGTCTCGCGCGCGTTCGACGAGGCTTCGGGGATCGACGATCCCGTGATCTGGACCGACAAGCGCGACCGGGAAATGTGGGCCAGCTTGCAAGGAGGAGGATGACCATGAATATCAACCCCTCGCCTGATACCATCAACCGCAACGCGGTCAACGTCACGCCGGGCTACATGTCCGGCTTCGGCAACAGTTTTGAGACCGAGGCGCTGCCCGGCGCGCTGCCGATCGGGCGCAATTCACCGCAGCGCTGCGCCTATGGGCTCTATGCCGAGCAGCTCTCCGGTTCGCCGTTCACGGCGCCGCGCGGCAGCAATGAGCGATCCTGGCTCTACCGCATCCGCCCGTCGGTGAGACACTCCGGGCGCTTCGCCAAGGTCGATGCCGGGCTGTGGCGGACCGCGCCGTGCCACGAAGTTGAATTGCCGATCGCGCAGTTGCGCTGGGATCCGGCGCCGATCCCGAAAGAGGACATGAGCTTCCTGCAGGGCGTGCAGACCATGACCACGGCAGGCGACGCCAACACCCTGGCCGGCATGGCCGCGCACGTCTATCTCATCACCCAGTCGATGGTCGATCAGCATTTCTACAACGCCGACGGCGAGATGATGTTCGTGCCGCAGCAGGGCAGCCTTCGCCTCGTCACCGAGCTCGGCCGGATCGATGCCGAGCCCGGCGAGATCGTGGTGATCCCGCGCGGCGTGAAATTCCGCGTCGAAATTCCCGCTGGCCCCGCACGCGGCTATCTCTGCGAAAACTACGGCGGCGCCTTCACGCTGCCGGAGCGCGGCCCGATCGGCGCCAATTGCCTGGCCAATTCCCGCGATTTTCTCACGCCGGTCGCAGCCTATGAGGACAAGGATACGCCGACCGAACTTTACGTGAAATGGGGCGGCGCGCTGTTCAAGACCACATTGCCGCATTCGCCGATCGACGTGGTGGCCTGGCACGGCAATTACGCGCCCTACAAATACGATCTGCGCTCCTTCTCGCCGGTCGGCGCCATCGGCTTCGACCACCCCGATCCCTCGATCTTCACCGTGCTGACCGCGCCGTCGGAAACCGCCGGCACCGCGAACATCGATTTCGTGATTTTTCCGGAGCGCTGGATGGTGGCGGAGGACACCTTCCGTCCGCCCTGGTATCACATGAACATCATGTCGGAGTTCATGGGCCTGATCTACGGCGTCTATGACGCCAAGCCGCAGGGCTTTGTCCCCGGCGGCATCAGCCTGCACAACATGATGCTGCCGCACGGGCCCGACCGCGAGGCGTTCGATCACGCCAGCAACAGCGAGCTGAAGCCGGTCAAGCTCACCGGCACCATGGCTTTCATGTTCGAGACGCGATTCCCGCAGCGCGTGACCGCGCATGCGGCGAGGTCGGCGACGCTGCAGGAGGATTATGCCGATTGCTGGAAGGGGCTGGAAAAGCGGTTCGATCCGAGCAGGCGGTGAGGTAGTTTGCTATCCGTCATTCCGGGCCTGCGCCCAAGCGGGTGCATCCCGGAATGACGAAGGATAGCGTTCGCAAGCAGGAATAATACCGTGCCCCACCCCAACGATCCCAAACTCCGCTCCTTCGTCGACGTCGATCCCGCCTCGGATTTTCCGATCCAGAATTTGCCTTACGGCGTGTTCTCGACGCAGGCTGCGCCCGCGCCGCGCGTCGGGGTCGCGATCGGGGACCGCGTCCTCGATCTCGCAGTGCTGGAGAGCGAGGGCCTGATCGACCTGGCGCCGGCCTACGACGTGTTTGCGCAGGCCTCGCTCAACGCCTTTATGGCGCTCGGGCCGAGGGTCTGGTCAAAGACCCGCGTGCGGATCAGCGAGCTGCTGCGCCATGACAATCCGAAACTGCGCGACGACAAATCGGTGCGCACGCCGGCGCTGGTGCCGATGGCGGACGCCAGACTTCATCTGCCGTTCGAGGTCGCCGGTTACACCGATTTCTATTCCTCGAAGGAGCATGCCACCAATGTCGGCGTCATGTTCCGCGGCAAGGACAATGCGCTGCAGCCGAACTGGCTGCACATGCCGATCGGCTACAACGGGCGCGCGTCAACGGTTGTCGTCAGCGGCACCAGGGTGCGCCGGCCGCGCGGGCAACTAAAACCGCCGGCCACGGATGCGCCGAGTTTCGGTCCCTGCAAGCGGCTCGATTTCGAGCTCGAAATGGGCGTGGTGGTCGGGCAGTCCTCGCCGATCGGCGAGATGCTCGGCGAAACGCAGGCGGAAGAGATGATCTTCGGCTTCGTGCTGTTGAATGACTGGAGCGCCCGCGACATCCAGCAATGGGAATATGTCCCGCTCGGGCCGTTCCAGGCCAAGGCGTTTGCGACCTCGATCAGCCCGTGGATCGTGACCCGCGAGGCGCTGGAGCCATTTCGGGTGCATGGTCCGGCGCAGGACCCGGTGCCGTTGCCCTATCTGCGGCAGGCGCAACCGAACAATTACGACATCGAGCTCGACGTGGCGTTGCGTGCGGCGCAAATGAACCAGGCCGCCGGCATCTGCCGCACCAATTTCAAATACATGTACTGGTCGTCGGTGCAGCAGCTCGTGCACCACGCCTCGTCCGGCTGCGCCATGAATGTCGGCGATCTCCTGGGGAGCGGCACCATCTCCGGCCCCGAAAAGCACCAGCGGGGCAGTCTGCTTGAACTAAGCTGGAACGGCACCGAGCCGGTTGAGCTTCCCGGCGGCGTCAAGCGCACCTTCCTCGAGGACGGCGACTCGCTGATGATGCGCGGCTGGTGCCAGGGCAATGGCTATCGCGTCGGTTTTGGCGAGGTCGAGGGGACGATTCTGCCCGCCTCATGACCCGTCATTCCGGGGCGATGTGAAGCATCGAACCCGGAATCTCGAGATTCCGGGTCTGATCCTTCGGATCATCCCGGAATGACGATGCAGAGATATTTTATCGATCCCGCGGCGGAATATCCCGCAGCCGCGCCGAATGCGCGGCGGTGTCTTCAAAACTGTATTTCAGATGTACGCGCTTGTCCGACGTCGGTTGCTTCGCCACCGACGCGCCTGGCCGCCGTTCGGTGGCGGGGCGGATCGGCCGCCGCTCAAGGCCGCCGCCGCAGTTCGGGCAGACGTTGTAAAGCTTGGTCTCGACGCAGTCCGCGCAGAAAGTGCATTCGTAGGAACAGATCCGCGCTTCCA
>NZ_JBAVNZ010000644.1:0-5288 GCF_049691595.1 Bradyrhizobium sp.
GCCGTGGCGGCGATGACGGTGGCGATCATGATGCGGGCGACGCTCGTCGGCGCGGCCGCCCGGCCGCCAGACTTCGATCAGTTCGGGCGTCGCCGGCGTTTCGGACGCGGCTTCCGCGGCGCTGGCCTCGGTAGCGGCGGCCTCAACGGGCGCAGTTTCGCTGGCGGCTGCCGTCTCGATCGGCGTTTCAGCCGCGGGCGGTTCCTGCGGCGCTTCCACCGCCGCCGTTTCCACTGACGCAGCCGGCTCGGGCTGAGTTAGGGGCTCCGACGACGTTTCGACCACCGCAGGCGGTTCCTCACTGGCCGCCGGCGCAAGCACGACATCCGGCAGCAACGCCGCGGACGGCCCGGGACCACCGGACACCGGCAAATCCACCGCGACTTCTTCTGACGGCGCTTCGGTCGGCGCCTCTACCGTGCCTTCTACCGCAGGCGTCTCGGCCGAAACCGTCTCGGCCACCTCCACCGGTTTTGGCGGCAGTGGCGGGCGACGGTCCATCCGATAGCCGAGCGCGCGCAAGATCGAGGCAAAATCCTCGCCGGCCGAGCCGGTCAGCGACGTCATCGCCTGCGTCACCACAAAGCCGCGGCCATCGAACGCGCCGGCGGGCTTTTCGCCGGGCGAAGCCTCGCGCCAGGCCAGCGCGGGGCGGATGAGATCGGCCAGCCGCTCCAGGATGTCGACGCGCACCGCGCGCTCGCCGCACTGGCGGTAGCCGAGCACGCGATAGGCATCGCGGGCGAGCGCCTTGTCGACCGGGAACGAGGTACGGCCGCTAGACGCCAGGTGCTGCGCGCCGGACAGCGCCGCCATGTCGACATTGTCCTGCTTCTCGGCCCACAGCAGCGAGGCCAGCGCGCGCGCCGCGGGTTTCAACAGCGCCGGGAAATAGATGTGATAGGCGCCGAAGCGCACGCCGTATTTGCGCAAGATCGCGCGCGAGGCCTGATCGAGATCCTTCATCTCCGTCGATATTTTCGCGCGCTCCAGCACCCCTAACGCCTCGATCAGCTGGAACGCGATGCCGCGCGCGATGCCGGTAACATCCTCGGCCTTGGCGAGGCCGAACAGCGGCCCGAGCAGCTTTTCGATATGGGTGTTGAGCCACAGATCGAGCCGCGCCTGCACGGCGTCGCGCGGCGCGCCGGTCAGCCGCTCGTCGGCGATGATGCGGATGCGCGGATGCAGCGCGTCGTCGGCGGCGACGAGCTTGGCGACCGCGTCGCCGGTCCAGCGGATGGTGCCGTCCGAGGTCAGCACGAATTGATCGTCGGGGGCGGCGGCGAGTTTTTCAGCCCGCGCATCGATCTCGCCGGCCAGCGCCTTCTGCGCCGCCGCCTGCAGGGCCTTGGCGTCCGAGCCGGCTTCGGCCGCATCGGGCGCAAAGGTGAATCCGTCGAGCCGGCCGATCGCATGGCCCTCGACGATCACTTCGCCGGTCTTGCCGATTTCGGTGTTCAAAACGCTGTTCTCCCGCAAGCGGCGCATCAATACACTGGTACGGCGGTCAACGAAACGCTCCGTGAGCCGTTCATGCAGTGCATCGGACAGTTTATTTTCAACTTCGCGCGTGATCCCCTGCCAGTGGTCGGGGTCGGACAGCCAGTCCGGCCGGTTGGCGACGAAGGTCCAGGTGCGGATCTGCGCGATCCGGCCCGACAGCGTATCGATATCGCCGTCGGTGCGGTCGGCCTGGTCGACCTGGGCTGCGAACCAGGGGTCGGGAATCCGGCCCTTTTGCATCAGGAAGCCGAACAGCGTGGTCACGAGTTCGGCGTGCGCGGCGGGTGCGATCTTGCGGTAGTCGGGAATCTGGCAGGCGTCCCACAGCCGTTCCACGGCGTCCGCGCCATGCGCCATGTCGCGCACCTCGCCGTCGCGCGCGGCGTGATCGAGCACCCGCAGATCCTCCGCGATCGGCGCCCGCGTCAGCGCCTCATGGGCGGGCGCCAGCGCCAAGGACACCTGCAACGCGCCGAGCGAGGAGAAATCCAGCTTTGAATTGCGCCATTGCAGCATCTTCACGCTATCGAAGGTGTGGTTCTGCAGCGCGTTCACCAGTTCCGGCTCGAACGGCGCGCAGCGCCCGGTGGTGCCGAAGGTGCCGTTACGCGTGGCGCGGCCGGCACGGCCCGCGATCTGCGCGAATTCCGACGGGTTGAGCCTTCGGAACTGGTAGCCGTCATATTTGCGGTCGGAGGCGAAGGCGACGTGATCGACGTCGAGATTGAGCCCCATGCCGACCGCGTCGGTGGCGACGAGATAATCGACGTCGCCGTTCTGGAACATCTCGACCTGCGCATTTCGGGTGCGTGGGCTTAGCGAGCCCAGCACCACGGCGGCGCCGCCATGCTGGCGGCGGATCAGTTCGGCGATGGCATAGACCTCATCGGCCGAGAACGCGACGATCGCGGTGCGCCGCGGCTGGCGGCTGATCTTGCGGTCGCCGGAGAATTCGAGCTGCGACAGCCGCGGCCGGGTGACGATCGAGGCGCCCGGCAGCAGCCGCTCGATGATCGGGCGCATGGTGGCAGCCCCCAGCAGCAGCGTCTCGTCGCGGCCGCGCCGGTGCAGGATGCGGTCGGTGAAAACATGGCCGCGTTCCAGATCGGCCGCGATTTGGATCTCATCGACGGCGAGAAACGACACGTCGAGATCCCTTGGCATCGCTTCCACGGTGGAGACCCAGAAGCGCGGATTTTTCGGCTTGATCTTCTCCTCGCCGGTGATCAGCGCGACGGCTTCCGCGCCGGCGCGGTCGGCGACCTTGTTGTAAACCTCGCGCGCCAACAGCCGCAGCGGCAGGCCGATGACGCCGGAGGAATGCGCCAGCATCCGCTCGATCGCCAGATGGGTCTTGCCGGTATTGGTCGGCCCCAGCACGGCGGTGACGCCGGCGCCGGGAGCCCGTTCATGGGCGAACGTGGACGAGGAAGAGAAAGCCATATTTTCCGGTGGTTTCTGACGTCGCAAATGTCTGATTGTGTTTCACAATGCGACGCTGGACGGGTCGCGGCTTAAGCTCTGGAACGGGTTGGGAACGAATCGCGCCCGAATCGCTGACTCATTCCAAGACCGGCTTCGTTCACCGCAACATCTCGCGTTGGTGCACTCGACGCGGCACTAGATCAAGTTTGAGGCGGCTCCACAAGCGACGGTTTGACGACGAAATCCTTAAAGTTTGGGCGATGGCGGAGTCGAATCAGAAGCGGGAAAGAGTCAAGCAAGGAGTCGGACCAAAACTCGACATGCGCGGGCTTGACCCGCGCATCCATCGAAAAAACCCTTGCCCAAGAGGATGGATTGCCCGGTCAAGCCCGGCAACGACGATAGAGAGGTTCGGCTCCATCGGTATCGTTGCACTACTGCGTCTTCGCCACCCGCGGCGGCGCGGCTGACGTGACGAACTGGGTGGCCTCCAGCATCGCCTGGCCGAACGGGGTCGGGATCGTCATCCGGAACGGCACCAGGATGCGGGTGCCGGCGATCGGCACGAAGGCGACCTCGATGTTGCGCTGGGCGGCGAGGTATTTGATGACGGGGCGATCGGGGATATAGCCCGCGACCGGGGTGAAATAGATCGCGCAGACCACCGCCGGGCCGTGATAGCCGCGCTCGGCCTTCACAATTTCCATGCGCTTGAAATCGAGCTTGAGGTCATAGCGCAGCCGGCCGTCAAAGATGCCGGCGCCGGTGCGGCAGGCATCGGGCGACAGCACTTCGCCTGAGCCCGGCACCCGCAGCATCGAGCCGGTCATCGGATCGAACACGTTCCTGCGATGCGCGTCGGTGACCGGAATGCGGTCGGGATCGACCGGCGGCTCCGGATCGATGGAAAATTCCTTGATGGTGTTGTTCAACAGCACCATGCGGATGGTTTCGGACTTTTTCGCCGTCGTGCTGGTCGCGGTATAGCTGCTTGCGACCAGCGCGCCGTTGACGACGCGGCCTTGCGAGGCGCCCGAGCCGGTGCCGCCGGAAAACGCCTTCATCAGGCCGGAGGTGCCGCCTTGCGCGGAGGCGGAAAACTGGTCGTCGCCGATCTCGATGGTCCAGCTGCCCTTGCCGACGGGAATGCCGGCCAGCGACGCCTCATAATGCGCATCCAGCCGGCCTTGCGCGGACGCGGCCGCTGGCGCGAGCAACAGCAAGGCGCCGGCGCCAAGGCCCACAACAAGGCTCGTCACAAGGCTGGTCAACAGCCCTGACCGGGGGATGAAGCGGATGGGGGTCACGAACGGGCGGTCCTGTCGTCGGCGCGAGCGAATGTAATGGGTCATTTAAGTAAAAAAGATCGGGCAATCAACGCGCGAGGGAATGCGAACCTTCATTTCGGCGGCGAATGCGCCCTTTATATGATGCTTAAGCCGCTGCAACAGCTTGGAAACCGGCCGATCCCGGGCTGCAATCGGGCGCTAAAACCTTGACGGTCCGTCCCTCACCCCCTATACGTCCGCGGTTCCTGGAAATGGACGGAATTTGGACCCCCGCGTGGCGCGAGAGCGCGCTGCCTGAAGGCGGGGATGACAGAGGATTTTCGAAAATGTCGCGGCGCTGCGAACTGACGGCCAAGGGCCCGCAAGTCGGCCACAAGGTGAGCCACTCCAACATCAAGACCAAGCGGCGTTTCCTGCCGAACCTGTGCAACGTCACCTTCATCTCGGACGCGCTCGGTCGCAACGTGCGCCTGCGCGTCTCGACCAACGCGCTGAAAAGCGTCGACCACAATGGCGGCCTGGATGCGTTTTTGCTGAAGGCCAAGGCGGACGTGCTGTCGCCCCGCGCGCTGGACCTGAAGCGCGCGATCGAGAAGAAGAAGGCGGCCGAGCCGGTGGCGACGGCCAGCTGAACCAGCGAAATCGGTTAGAGTTTTGAGCGGCCGGGTCGAAAGAACCGGCCGTTTTGGTATGGAGCGGAACCGCCGCAGCAAATCGCGGAGCCCGCGATCGAACTGCGGCGCCATTCAGCCTGCGACCGGATCAGCTACGCGCAACGCAGTGATCTGCAGGAACACCGATTCCGGAGCAACATCCGGGTGACTGTCCGGTAACAGATCGAGCGCCATCGGGGAAATCTTGTCCAGCAATTCGTCGAAGGTCGGCGCGTCGGCGGCGGCCGGTATGTCGTCACAATGCCCGCTCCAGACCGAAGCCTCCCGATCCCAGGCGGCGGATATCGTGAAAATGACAGGTCCGGACATCGCCGCTCCGTTGCTCGCCGCGACGCCTCTCAAAGCCGGGCTGCCTGTTGAACGCGAAGGTATGTCAGCGTCATTGCGAGCCAAC
>NZ_JBAVNZ010000645.1:0-5737 GCF_049691595.1 Bradyrhizobium sp.
CCCCCGTCATTCCGGGATGGTCCGAAGGACCAGACCCGGAATCTGGAGATTCTCTGATGTGCAATTGCACATCAAAGTTCGCTTCGCGCCCCGGAATGACTACTTCATGCCATCAAACCATGGTGAAGTGGTTTCCTCTCCCTGCAAAAATGCTCTAAGACACGTCCGCTCATTCAAGGAGAATTGACGATGACCATCAAAGTCGGCGACAAGCTGCCGGAAGCCAAGTTTCGCGTGATGACGGCGGAAGGGCCGCAGGTCAAAACCACCGACGATATTTTCAAGGGCAAGAAGGTGGCGCTGTTCGCCGTGCCCGGCGCCTATACCGGCACCTGCCACAAGATGCATTTGCCGAGCATTTTCCTCAACGCCTATGCCTTGAAGGACAAGGGCGTGGGCACCATCGCCATCGTCTCGGTCAACGACGCCTTCGTCATGAACGCCTGGAAGCGCGACACCGACCAGCGCGACGAGGCCACCTTCCTGGCCGACGGCAATGCCGAGTTCACCAAGGCGATCGGCATGGAACTCGACGCCTCCGGCAATGGGCTCGGCATCCGCTCCCACCGCTACTCGATGCTGGTGGAAGACGGCGTGGTCAGGAAAATGAACCTCGAACCCAACCCCGGCAAGGTCGAGGTTTCCGGCGGCGATACGCTGCTCGGGCAGTTGTAAATCGCCCGTCATTGCGAGCGAAGCGAAGCAATCCATAGCGCCGCACGCGGATAACTGGATTGCTTCGTCGCTATCGCTCCCCGCAATGACGACCAATAACTATTTCCCCACCCTCATGTTCAGCCGCGCCATGGCGACGCCCTCGCGCGCCAGTTGATCGGCGCGCTCGTTCTCGGCATGGCCGGCGTGGCCCTTGATCCAGTGCCAGCGGACCTCGTGCGGCTTCAGCGCCGCCTCGAGTCGCTGCCACAGCTCGACATTCTTGACCGGCTTCCTGTCCGATGTGCGCCAGCCGTTTTTCTTCCAGCCATGGATCCAGCCGGTGATACCCTGGCGGACATACTGGCTGTCGGTGGTGAGGTCGACCACGCAGGGCTTTTTCAGCGCTTCCAGCGCCGCGATCGCCGCCATCAATTCCATGCGGTTGTTGGTGGTATGGGCCTCGCCGCCCTTCAATTCCTTCTCGACGTCGCCGAATCTCAGGATCGCGCCCCAGCCGCCCGGCCCGGGATTGCCCGAGCAGGCGCCGTCGGTGAAGACAGTCACGCGCGGCCGTTCGCTCACGCCGCGCATCCCGGCTGCGTGAAGCCGTAATCGCGCACACCCGATACGCTCTGCTGGAAGCGCAGCTTGCGGACATATTCCAGCGGATCCTTCGGCTTCACCAGCGCGCCCGGCGGCACGTTGAGGAAATCCACCAGCCGCGTCAGCAAGAAGCGTAGCGCGGCGCCGCGCGCCAATAGCGGCAGCGCCTGCTGCTCGGCGTCGGACAATTTGCGCGCGCGGCCATAGGCGTTGAGCAGCGCGCGCGCCTTGGTGACGTTGAAGGAATGATCCGGCTCGAAGCACCAGGCGTTGAGACAGATCGCGACGTCATAGGCGAGGATGTCGTTGCAGGAGAACGGGAAGTCGATCAGCCCGGAGAGCTTGTCGCCGAGGAAGAAGACGTTGTCGGGAAACAGATCGGCATGGATGACGCCGACCGGAAGATCGGCCGGCCAGCGGGCTTCCAGATGCTCCAGCTCGCGCGCGATGAAGTCGCGCAATCCCGCCTGGACGCTGTCGGCGCGCGCGGCGGCGAGCTCGAACAGCGGCCGCCAGCCGGCCACCGACAGCGGATTTTTCCGAAACAGCGGAAAGTCGCGGCCGGCGAGATGCATTTTCGCAAGCGCCTCGCCGACGCCGGCGCAATGCGCCGCGTTCGGCCGCCGCGGCCACACGCCTTCGAGGAAATTGATGATCGCCGCGGGCCGGTCGGCGAGACGGCTGTAGACTTCGCCGTTGCGGTTTTTGGCCGGCTGCGGGCAACGCACGCCGCGCTCGGCGAGATGGGCCATCAGCGACAGGAAATAGGGCAGATCGTCCACCGCCACGCGCTTCTCATAGAGCGTGAGGATGTAGGCGCCGTGGCTCGTGTGCAGCAGGAAGTTGGAATTCTCGACGCCCTCGGCGATGCCCTTGTAGGAGAGCAGCTCGCCGATGTCGTAGCCTTTGAGGAATTCCGCGAGCTCTTCGGCGGCGACGTCAGTGTAAACCGCCATGGCAGACCTTACGCCGCATCGGGCCGCAGCGAACGCGGCAGCGGGAAGAACTCGTTCTCTTCCGCGGCCGAGACCGTCTCCACGTGCAGTTCATAACGCTCGGCGAAGGCGCCCATGATCTCCTCGACGATCACTTCCGGCGCCGACGCGCCGGCGGTGATGCCGAGGCTCTCGATGCCCTCGAACCGCTCCCAGTCGATATCGCCGGCACGTTGAGCCAAGACAGCAATGGGGCACCCCTCGCGCTCGGCGACCTCGCGCAGCCGCTGCGAGTTCGACGAGTTCGGCGCGCCGACCACGATCAGCGCATCGACCACCGGCGCCACCTTCTTCACCGCGAGCTGGCGGTTGGTGGTGGCGTAGCAGATGTCTTCCTTGTGCGGGCCGGAAATGTTCGGGAACCGTTCCTTGAGCATCGCAACGATTTCCGCGGTGTCGTCGATCGACAGCGTCGTTTGCGTCACGAAAGCGAGATTGTTCGGATCCTTCGGCGCGAACGTCTTGGCGTCTTCCGCGGTCTCGATCAGGGTCACCGCGTCCGGCGGCAATTGCCCGAGCGTGCCAACCACTTCCGGGTGATGGGAATGCCCGATCAAGAGGATCTCGCGGCCACGCTTGAAATGGATCGCCGCCTCGCGGTGCACTTTCGTCACCAGCGGACAGGTGGCGTCCAGCGAGAAGAAATTGCGGGCGCGGGCGTCGGCTGGAACCGATTTCGGAACGCCGTGGGCCGAAAACACCACCGGAGCGTTGGTATTGTCGGGGATTTCGGCCAGTTCCTCGACGAAAATCGCGCCCTTGGTCTTCAGGCTGTCGACCACATAGCGGTTATGGACGATCTCGTGGCGGACATAGACCGGGGCGCCATAGATCGTGAGCGCCCGTTCCACGGTGTCGATCGCCCGGACCACGCCGGCGCAAAAACCCCGCGGGGAACAAAGCACGATTCTCAGGGGTGGTTTGGAGGGTGGCTTGGCTGGCTCGGACAAAGAGGGCATGGGGCAATCCCGGGACCGAATCACCCCTCGCCGCCGGGCTGGGAACGGTCAATTCGCATCACGACTTGGGACTGGTTTTGGCCGCTGTCAAGGCACTTTAGCAGACCATTGCGCGGATGGCCCCTGAAGGCCTATATAGCGGTCAATTCCCGTCATCGCTGATGACCGCAGGCTTCGCCTCCAGAAAGAGGTGGGCGAAGCACAAAGGAGATTTGCCATGAGCAATGCACCGCTGATGCCGAAGGCGACGGCCGTGTGGCTGGTTGACAATACCGCGCTGACCTTCGACCAGGTGGCCGATTTCACCAAAATGCACCCGCTGGAGGTGCGCGCCATTGCCGACGGCGACGCCGCCCAGGGCATCAAGGGCATGGACCCGATCTCGACCGGCCAGTTGACCCGCGACGAGATCGAAAGGGGCGAACAGGACCCGAACTACCGCCTCAAGCTCGGCGAGAGCAAGGTGACGCTGCCGCCGGCGGCCAAGAAGAAGGGTCCGCGCTATACGCCGGTGTCGCGCCGCCATGAGCGGCCGAGCGCGATCCTGTGGCTGGTGCGCAATCACCCGGAATTGAAGGACGCGCAGATCATGCGCCTGGTCGGCACCACCAAGACCACCATTGCGAGCGTCCGCGACCGCACCCACTGGAACGCCTCGACACTGACCCCGATGGACCCGGTGACGCTCGGCCTGTGCACGCAGATCGAGCTCGATTTCGAGGTGCAGCGCGCGGCCAAGGAAAAGCCGGTGCCGGCGGCCTATGGCGGCGCCACCTTGCTGCCGGCCTCGGAAACCACCAAGAAAGAGCCGGAATTCGAGCCGACCGAAAAACAGCGCGAGGATCTCAATGTGGATGCCGTGTTCGCGAAACTGAAAAACATCGGCGGCAAGAAGGCGGAGCAGGAGTAGGCGGCCCGAGCGATAGCGCGTTAGGCCGCTCAACAGAAGCGGGGTATCCAGTACGCCGCGGCTTCTCGGTTGGATGACTGTCGTCTCTGGAATACTGGATCGCCCGCT
Source organism: Bradyrhizobium sp. (assembly GCF_049691595.1). Taxonomy (GTDB): domain Bacteria; phylum Pseudomonadota; class Alphaproteobacteria; order Rhizobiales; family Xanthobacteraceae; genus Bradyrhizobium. Next base: position 4,233 of record NZ_JBAVNZ010000645.1, read on the forward strand.
TTCGCGGACGATGACAGCTGAGGCTGCGGCACTCGCCCGCGATCTCGTGGCTGAAGCTGGCGCCGCTGACGGTGAGCACCATGCTGGCCGGCAGCTTCGCGTTGCCCTAAAGTGTCGGTCGATTCTATTGATCTTCTGCGGGCAGCAATTTCGCCAAAGTCCTTAGAATGGCGACAAAACCTTCCAGCAGCTTTTGATCGACCACGGAATCAAGCTGTCCATGAACGACCGCATTTCGGACTATGCTTGCGGCTCTCAATTTGTCGGCTTCTTCCGGGGTAATGTACCCTTCCGACCCGAGCACCTCGACGAGGCGAGCGGGCGTTTGTGGCCGCTGAAATTGATCCGGGAGTAACGCTCGTCCAACGGCTTCAAGCGTCGCCCACGCCATGACGAGCGCGGGCAATAGATGCCCGGTCTCTGTCAAATCAATCACGCGCCGAATTGACTGGTCAATTGCAGCAGTCGAGGCTATCTCCAATGACCCGCCGGATGCGATAGGTGATGCATAGAAGACTCGGAGTTCCCAATCATCATGATCCGCAAATAGAGACCGCAGCGTTGTTATCGTCTGTTCAGAACGGGCGTTTGACCCGACTACTTCAATTGCGATTTTCTTGTCTTTCTTGAGCGCGATGGCATCCGGTCTGTAAGACTGCATGAAAGGCGGAAGAATCGAGGGGGACGGGTTTACATACACGTCAAATCCCTCCGCCTGGTAGCGCGGCAGGAGACTCTCGATCACTTCCGCTTCGCTGCTTCCGAGAACGCTCATTATGCTAGATCCTCGAATGGATCGTTCGACAGCCTGACATACAAGACAGGTTTGGCCCTATTTAGCGCGTCCTGCAGGATTGGACCAGGCGCTCCAAATCCGAAGACGTTGCCAGGCTCGAATTTCTGAACCAGAACCCGATGAACCTGCCGATCGTCGAGATAAATGTGCTTGCCCAGGGCATCAAGGACGGGCTTCACTATATTATCGATGTCCCCCGCCATTTCAGCCGCGGGGAAGTAGAACAAGGTAGCCGCGATCGGCTTTTCCGTTGCAAAATGCCCCTGGGGCAAACTTGGCCGGGTTGCGTCGATGATGCGAGCCTTCCACTGGTCTACGGATTCACGTCGCTTGGCTGAAAGCGAAACTGGTGTTCCGGCCACCAAAAATTCCAGCGGAAACTCGATTTCCACACTCATTGGTCAGCCTGGCGGGCAAAGAAAGTCGTCCAACAACGGTTGCAGGCTTACACAGGCAAACCACCGTTTCAACTCCGTTCGGCTTAGCTTTTCGAAATTCCAAGGCCTAGCCGAGCTCGATCTCGCCCGTTATCTCGTGGCTGAGGCTGACGCCGCCAACCGTGAGCACCATCTTCGCCGGCAGCTTTTCGTTTCCCTTGAGGCGGCCGCTGGCGACCGCGTCGCGGACCGCCTTTTCGATTTCGCGCTGCGAGGTGATGCCGACTTTCTTGAGGAAGCCGCGCAGGCTGGTGTTGAAAGCGTCTTCGTTC
>NZ_JBAVNZ010000646.1:0-3023 GCF_049691595.1 Bradyrhizobium sp.
CGCATGATCCGCAAGCTTATCTCGCCGCGATTGGCAATCAGGATCTTGCGGAACGGCGTGCGCTTCATCTGACCGCTCATGGCCGGGCGACCGAGAATTGCATGCGCTGCGGGGAGCGCGCCTCGGCCTCGCGGCAGATCGCCAGCACCTCGCTCAGGATCGCTCGGGTGTCACGCGGATCGATCACGCCGTCGTCGAGCAACCGCGCGCTGGTCGAGAACACGTCCATCTGGCCGTCGAACACGCCGATGATTTGCGCCTTCATCGCATCGAGCTTTTCCTTTTCGATCGGCTTGCCGCGCCTGACGGCGGCGGCCTCGGTCACGATCGCCATGGTTTCGGCGGCCTGCTCGCCGCCCATCACGGCGGTCTTGGCGTTCGGCCAGGAGAAGCAGAAGCGCGGATGGAAACCGCGGCCGCACATGCCATAATTGCCGGCGCCGAACGACGCGCCGCAATAGATGGTGATCTGCGGCACTGTCGCCGAGGTCACCGCCTGGATCATCTTCGAACCGTGCTTGATCATGCCGGCTTCTTCGTAGGCCTTGCCTACCATGTAGCCGGTGGTGTTGTTGAGATAGAGCAGCGGCGTCCGTGACTGGCAGCAGGCCTGAATGAAATGCGTCGCCTTGTTGGCGCCGGCAGGATCGAGCGGGCCGTTATTGGTGACGATCCCGATCGCCTGCGCCTCGATGCGGGCGTGGCCGCACACGGTGGCGGGTCCGTAATTGGCGCCGAACTCGGTGAAATCGGAATCGTCTGTGATCCGCGCGATCACCTGGCGCATGTCGACCGGCCGCTTGTGGTCCATCGGCATGATGCCGAGCAATTCTTCGGCGTCGTAGCGCGGCGGACGGTGCGGCGATTGCGCCGGCTTCGGCCGGTCCCATTCCAGGTTGGCCATGATGTCGCGTGCGATCCGCAGCGCGTCGCGGTCGTCCTCGGCGAGATAATCGCCGAGGCCGGAAATGGACGTGTGCATCTCGGCGCCGCCGAGTTCCTCCTCGGTCGCGATCTCGCCGGTCGCCGCTTTCAACAGCGGCGGCCCGGCGAGGAAGGCGCGGGTCCGGCCGCGTACCATCACGATGTAGTCCGACAGGCCGGTCTGATAGGCGCCGCCCGCGGTCGACGATCCATGCGTCACCGTGACCACCGGCAATCCTGCCGCCGACAGCCGCGCCAGGTTGCGAAAGATGTTGCCGCCGCGAATGAAATCCTCGACCCGGTAGCGCAAGAGATTGGCGCCGGCGCTTTCGACCAGTTGCACGTAGGGCAGCTTGTTCTCCAGCGCCAGTTCCTGCACCCGCAGGGTCTTGTCGAGGCCGTAGGGCTGCAGCGCGCCGGCATCGATGCCGGAATCATTGGCGCTGACCATGCAGCGGATGCCCGCGACAAAGCCGATACCGGCGATCACCCCGCCGCCGGGCACGCTCTTGTCGGCGTCGGACACGTCGAACATGTAGCCGGCGAGCGTCGACAGCTCGATGAAGGGCGAACCGGGATCGAGCACCAGCGCCACCCGCTCGCGCGGCAGCAACTGGCCGCGCTTGTGAAAGCGCTCCTTGGCGGCGGCGGAGGCGGATCGGGTGCGCGCTTCGAGCGCGCGCATGCGCGCGATCAGCGCCAGCATGCCGTCGCGGTTGGCCTTGTAGGCGGCACCGCCGGTTGCAATGGTCGATTCGAGGATGGCCATAAACTAACCTCCTCCGTCATTCCGGGATGCGCCGAAGGCGCAGGCCCGGAATCCATACTCATTATCGTGGTTATGGATTCTCTGATGTGCAATTGCACATCTTAGCTCGCGCTTCGCGCGCCCCGGAATGACGATGCTGTTGATAGCCACTCTCACGCGCTCTTCTTCGCAAAATGCTCGCTGTAAGCCTGCCGCAGCTCGACCTTGCGCAGCTTGCCGGTCGCGGTCATCGGCATTTCATCCACGATCTTGATGAATTTCGGCACCTGGAAACCGCCGAGGTGCTTGCGGCAATGCTCTGATATCCCGGCTTCGTCGGCTGTCGCGCCCGGTTTCAGTTTGACGAAGGCGGAGACCGCCTCGCCCCATTGCGGATGCGGCAGGCCGACCACGGCGGCGTTCTGCACGGCGGGGTGGGCCAGCAGCGTCTCCTCGATCTTGACCGAGGCGACGTTTTCGCCGCCGGACTTGATCATGTCCTTCTTGCGGTCGAGGAACAGCACCTCGCCATGTTCGTCGATCAGCGCCAGATCTCCGGTATGGTGCCAGCCGAACTTGCGCGCCTCCTCGGTCGCCTTCGGGTCCTTGTAATAGCCCATCATCACGTTGGGTCCGCGATGCACGAGCTCGCCGGCCTGCCCGCGCGGCAGCAGATTGCCGTCGTCATCCATGATCGCGGTCTCGTTCACGATCAGCGACTCGCCCCAGTAATTTCCGAAGCGCTCGAGCTGCCGGTCCGGCTGCGACATCGTGGTGGCCGGGTACATTTCAGTCTGGCCGCTGCTCAGCACGAAATTCGGGCACATCTCCGATATCGCGCGCTCCAGCAGCGGGCGGCCCATCGGCGCCATGGTATAGATGCAGGTCTTGAGGCCCGAGAGGTCATATTCCCCGCGGCGCGGGTGATCCAGGATCGCCTGGTACATCAGCGACAGCCCGACGAACACGGTGAGCTTGTCGCGGACGATCGCCTCCATGCAGACCACCGGATCGAAGCCGCGCATCAGCGCCATCCGGCCGCCGACCGAAAGGTAGCTCAGGAGCAGCACATGGCCGGCGCAGTGGAACAGCGGGAACTGCCCGGTGATGCCATCGTCCCGCCCGAGCTTCATCTCGATCGCGTTGCTCATGACCGCCATGACCACGGCGAGATGGCAGTGCATGGCGCCTTTCGGCCGCGAGGTGGTGCCCGAGGTATAGATGATCATCGCGAGATCGCGGTCGTTGATTTCGATCTCGGGCTCGACCTCGGACTGGCCGTTCAGGAGATCACTGAAACTCTCAAGACCCGTCGCCGCGACCTGGCCGGCCAGATCGATCGCGATCATGT
>NZ_JBAVNZ010000647.1:0-6575 GCF_049691595.1 Bradyrhizobium sp.
CTAGCGCCAGGTGGCGATCGGCTCCCGGCCGCCGAGCACCTCGGCGATCCGAAGCCGTGTCCCCGGCGTCGTCCCGGCCGGCAACGCATCCGGATCGAAGAAACCGCATTGCTCGATCTCGCGATTCGGCTCCGGCAAGCGATCCTGCCGGAAGGCTCTGACGACGTAGACCGCGACATGGTCGCGGCGGGAAACATGGCTGTTGAGAAACAGGCCAAGCAGGTCCGGCTCGCCGTCCGGTTCGATCCGCCCCTCCTCCATCAGTTCACGCTGCAATGCATGGCGGAACGTTTCACCGACCTCGACGCCTCCGCCGGGCAGATGCCAGCCCGTCACATAGCTGTGCTTGACCAGAAACACCCTGTTGTCGGCGTCGAGCACGACGGCGCGGACCCCAAGCGTCATGCCGCGGGCGACGCGCCAATAGAGGTGAAACACCCGCCGCAGTTGCGGCTCGAGCCTTCTGCGCCAATTCTGCAAGGCCGTCACCGGGCCCTCGGATGGTCAGACATCGATTTGAACCTTGGGCTTGATCTCTTTGTGCTTGATCTTTGGGTTTGATCTTTGGGTCCGAACCTTGCGCGGGCGCCGCCGGCTTGCCAATACAGTGCAGGATACTGGAGACATCGTGAAATGACCGTGCGACGGCGGTATATCACAGACCATTGGCGGGAACGAAGCTGATGGCATTCACGCTCGCGCATCTGTCCGATCCGCATCTTTCGCCGCTGCCGGCGGCACGCTTTCGCGATCTCGCCGGAAAGCGCGCGCTCGGCTATCTCAACTGGACGCGCAATCGCCACAAATATCATCGGCGTGACGTGCTCGACGCGCTGCTGGCGGACCTGCGCGCGCAGCGGCCGGACCACATCGCGGTCACCGGCGATCTCGTCAATATCGCGCTGGACGCCGAATTCGCACCGGCGCAAGCCTGGCTTCGGAGCGTCGGCGCGCCCGATGAGGTGACCGTCATTCCCGGCAATCACGACGCCTATGTGCGCGCCACAAGGCATCGCTTTGTCGGAACCTTCGCCGAATATCTGCGCGGCGACGCCGCAGGCAAGCCCGTCATGTTTCCGTTCGTGCGCCGGCGCGGCCCGATCGCGCTGATCGGGGTCTCCTCGGCGGTGCCGACGCCGCCGCTGATGGCGACCGGCCGGCTCGGCCGCGCGCAGCTTGACGCGCTCGACCGCATCCTGGCGCAGCTGTCGGGCGAGCAGGCCTTTCGGGTGCTGCTGGTCCATCATCCCCTCAAGTCGGAATCCCGCGTCAAGCGGCTGACCGATTCGAAAGCGTTGCGCGCGCTGCTGCGCCGGCACGGCGTGGAATTGATCCTGCACGGCCACGACCACATTCACTCGACGATGTGGTTCGAGGGGCCAGGCGGAAAGATTCCCGCGATCGGCGTGCCTTCGGCGTCGGCGCTGGCGCACCGGCACTATCCGGCGGCGGCCTACAACCTGTTTTCGATCGCACGCGAGGGCGGCGCATGGCGCTGCGAACAGACCGTGCGGGGGGTGGGCGACGGGTTGCGGGTTAAGGAATTGCGGCGGGTGCAACTGATTTGAGAGTTCGTCATTGCGACGAGCGACAGTGATGAAGCAATCCAAACTCTTTTCGCGGTCAGATTCATGGATTGCTTCCGCCTTTGCTCGTTGAGCTACGGCGGACAGGTTGCTTGCGCGCGCAATGACGGTAAGGGTTCACAGATTTCGCAAGCTCGCGTACAGCGCCAACCCGAACAGCGCGAGCGCACCGAGCAGGAATCCGAGCACGAACATCCAAAACCCGCCGCGGCGCGGCTTGCCGGCGGCCGCCGGTCCGGCAACGGGCGTGACCACCATCGCGCGTTCGCGCTCGATCATGCGGCGCGCGACATAGTCGGTGACGGCGGCGACGACCACGGCGACGTCATGGGATTCGGCGAGCACGATGCGGCCGAAGCTCGTGTCCTGCACCAGACGGTAGATGCGCTTGTCGCGTCCCATTGCGACATGCGCCACCGCGTCGAGCCACAGCCGCGGCGCCTCGCCCTGGCTGATGCCGCGGTCGAACAGGTCGATCCGCTCCGGGATCTCGGCGAACAGGGGATCGAGCGCCTCGTTCAATATTTCCAGCCGCGCGACCTCGGCGTCGCGCAGTTCGACGACGACGCCGGTGCGGTCGGCGGCCTCGATCCGCGCCTGGCGCAGCGCATCGCGCAGCCTTGTCGGTCGCGCCTCGCGGGCCTCGTTGCCGGTGTTTTGCGCGTCTGACATGGTGTGGCGGCCTTTGCCCTGAAGGGTTGCGGTCATTAACCTATCAGCAACCATTATTTCCGCAAACGCGGTTCGCGCCCTGGGGCTTGGGTCTTTGGCCTGTTCCACAGGCAAGCGACCTCACCCGGAAACCGGATGAGGCCGCCCGTCCCTGGACGTTACGTGACTAATCGGCAGCCGCCCTTCAGGCCGAGACCCGCGACGGCTCCTCGACGATCGAAAAGCGCACGCCGGCCTTGTGGCGGTTCTGTTCCGAGACCTCGCGCCAGGCGTCCTCGGCCTCCTTGCGGCTCTTGAACGGACCCTGCACCTGGGCCGAGCCTTCCACGAGCTTGTGGAAGTTCATCGAGCCGAACTCGCCGCCAATCACCCAGAAATTGCTGCCTTTGGTCATGTCAGTCTCCTGTTATTCGGCCGGTTTACTCCGCCGCCTGAACCTTGATGTCGGAGCCATGCGGCTTGAACTGCGCGGCCTCGGTCGAGTCGTGAAGTGCTGTGGTCGACGAGGTGCCGCCGGTGATGGTGGTCGAGACCAGGTCGAAGTAGCCGGTGCCGACTTCGCGCTGGTGGCGCGTCGCCGAATAGCCATGCTTCTCGGAGGCGAACTCGGCCTGCTGCAGGCGGGAATAGGCCGCCATGCCCTCGGCCTTGTAGCCGCGCGCCAGTTCGAACATGCCGTGGTTGAGCGAGTGGAAGCCCGCCAGGGTCACGAACTGGAACTTGTAGCCCATCGCGCCGATCTCACGCTGGAACTTTGCAATCGTCGCCTTGTCGATATTGGCCTCCCAGTTGAACGACGGCGAGCAGTTATACGCCAGCATCTTGCCGGGATAGACCTTGTGCACGGCTTCGGCGAATTCCCTGGCTTCCTGAAGGTTCGGCGTCGAGGTTTCCCACCACAGCAGGTCGGCATACTTCGCAAACGCGATGCCGCGCTTGATGCAATGCTTAAGACCGGTGCCGGGCTTGAGGCGGAAAAAGCCTTCCGCGGTGCGCTCGCCGGTGATGAACTCGCGATCGCGCTCGTCGACATCGGCGGTGATCAGCTTGGCACTTTCGGCGTCGGTGCGCGCCAGCACGAAGGTCGGCGTGCCGCAGACGTCGGCGGCCAGACGCGCCGCGATCAGATTGCGCTCATGCGCCGCGGTCGGGATCAGCACCTTGCCGCCCATGTGGCCGCACTTCTTTTCCGATGCAAGCTGGTCCTCGAAGTGAACGCCGGCCGCGCCCGCCTCGATATAGGCCTTCATGATCTCGAACGAATTGAGCGGACCGCCGAAGCCAGCTTCCGCGTCGGCCACGATCGGAACGAACCAGTCGATCCTGGCGCCGCCTTCGGAGTGCTCGATCTGGTCGGCACGCTGAAAAGTGCGGTTGATGCGGCGGCACAGTTCCGGACCCGCATTGGCCGGATAGAGGCTCTGGTCCGGGTACATCGCGCCCGCGGTGTTGGCGTCGGCGGCGACCTGCCAGCCCGACAGATAGATCGCGGGCAGGCCGGCGCGCGCCTGCTGCATCGCCTGGTTGCCGGTGACGGCGCCGAGCGAGTTGACATAGGGCTCTTTCTTCAGCGATTCCCACAGCCGATTGGCGCCCTTCTCGGCCAGCGTGTAAGCGATCGGCACGGAGCCGCGCAGCTTCTCCACCTCGGCCGGGGTATAGGGACGGCTGATGCCATCAAAACGCCCCGCGGGCGCCGGGACCAGCTCTGCAAAACTCTTGGCCATCATTATCTCCAATCGACATTCGTGACAGTGCGTTGCGATAGTGACGTGAGCTAGACGCCAAAAACCGGATTTCGTATAGATAGCTTGCGTTTCAATCGTGATGTTGTGTAACATATAAACTTGTCATATATGTCATTTTGTTATTTTTGTCACAAAAAGGGAGCGGTAGGCTGCTGCCATGGCGACCGATTCCGGAAAAAAACTGTTCGTCGGCCCGAGATTCCGCCGCATCCGCCAGCAATTGGGGCTGTCGCAGACCCAGATCGCCGAGGGGCTCGGCATTTCCCCGAGCTATATCAACCTGATCGAGCGCAACCAGCGCCCGGTCACCGCGCAGATATTGCTGCGGCTGGCCGAGACCTATGACCTCGATCTGCGCGACCTCGCCACCGCCGACGAGGACCGTTTTTTCGCCGAGCTGAACGAGATCTTTTCCGATCCCTTGTTCCGCCAGATCGACCTGCCGAAGCAGGAGCTGCGCGACCTCGCCGAACTGTGCCCCGGCGTCACGCACGCGCTGCAACGGCTGTACGCCGCCTATACCGAAGCCCGCCGCGGCGAGACGCTGGTGGCGGCGCAGATGGCCGACCGCGACGAGGGCACGCGCTTCGAGGCCAATCCGATCGAGCGCGTGCGCGACCTGATCGAGGCCAACCGCAATTATTTTCCCGAACTGGAACAGGCCGCGGAAAATCTGCGCGACGAACTGAACGTGCCGGCCGACGGATTGTTCGCCGCGCTTGCCGCACGGCTGCGTGAAAAACATTCTGTCGTCACCCGCGTCATGCCGGTCGACGTGATGCGCGAGACCCTGCGGCGGTTCGATCGCCATCGCCGGCAATTGCTGATCTCGGAGCTGGTCGACGGCCCCGGCCGCGCGTTCCAGTTGGCCATCCAGATCGGGCTTGCCGAATGCGGCGCCAGCATCGAGACCATTGTGAATCGCGCCGGCCCGCTCGACGACACGCCGCGGCGGCTCTACCGGATCACGCTGGCGAATTATTTCGCCGCCGCCACCATGATGCCCTATCAGGCCTTTCACAGCGCCGCGGAGACGTTGAACTACGACGTCCATGTGCTGGCGCAGCGCTTCAATGCCGGCTTCGAGCAGGTCTGCCATCGCCTGACCACGCTGCAGCGGCCGAATGCGCGCGGCGTGCCGTTCTTCATGCTGCGGGTCGACAATGCCGGCAATGTCTCCAAGCGGTTTTCCTCCGGCACTTTTCCGTTCTCGAAATTCGGCGGCACCTGCCCGCTGTGGAACGTGCATTCGACCTTCGACACGCCGGACCGCCTGCTGAAACAGGTGATCGAACTGCCCGACGGCACGCGCTATTTCTCGATCGCGCAGATGGTGCGCCGGCAGGTCTCGCCGCACCCGCAGCCGCAGCCGCGTTTTGCCATCGGCCTCGGCTGCGAAATCCGCCACGCGGCAAAGCTGATCTACGCCACCGGCATGGATCTTGAAAAAACCGAGGGCACGCCGATCGGCGTCAACTGCCGTCTCTGCGAGCGTGAAAACTGCAGCCAGCGCGCCGAGCCGCCGATCACCCGCAGCCTGATCCTCGACGAGAACACAAGGCGGGTGTCGTCGTTCGCGTTCAGCAATGCAAGGGAACTGTGAAGGCGGCAAGGCGAGCGCCGGTGTTGCGACCGTCATTGCGAGCAAGGCGAAATTTTCTTGCAGGATGGACTGGACAGCGCAAATCACCGTTGAAATCGTTCGTAAAATCGCCGTTTTCGCGCGACTTCCAGCGCCGGAATTTTCCCGGTCTCGCTCCAGATTCCCGTGGCGCGTGGGCGGATCGGTCGCGGCTCATGATCAAGTCACGGGGCAATTTTTTTTTCGCTTCATGGGGCCGCACCCGGCCTTTGCCGGGTTCCCTGACCGATTTGGGCCACAATCGGCAGAATAGATCGCGCACCCGATCTCCGTGCAGGGGACGGACAGTACCCGTGGAGAGTGAGTGATCGCATGAAACACCTGTCGGCCTTCCTTCTTTCGGTGATTAGCAGCGCGGCCCTCGCCCAGACACCCGGCGCGCTCGATTCGAACCCGGCTCCGGCGCAATTCACCGCGAACGAAGACAATTCGTCAGGCGGCTGTGTGCCGATCGGCCTGACCGTTTCCGGCGAAAGCGTGTTCCCGATTCACTGCAAGGCATTTCTCGAACGGCAGCGCGGACCGGCTGCGGAGCAGAAGTCGGCCGCTGTGGAAGAGAAACCCGCAGCCGTGGAGGAGAAACCCGCGGTTGCGGAAGTGAAGCCCGCGACCGTGGAAGAGAAACCCGCGGTTGCAGAAGAGAAGCCCGCGGCAAAACAGCCGGAAGCGACACAGGAGGCGAAACGATCGGAGGAAGCCGCGCCCGGCGAAAGCAAATCGATGCGCAAAGCGGCTGAAACAATTCCACTACCGCCAAGGCGCGATCCGCGCCAGCACGCCGCTGGCTCAAACGACTGCAGCCGGTTTCGGAGCTACGATCCGGCATCGGGAACCTACAAGTCCTATGACGGGCAGATGCGGTCCTGCCATCAGCCGGCAGGCAGCGCCTCGATCGAGAAAACCTATTTACTCTCTCGCTCGACCGGG
>NZ_JBAVNZ010000648.1:0-16102 GCF_049691595.1 Bradyrhizobium sp.
GTGCCGCCCTCTTCCTCGGGCGGCGCCGCATCGGGATCGGCAGCATTGGCCGCCGGCGCCGCGCTGGCGGGAGCCTGCTTGCCCTTGCCTTTGGCGGCGCGCTTCGACTTCGGCTGTTCCGGCGGCGCGGCGGCATCGGCTGCATTCTGCTGGTCGATCTGCTCCTGCCTTGAACCCTTGTATAATTGCTTCGGCACGCCCTGCTCGAGCCCCGGCACGCCATCCGGGAAAACCGGCTTGCGCTCGCCCGGGAGTTTTTTCTTGGTGTCGAGGAAGTCGAGCAGATCGGACGGATCAAAGCTGCCCATGCCGCCGGCGCAGCCGCCCAGCACGCCGCAAAGCGCGATGGCGACCAATGCTGCGATCAAACGGTGCGAGCGGCCCATGGTCAATGTCTCACGTCAGCTCTTGGCGACCGGCGGCAACATGGCCTGCAGCGCCTCGGCGCGCGAGCGCAGGCTGGGCGGCGTCTCGCCATCATCGGCGATCAGATCGAGCCACTGCCGCGCCGCCGTGGCGTCATTGCCGCGCCAGGCCGACAGCGCCAGCAATTCGCGCGCGCTATGGCGGAAGGTCGATGCCGGCGCGGTGGCGGATTCAAGGCGCTGCAGCATGTTCGGATAGGTGGTGGTCTCCAGCAGCAACTGGGCGGCGCGAATCCGCGCCAGATCCTGTTCCGCCGCGCCGACGCTGCGATCGGCGGCAATATCGTCGAACATTTTCGCCGCGCCTTGCGGATCCCGGCTGGCGACTTCCGCGGCCGTCCGCAGCCGCGCCAGCACGCGGTATCCCCATGGCGCCTTCGCCGCCAGATCGGCAAAGGCGGCTTCGGCCTCGGCATGCTTGTTCTGTTCGGAGAGTTCGGCAGCCTTGTCGAAAGCCGCGCCCGCCTCGGCCGCCCTCTGGGCCTCCAGGTATTCATAGCCCCGCCAGCCGCCAACGCCGGCGATGATCAGGAGCGCCCCGGCGACGATGAAGACCGAATACTTGTCCCACAGCTGTTTGAGCTGATCGCGGCGGACGTCCTCATCGACTTCGTCAAATAAATCAGACACTTAAGGCTATCCCATCCCTTGGAGCCGCAGCCCGGCCCGCTGACGCCCATGCGCGTGGTCCAGTATGGCGGCGGCGTTACCCTAACGATATGGCGACGACAAGGCAAAGCCAGCCGGATCAAGGCGTTACCCGGACACATCACCAAGACCAGGGCTGGGCCACCTCCGAGCGAGCAAGGTAAACAGAATTCAAGGCGAAACGATAGATTGCGCGCGGTTTCGCTAGGCGTATTCCAACAATCCTTGTGTAGAACGGGAGGGGCTCCAGATGAGCTGTTCTATTGGGGAAGGTGAAGGACCGACATGTTGGCGAATCGACGTAGAAGCGAACGTCACGTTTGCAAGAGGCTCGCGAAGATCCAGTTCGGGACCGGCTCGCTGCCGCGCGACTGCACAATCACGGACGTGTCCGATGGCGGCCTCAAGGTCGTCGCCGAATATCTCGACATTCCCCCCGAGTTCACCATCATCCTGTCAACCGGCAACCCGCGCCAATGCCGGCTGGCGTGGCGGATCGGTTGTGAATTCGGCGCCCAGTTCGTCGACTAGACCGAAAGGCCGCTGCAACACATTGAGGCCGCCGGCACTCCTGCGCCCGCGATCGAGCCGCCCTGTCGCCGCACCGGCAACGACGACATCGCCCCTGCTTGCACTCGGCAAGCGGCGACCAGCGCCGCGCCTCTTTAACCTCAACTTAGGGTTAACCTGCAAGCATTGGTGGGCAGTCACCGGCTATGGGTCAAATTACGTGCTCCAGCAGAAGCTCCGACAATATTGCCTTGCCAGACCCGTTGCATGCGCGGCAGCGTCCGCGATGCTCGCGCTGGCGCTTTGCGGCTGCCAGACCGCCGGCACTTCGGATATCACCGGGGCGTTGGGGGAGAAGACCGAAGCAAGCCGCGCCGCCGACCCGCCGCAGGGGGTCGAGTTCCATCGCGATCGTTTTCGCGCCAGCCCCAAGGATCCCGACGCGGCGTTACAATACGGAAAGGCGCTCCGCGGCGCCGGCCAGCGGTCCCAGGCGGTGGCGGTGCTGGAGCAGGCGACGATCGCTGACCCCAGCAACAAGGCGCTTCTTGCCGGCTATGGGCGAGCGCTGGCGGACAATGGCAATTTCCAACAGGCATTCGACGTGCTGAGCCGCGCCCACACCCCCGATGACCCCGATTGGCGGATCCTCTCGGCTCAAGGGGCGGTCCTCGATCAACTCGGCCGATATGACGAAGCGCGGCAGTACTATTCGAGCGCGCTGAAAATCGCGCCCGAAGAACCTTCGGTGCTGTCCAATCTCGGCCTTTCATACGCCCTTTCAAAAGACCTGCCCAAGGCCGAGGAGACCTTGCGCCACGCTGCCGGCCGTCCGGATGCGGATCCGCGTGTGCGGCTTAATCTGGGATTGGTGATCGGCCTGCAGGGCCGCCTGGCCGAGGCTGAAAGTATCGTGAAGGCCGATCGGCCGGCCGAGGAAGCGGCCGCGAACGTCGCGTATCTCAGGCAATTGCTGTCCCGGAAAAAGACTGCCGGCACAGGCGTGGACAGACTGCCGGTGGCAGCCGTCGGACGCTCCGATTGATTTGAAACCGCCCCGGATGACCTGGCCGCGATCCGTTACGCCTTGCTTGCCCGCAACCTGCTCATGATCGGCGACAGGAACGAGCGCCGCGGCTTCCTGGTTTCGCCGCGGCCTGTCAGCTGATGGGCCATCTGCAGGAACATTTCAGTGGTGCGGTGACGGGCGGATATTTCCGCGATCATCTGGCCGTTGTTGGCGGCCTCGCCGAACAGTCGCGGATCGCATGGAATAGCCGCGATCGGCTGGCTCTCGATGGCCTTGGCGAATTCGCGGACGGTGATTTCCGGACGCTTCGACATCCCGACCTGGTTCAGACAATACAGCGGCGCGCGGTCGTTGGGCCGAGCCGCCTTCAGCAGGTTCAGCATGTTCTTGGCATTTCGCAGATTGGCGAGGTCCGGCTCGGCGACAATCAGGATATCGTCCGCACCGACCAAGGCGCGCCTGGTCCATCCCGACCATTGATGCGGGATGTCCAGCACGATGCAGGGCGTGGTCATCCGTAGCGTATCGAAGATCGCATCGAAGGCTTGCTCGCCGAGGTCGTAGACCCGCTCGAGCGTCGCTGGCGCCGCCAGCAGGCTGAGACGATCGGTGCATTTCGAGAGCAATCGATCGATGAAAGCGGTATCGGGCCGGTCGCCCGAGAATACCGCGTTGGCTATGCCCTGAAGCGGATCCTTGTTGTAATCGAGACCGGCGGTGCCGAAGGCGAGGTCGAGATCGATGACGACGGAATCCATCGCCAGATCGCGCGCGATCGCCCAGGCCACGTTGTGCGCGACGGTGGATGCACCGGCGCCGCCTTTGGCGCCGACGATGGCGACGATACGGCCGACGCTGATGGCCTCCGATGCCGAGAACAGGCTGCAAATCGAGCGCACCACGTCAAGCGCACCGACCGGACCAATGACGTAGTCATTGACGCCGCGACGCACCAGTTCGCGATAGGGCGCGGCATCGTGGGCGGTGCCGATCACGACAACGCGGGTTCCGGGATCGCACACGGTCGCGAGCTGATCAAGTCCCGCGAGGATGTCGCTCTTGCCTTCGGTTTCCAGGACGATCACGTTCGGTGTGGGCTGCGTGTCATAGATTTCGACGGCGGCCTCCATGCCACCCATTTGAACCGAGAGATGAACCTTGCCGAGGCGGCGGTCCTCGCCCGCCGACCGCACGGCGGCCGCGGTGTTCTCGGTCACGCAAAAGGCCTGCACCGACACGCGAGGTGCGGGAGCGATGTAATCGTTTGCCGGCGGCGTGATGTCCGCCTGCTGTTCGGATTTTTGACGGGCGTAGCTCATCATTTGCCTGTATCGCTGAGTTTGGCCTTTTCGGCTTCGGGGTAGATCGTCGTGGTCGAGGTGCCTTTACGATATTTCTCGAAGGCCACCGTACGCCGCGCCGTATAGGCGGCGATTTCAGATCGCGGCTGCACGAGGTCGGATGGATTGTCGACCATCGCGGCAAGGTTGCGCTGGGTGGCACAGCCGAAATTGTGGTACGGCCTGTTTTCGGAATAGTCCCGGTTCATGATCGAGAGGCCAAGATCCTCCGGCCACCGACCGCAGGGTCCGGCAACCGCCGCAATCCTGGGATAGCTCAGCCGGATCGCCGGCAGCGTGCGCGGGTCGTCGGGATGGTAGTGACGCGACTTGATTCCGCGCGGAGGCACGCCGCCCGCGGCGAGTACCGCCTGAACTTCCCGGAATGCGGAGGCCGCAGCCCGTGCGTTCGGCGTGCCGAACGGCACATCGGCCACGATCGCGCCGGTTCCCTCGCCGACCCAAATCCGCGCCAGTCCCATCACGTCGGCGCGCTGCGAAGCGGACAGGCCGCCGCGCGCCTGACCGACGAAAATCACGACCGAGCGGTCGGCTTCCTGGATCGCGATCGGATGGCGCAGGCGATAATCGGCGGGAACGCTCGCAGTCACGACTTCTCCGCCGCCTGAGGTGCACGCGCCCAGCGCGGCTGAAAGGCCAATCAATGCGCCCAACCGGCGCAGGGTCCGGTGGCGACCGACCGGTGTTCTGTTCGTCATCGTCCTGTCCTCCCGCATTGCTAGGGCCGCCCTGTCTCAGTCAATGATGAAGCCAAAGTTGCCGTGATAGCTTCCAACGGTTTCGGCGCGGCCGGGAACGCCGTAAATCCGGCTGAGCTGGGCCAACAGCGTCGATTGGGAATCGGATGCGGGCGCAAACCCGTCATCGGGACGTGACAGCTCCTTCTGCGCGACCGCCCGAACCACAAAGGGCGTCACCAGCACCATCAGTTCGGTCTGGTTGTTGACGAAGTCCTGGCTGCGGAACAGCGCGCCCAGAATCGGCAACGCGTCCAGGCCGGGCAATCCGTTGATGGCCTGCTTGGTCTGTTCCTGGATCAGGCCTGCCATCGCCATCGAACCGCCCGATGGTATTTCCAGCGTCGTTTCCGCACGCCGCGTCCTGATCGAGGGCACGGTCAGCGAATTTCCGGCCTGGTTCAGCGTGATCGCATTGTCGTTGGACAGTTCGGAGACCTCGGTCATCACGCGCAGGCTGATCCGCCCTTCGGACAGCACCACCGGCGTGAAGTTGAGCGAGATGCCGAATTTCTTGTAGGTGATCTGGGTGGTGCAGACATGCGTGACCGGATCGCAGGAATAGCCCGCGGGAATCGGAAATTCGCCGCCGGCGATGAAGGTCGCGGACTCGCCCGAGATTGCCGTCAGGTTGGGCTCAGCCAGCGTCCGCACCACGCCGGCGCTTTCCATCGCGCGCATCGTGGCGGTTACCGTGGGCAGGCCCTTGGCGATGCCCGAGAGGCTGGCGCCGTTGTCGCTGACCAGCGGCCGGCCAAAGGCGGTGAACGGATTGCTGTTGTTGAAGTTCACGACCGCGGTGCCGTAATTCATGCTGGCGCTGAGATCGACGCCCATCTGTTTGACGATGTCGCGCCGCACTTCCGAGACATTGACCTTCAACATCACCTGATCGCGGCCCCGGACGGCGATCGAGTTGACGACCTTGTCGGGGCCGCCGACCAGCCGCGCCGCGAGATCGCCGGCCTGCTGTGCCTCGATCGGGCTCGATACCGAACCGGTCAGAATCACGCCGTCGCCGACGCCTTCGATCTGGATTCCCGGCAGCGTTTGCCTCAGCGCGGCGCGCACGCCGTTGAGATCGCGCTTGACCGCGATGTCATAGGCCGCGACCTGATTGCCTTCGGCATCGAAGAACACGACGTTGGTCTGGCCGACCGCCGCGCCGATGATGTAGGCGCGCTGCGCGGAGCGGACGACGGCATTGGCGATCTTGGGATCGGCGACCAGCACGTCCTTGACCTCGCGCGGCAAATCGACGACCACGGATTTGCCGATGCCGAGCGCGAGAAAGCGTGTCTTGGCCTGAGCGGCGGCGACAACCGGCGTTGCCGTGGATTCGCTCGCCGCAACCCGCGTCAGGGCCGGATCTAGCATCAGCCCGGCAACGACCGGAAACGACAGCGCGCAGGCCAGGAAGGCCCGGGCGGGCCGACGATTTCTCCAGCATTTCATCTCAGACGTCCCTTCGATCACTTCTGTGTCGTCGTGGAGCTTGCAACCCCGTAGCGAACCACATTGACGCTCGCGCCTCGTTTCGGGGCGTGATCGTCGGTTCCATTCTCGACCATGTTGACATCGGCGATGCTGCGCAGCGCCAGCGACAGCGTGCCGCTCTGGCGCGAACGGGCCAGCGTCTCGGCCTGCTCGGGCTTCAACTCGAGCGTGACTGTCTTGCCGACCAGCGCGTTGCTGCCGTCTTTTTCCTTCGGCGCCTGGTCGATCGCGAGAACGCGGATATTGGCCAGGATGATTTCCGAATTGACGATATCCGGCCCGCCGCCGCGCTGGTCCGGATTCTTCTCGCGCCTGGAAAGAATGACATCGACCCGGTCGTTCGGGAGGATGAAGCCGCCGGCGCCGGTCTCGGGCGAGATTTCGGTCGAGACGGCGCGCTGGCCTGCGGGCAGGATCGCGGCCATGAAGCCCGACCCATTGGCCTTGACGAGCTTCTGCTCGCGGATCGGTTCGCCTGCGATAAAGGGCGCACGCGCGATCGAGCCGGCGATCTGGGTCGTCGCATCAGGCCGTGCGCTGCGCTTGATGAAGTTGTCGCTCGCGGTCGCGGCCGGCCAGGTCTGCCATTGCAGATTGTCCGGGCTGACCGACTGGCCAAGACCGATGTCGGACTTCGCCACCAGAACATCCGCCGTCTGCAATTGCGCAACCGGCTCGACCGGGAGAGTTTTGCTATCAGCTCCTCTGGCGAGATAGGCTGCGATCCCGCCGGCACTGAGAGCGACGATCAGGACGATAATGCGGGCGGTCTTCATACGCTTACTATCTGTTTACGCCGGGATATCTGGACTTCGGGTGGGCAGCAGCTTCTTCACCCGGCATAATTAGGCCGCAAAGGTATAAGCCGACTTGAGACTCGAAGGAGTTTTCAGCAAGGATTCAGGGGATTTGTCCTCATAGTGAACGAAGCCTTCATGGTGAACGAAGCGTTGATCGTGAAGAAAAAGTTGCATCAAGCGATGAGCCGGCAAAACCGCGGCGGCCTATCGTGATGCAGGCGTTCGTTTCATGGGCCCCGGCCCAAGCGCGGCCGCTATTGCGTCAGCGCCCAGGTCGCGGCAAACGCCTCGCGCAATTGCCGCTTGATCACCTTGCCATTGGCGTTGCGCGGCAGCGGCTCCGTGGTCAGCGCCATCGTCTCCGGCACCTTGTAGTCCGAGAGCCGCTCGGCGCACCAGCCGCGCAAGGCGTCGCCGCTGATCTCGTTGCGGGTCACGACCACGGCATGCACGCGTTCGCCGAGCACCGGGCAAGGCTTGGCGATGATCGCGCTTTCGACCACATCGGGATGGCCGGCCAACACCGACTCGACTTCGGCGGAATAGATTTTCAGCCCGCCGCGGTTGATCATGTCCTTCTGGCGGTCGAACACGCGGACAAAGTTCGCGGCGTCGATCGAACCGAGATCGCCGGAATGCCAGTAGCCGGCGGTAAAGCTCTCGGCGGTCGCGTCCGGATTGTTCCAGTAGCCCTTGATGACGGAGCCGCCGTGAATCCAGATTTCGCCGATCTCGCCGCGCGGCAGCTCGCGGCCATCGGCATCCATGACGATGATCTGCGCGCCCGGGCATGGCAGCCCGACGCTGTCGATGTGCGAGGCCGTGAACTCCGGCGGCATGATGGTCGATGGCGACGAGGTCTCGGTCGCGCCATAGGCATTGATCAGTTTCAGGCCGGGAACGGCGACAGCCAGCCGTTCGATGGTCGCGATCGGCATCGGCGCGCCGCCATAGCCGCCGATCCGCCACGCCGAGAGATCGTACGCCGCGAAGTCGGCCTGCAGCAGGCAGAGATTATACATCGCCGGCACCATCACCGTCTGGGTCGCGCGCTCGCGCGCGGCGACCTCGAGGTAGCCGGCCGCCTTGAACTCGGCGAGGATGATCAGCGCGCCGGCGCAGCGGGCCATCGTCATGATATTGGCGACAACGCCGGTGACATGGGCGAGCGGGACGGCGGCGATCGAACGATCGGCCGAGGTCAGCCCCATGCAGGCCTGGTAGATCATCGCCGAATGGATGATGTTGCAATGCGCGAGCATCGCGCCTTTGGGCCGCCCCGTGGTGCCCGACGTATAGAGGATCATCGCAGTGTCTTCTTCGCCGACATCGGCGGCCGACTGCGACGGGGCGTTGCCGA
Organism: Bradyrhizobium sp.; assembly: GCF_049691595.1. Classification (GTDB taxonomy): domain Bacteria; phylum Pseudomonadota; class Alphaproteobacteria; order Rhizobiales; family Xanthobacteraceae; genus Bradyrhizobium. Next base: position 8,369 of record NZ_JBAVNZ010000648.1, read on the forward strand.
GCAGGGCGGAAAATGCCGACACGCCTTCGTCGGCGACGGAAATCCGATGCGTCAGATCGGGAACCTGATGCGCTTCGGGCACGCGATCGGCCAGCGTCGCCTCGTGGATCAGGAGTTTTGCGCCGCAGTCGGTCAGCACATAGGCGATCTCGGGCTTTTGCTGGCGCGTGCCGAGCAGGACCGTCACCAGGCCGGCATGGGCGGCCGCGAACAATGTCAGCACGAATTCGACGCGGTTGCCGAGCAGCACCGCGACACGATCGCCGCTTTGCAGGCCGAGTTTTGTGAGACCGGCCGAGACTTGCCTGGATTCTTGTTCAACCTCACGCCATGTCATGCGCCTGGCGCCGCAGACCAGCGCTTCGCCATCGGGGTTGCTGGCGGCCGCATCGGCGACCATCGCCCAGAGGCTGTTAGGCCGCTCGCAAAATGCCGGCACGATGCGATCGCCGAAGCGCGGCTCGAGCCGCATCGCGGGAATTGAACGCTGCGACCAGTCCATCGCCCCGGCTCAGCCTTTCGCCTTCATGCCGCTAGGCTCCGACGACGGGGACGCCAATCACGGCGGGGTGGAACGCGAATACCAGCGCCAGGTAAGCGACGATGCCGACGGCGATCGCGATCAGGTCGTTGGCTGGGCCGCCGACGGGGATTGGCGGCGCGCCGGTGTCAGCTCGATGCTTCAGCGAAATCCGGTCAAACACCGCCCATCCCAGGAACGCGCCGAACAGGATGATCGATCCGAGGTCGCCATTGGCCAAAAGATGCGCCGCCGCCCACAGTTTCACGCCGGTCAGCATCGGATGCTTCAGCGTCGTGTAGATGCGGCCGCGGATATAGGACGCCACCACCATGATGACGGCGGGCAGCATCAGCGCCACCGCGATGTGCTTGAAGGCGGTCGGCGGGTGCCAGACGTCGATCCACCCGGTCGCGCGGTAATGCGCAAAACCCCAGACGATCAGCGCAAGGCCCGCGACCGAGGCCAGCGCATAGCCGATCTTGTAGCCGCCCTCGCCCATCATGGCGATGCACCGCCCGCGCAATTCGCGCCGGGTGGTGAGCGTATGGACGCCCAGGAACAGCACGAGGCCCAGGATCATCACCAGCAGTCCCATGACGCTCTCCCCTGTGTCGCCGGCTTCGCCGGCTCATCGAGTATCACTTTAGCGGCCATCGCTGCAATGCGCCAAAATGCTTGTCGTCATTCCGGGATGGCCCAATGGGCCAGACCCGGAATCCCGACGTTGTGGAACTGTGCAAGACAACTTCGAGATTCCGGGTTCGCGCATTCTGCGCGCCCCGGAATGACGCGCGTAGCTCACCGCTTCTCCGTCTGCTGGCCCAATTCGCGATTATCGACATAGCGGATCGCAATCGGCCGCCCGGCCAGTGCGCCGCCGAGGCCGCCGGTGAATTTCAGCGGCAGGCACCCCTCGAGCGAGGCAGTGATCGCCTTGAGGTAAAGGGCGCGGGTGTCCGCCGGGACGCCGGATGTCGCAAAGGTCAGGCGGGGTGCTGCGATCATGTCGCCCGAGCGCTTGAAGCTGAAGCGGACCGACATCTGCATGCCCTGGCGCGCGCCATCGGCGGGCGGCGGCGACCAGCAGGACCGCAGCATCGCGAACAGATCGCCGATGGTGTCGAGATCATGGTCGGGCTTCTGGTACTTCGCGGCCTGGTCCCGCGGCGGCACGGTTACGATCGTAAGCTGCAGGTCTTGGCCGTAGGGGTAGTCGATTTCGGGGATGCATGGCCCGTGATTGAACACGCTGCAGTATGACGGCGTGCAGGGCTGGCCGTCGAGTACGCTGCAGGGCGCATGCGAGAACGGCGTGGGGTTGATCGGATGCCGCTGCCCGGCGTCGGCGCGCTCCGCGACGCCAATTCCAATCAGGGCAAAGATCAGAAGGATGACGATGCGCCGGAGCATGCCGCAACCCTCGAGGAAACGCCCTCAGCATGCGGCTTTCGCCCACGGCCATCAAGCGTGGCTTGGTTCACTTCCTTTCACGGCCCAGCGGTTCCGCGACCTGCGGCGCAGCGCAAATCGTGCCGTGCCGATCGAGGTATTTGCAAGGTTCCCCGGCGACGCAAGACCCGCGCAGCAGCGGCAGCGCCCTACCCCTTCTTCTTCACGTCCTTGACGCTGGAAAAGGTGATGCCCTCGGCGCGTTCGCGCGTGTAGCCGAGATAGAACTCGTTCCTGGCGAGGAACACCGGGTCGCCGTCGACGTCGTCGGCGACCCCGGAGCCGTTGGCGGCGATGAAGGCCTCGAGCTTCTTGCGGTCGTCGGACGCGATCCAGCGCGCCAGCTGGAATTCGGAGACTTCGAACTCCACCGGCAGCGAATATTCGGCATCGAGCCGCGCCTTCAGCACGTCGAGCTGCAGCGGGCCGACCACGCCGACCAGGGCCGGCGCGCCGTCGCGGGGGCGGAACACCTGCACCACGCCCTCCTCCGACATCTGCTGCAGCGCCTCCTTCAGCTTCTTGGCCTTCATGGCGTCGGTCAGCCGCACCCGGCGGACGATTTCCGGCGCAAAACTCGGCACGCCGACAAAAGTGAGATCTTCGCCTTCGGTCAGGGTGTCGCCGATCCTCAAGGTGCCGTGGTTGGGGATGCCGACGACATCGCCGGCAAAGGCTTCGTCCGCCAGCGCGCGGTCCTGCGCGAAGAAGAATTGCGGGCTCGACAGGCTGATGTTCTTGCCGGTGCGCACCAGCTTCGCCTTCATGCCGCGGCTGAGTTTTCCCGAGCACAGCCGCGCGAAGGCGATGCGGTCGCGGTGGTTGGGGTCCATATTGGCCTGGATCTTGAACACGAAGGCGCTCATGCGCGGCTCGGCCGCCTCGACCTTGCGCAAATTGCTTTCCTGCGCGCGGGGCGCCGGCGCGAAGCGGCCCAGACCCTCGAGCAAATCGCCGACGCCGAAATTGCGCAGCGCGCTGCCGAAATACACCGGGGTCAGATGGCCCTCGCGAAACGCCTCGAGGTCGAACGGCTTGCAGGCTTCCGACACCAGCGCCAGTTCGTCCCTGACCTCGGCGACGTCGAGATTGGCGTTGCGGCCGGCGAGATCGGCGATGTCGATCTCGAGCGCCGCGCCGGTCTTGGCGCCGCCGCCTTCCAGCAACCGGACGCCGCCATTGACGACATCATAGGTGCCGAGGAAGTCGCGGCCGCGGCCGACCGGCCAGGTCATCGGCGTGGTGTCGAGCGCCAGCGTCTTTTCGATCTCGTCCAAGAGTTCGAAGGTGTCGCGGCTTTCGCGGTCCATCTTGTTGATGAAGGTGATGATCGGGATGTCGCGCAGCCGGCAGACCTCGAACAGTTTTCGCGTCCGCGCCTCGATGCCCTTGGCGGCGTCGATCACCATGACCGCGGAATCGACCGCCGTCAGCGTGCGGTAGGTGTCCTCGGAAAAATCCTCGTGGCCCGGGGTGTCCAGCAGGTTGAACACGCGGCCTTCGAACTCGAATGTCATCACCGAGGTGACGACCGAGATGCCGCGCTCGCGCTCGATCTTCATCCAGTCGGAGCGGGTGTTGCGCCGCTCGCCCTTGGCCTTGACCTGGCCGGCGAGGTTGATGGCGCCGCCGAACAGCAGCAGTTTTTCGGTCAGCGTGGTCTTGCCGGCGTCCGGATGGGAAATGATCGCAAAGGTCCGCCGCCGCGCCACTTCATCGGCAAGCGGCGAGCGGGACGGCGATTCGGCTGGCACGGCAAGATCGGACATGGGGCTCGAGCGTTTGGCAGGGAAACCGGGCTGGATCAAGCGGGATCCGTAGCGCTCATATAGGGATCTTGCGGCCCGTCCGCAGCCGCTATCGCAGCAGCAGCACCGCCCAATAGGTCAGCGCGGCCACCAGCGCCGAGGCTGGAATCGTGATCACCCAGGCATAAATGATCGAACTGGCCACGTTCCAGCGCACCGCCGAGGCCCGCCGCGCCGCGCCGACCCCGACGATGGCGCCGGTAATGGTGTGGGTGGTGGACACGGGAACCCCGAGCCAGGTCGCCATGAACAGGGTCGCCGCGCCACCGGTTTCCGCGCAAAAGCCCTGCATCGGCGTCAGGCGGGTGATCCGCAGCCCCATGGTGCGGACGATCCGCCAGCCGCCCATCAGGGTGCCCAGCGCCATCGCGGCCTGGCAGGCCAGCACCACCCAGAACGGGATTTCGAAGCGATCGCCGAGGTGGCCCTGCGAATAGAGCAGCACCGCGATAATGCCCATGGTCTTCTGCGCATCGTTGCCGCCATGGCCAAGCGAGTACAGCGACGCCGAGACGAATTGCAGGATGCGGAAGGCGCGATCGACCGCGAACGGCGTCGAGCGCACCGACAGCCAGGATACGATCGCAACCAGCAGCAGCGCCAGCAGGAATCCGACCAGCGGCGACGCCACGATCGCCAGCAGCGTCTTGGAGAGGCCGCCCCAGACCGCGGCCGAAATCCCTGCCTTGGCCATGCCGGCGCCGACCAGCCCGCCGATCAACGCATGCGAACTGGACGACGGAATTCCGAGCGCCCATGTAATCAGGTTCCAGACGATGGCGCCGGCCAGGGCGGCGAAGATCACCGTGGCATCGACGACGCCGGGATCGATGATCCCGGTGCCGATGGTGTTGGCGACGTGAAGCCCGAACACCAGGAAGGCGATGAAGTTGAAGAACGCCGCCCAGAGCACCGCATATTGCGGCCGCAGCACGCGGGTCGACACGATGGTGGCGATCGAATTGGCGGCGTCGTGCAGCCCGTTGAGGAAGTCGAACAGCAGCGCGACCGCGATCAACAGCACCAGAATCGGCAGACCGAGAGTGGCGTCCACGTGATGGCCCTGCCCTATACCTGCTCGATCACGATGCTGTTGATCTCGTTGGCGACGTCGTCGAAACGGTCGGCGACCTTCTCGAGGTGTTTGTAGATTTCGGCGCCGACGATGAAATCCATCGCGTTGGCGTCGCGGTGTTTGAGGAACAGCTCTTTCAGGCCGATGTCGTGGAGATCGTCGACCCGGCCTTCGAGCTTGGTCAGTTCCTCGGTGATCTGCGTCAGCATGGCGACGTTGGGGCCGATCGATTTCAGCAGCGGCAGCGCGCGGCCGACCAGATCGGCGCACTCGACCAGCAGCGTTCCCATTTCGCGCATCGGCGGCTCGAAGCTGCGCACCTCGAACAGCACCACGGCTTTCGCGGTCTGCTGCATCTGGTCGATGGCGTCGTCCATCGCCGTGATCAGGTTCTTGATGTCGCCGCGGTCGAACGGCGTGATGAAGGTGCGCCGGACCGCGGTCAGCACCTCGCGGGTGATGTTGTCGGCGTCGTGTTCGAACTGGTTGACGCGCTGACAGAAGACCGGGGTCTCGTCGCCGCCGCGCAGCATGTCCTGCAGCGCCTTCGCACCCTGGGCCACGGTCCGGGCATGCCGGGCAAACAGGTCGAAAAACCGCTCCTCCCTGGGCAAAAGGGCACGAAACAGGCGCAACATGGGTGTTTTCCATCGTTCTGGAACGGCCGGTCGAACGGTCCGTCACAAAACTGTCATAGACCGATTTCGCGGCGAAAGCGCGTGGCGGACGGCCCCCGCCCCGGTCATCCACCGCTTTGTCGGCAGTTCCCCGGACGCAGTGCAGCGCTTTTTGGCGCTGCGCTGCTGAGCCGGGGTCTATCTTGCTTTGGAAGAGCAACGGGTCCCGGCTCTGCGGAGGCAGCGCTACGCGCTGCGCCGCGTCCGGGACACGCGCGCAGGTTTACAGCGAGCGCCGCAAGTAATGCGCGATCTCGCCGATCACGCCGCGGCGGAAGGTCAGCACGCAGGCGACGAAGATGACGCCCTGGATGACCGTCACCCACTGGCCGAAGCCAGCCAGATATTGCTGCATGGCGATGATGACGAAGGCGCCGACCACCGGGCCGAACACGGTGCCGAGGCCCCCGACCAGGGTCATCAGCACGATTTCGCCCGACATCGACCAGTGCACGTCGGTGAGCGAGGCGTTCTGCGCAACGAACACCTTCAGCGAGCCGGCAAAGCCTGCGAGCGTGCCGGAGAGAATATAGGCCAAGAGCTTGTACTGGTCGGTCTTGTAGCCAAGCGAGATCGCGCGCGGCTCATTCTCGCGGATCGCTTTCAGGACCTCGCCGAACGGCGAGTTGATGGTGCGGTAGATCAGGAGGAAGCCGCCGAGGAAACCGGCCAGCACCACGTAATAGAGCACCGTCGGGTTGGCGAGATTGAAAATCCCGAACAGATGGCCCTGCGGGATGCCCTGAATGCCGTCTTCACCATGGGTGAACGGCGTCTGCAGATAGATGAAATACAGAAGCTGCGACAGCGCCAGCGTGATCATCGAGAAGTAGATGCCCTGACGGCGGATGGCGATGAGGCCGGTGATGACACCGAGCGCCGCGGCGCCGGCGGTACCGACGACAATTCCGAGCTCGGGCGACAGCCCCCAGACCTTGAGCGCATGCGCCGAGAAATAGCCGGCGGTGCCAAGGAACATCGCATGTCCGAACGAGAGCAGGCCGCCATAGCCGATCAGGAGGTTGAACGCGCAGGCCAACAGCGCAAAGCACAGCGCCTGCATCACGAAGAACGGATAGATCCCGGTCATCGGCACGCTCGCCAGCAGCACAGCCATCACCGCGAACACGATCATCTCATCGCGCATCGCGCGGGGGGTTACCGGCAGGGTATCGTCGGTGATCGCGCTCATGTCAGGCCGCCCGTCCGGTCAGTCCTGTTGGCTTCACCAGCAGCACCAGCACCATCAGGACGAATACCACGGTGTTGGAGGCCTCGGGATAGAAGTATTTGGTCAGTCCCTCGATCACGCCGAGCGCGAAGCCGGTGATGATCGATCCCATGATCGAACCCATGCCGCCGATCACGACCACCGCGAACACGACGATGATGAGATCGGCACCCATCAGCGGCCGCACCTGGTTGATCGGGGCCGACAGCACCCCGGCGAGCGCGGCAAGGCCGACGCCGAGCCCGTAGGTCAGCGTGATCATCCTTGGCACGTTGACGCCGAACGCGCGCACCAGCGTCGGATTTTCGGTCGCGGCGCGCAAATAGGCGCCGAGCCGCGTCTTCTCGATCAGGAACCAGGTGGCGAGGCAGACCACGAGCGAGAAGATCACCACCCAGCCGCGGTAGACGGGTAAGAACATGAAGCCGAGATTCATGCCGCCCTTCAATTCATCGGGGATGGCATAGGGCAGGCCGGACGATCCGAAATAGTTCTGGAACACGCCCTGCACGATCAGCGCGATGCCGAAGGTCAGGAGCAGGCCGTAGAGATGGTCGAGCCCGGACAGCCATTGCAGCATGGTCCGTTCCAGGATCATGCCGAAAATGCCGACGGCGATCGGCGCGATGATCAACGCCGGCCAGTATCCGAGCCCGGTCAGGTTGAGGAGAAAATACGCGCAGAAAGCGCCCATCATGTAGAGCGCGCCATGGGCGAAATTGATGATGTTGAGCATGCCGAAGATCACGGCGAGCCCCAGACTGAGCAGCGCGTAGAACGAGCCGTTGATCAGTCCCACCAGAAGCTGTGCGTAGAGAGCCTGCATCGATCGATCTTTCGCACTCAATCAAATTGTAACACGGAAATCGTGCCCTCCGGCGCTGGGCCGGCGGGCGGTCGTCCTTATTTCTTCAACAGCGAGCACTTGCTTTCCGACAGCGGCGTGAACGCCTGGTCGCCGGGAACGGTGC
>NZ_JBAVNZ010000649.1:0-8444 GCF_049691595.1 Bradyrhizobium sp.
GTATTCGGCAGGGATCGGATCGGCCGCGGCCGGTGCGGGCGGCAGGATACGGCCGGCCGGCGCCGTGCGGCTGGTCCCGGGCAACAAGTCGAGCAACATCGAAAGCGCCGGCTTCATGGTGGCGACGATGCTGGTGCCGATGGGCGTGACCGCCGCCGCGGCCGGATCGTCGGTGATCTGGAAGATCGCGGTCGTGCCATCGAAGATCGTGGCATGGCCCTCGACATGAAAGGTGAACACCGGCGCGCCGATCACAACCACGAGGTCATGGTCGCGCAGGGCGTCCGAGACTTGCGCCGGCGAGGCATGCAGGAACCCTGCGAATTGCGGATGCCGTTCCGGAAACGAACAGCGCGCCGAGAACGGGCTGACCCAGACCGCGGCTTTGGCTTTCTCCGCGACCTTCACCATGAGATCGACGGCCACGGCACGGTCGACGCCGGGGCCGACGACGAGGGCAGGGCGCCTGCTTTCGGAGAGCGCTTTGGCGAGCGCCCTCATCGCCTCCGCATCGGGGCCGAGTTCGCGGCTGATCTTTCGGGCTTCGATGGCGTGTGTCGGGCGTGTCCAGTCGTCGATCGGGACCGAGACGAAGGTCGGTCCGCAGGGCGGCTGCATCGCCACGTAATAGGCGCGCGCGATCGCCGCCGGCACGTCTTCCGCGCGCGCCGGCTCGACGCTGTACTTGACATAGGGCCGCGGGAACTCCGAGGCGCGTTCGGCGTAGAGAAACGCCTGCAGCGGCAAGATACTGCGCGCCTGCTGGCCGGCGGTGACCACCAGCGGCGTCTGGTTGCGGTGCGCGGTATAGATATTGCCGAGCGCGTTGCCGACACCGGCCGCCGAATGAAGGTTGACGAAGCCGGCGTTGCGGGTGGCCTGGGCGTAGCCGTCGGCCATGCCGATGACGGAAGCTTCCTGCAAGCCCAGCACGTAGTCGATGTCGTCGGGCCAGTCGCTGAGAAACGGCAATTCGGTCGAGCCGGGATTGCCGAACACTTTTGTGATGCCGAACGCGCGCAGCAGGCCGAAGGTGGCGTCCTTGACGGTGACTGGCTTGCCGGTCGCTTTGGCGGGCTTGCGGGACAATGCCGTTGCCCCTAGCTCGTCATTGCGAGGAGCGACTCGTCCGCCGTAGCCCAACGGGCGAAGGCGGAAGCGACGAAGCAATCCATGCCAAAGCAAAGCAGGAATGGATTGCTTCGCTTCGCTCGCAATGACGGTCTGAGCCCGACGAACCTCACCACGTCGCGGTGCCCTTCATCGTCGGCTGGCCCTGCGAATTCGCGGTCCACAACTCCATGCCGGCGGCGGTGTCGTCGGCATTGATGGAGAATTCGCTGCCTTCGAACAGCGGCTGCACGCCGCGATAGACGAATTTCTTTGGCGGCGTGCCGCCATGAAGCTTTGCGGCGAGCTCGACGATGAAGGCCGCCTGCAAGGGCCCGTGAAAAATCAGGCCGGGATAGCCCTCGACCCTGGTGGCGTAGTCGCGATCGTAATGGATGCGGTGACCGTTGAAGGTCAGTGCCGAATAACGGAACAGCAGCACGGGATCGGCCATGTGGGTTTCGCGGTGCTTTGCGGCCGGCGGCGGCGCGGCAGGCCTGGCGGGTGCGGCCGGTTGCGGGCCCGACATCTCGCGATAGACGATATCCTGCCGCTCGCAGATCGCGGCGCCGCGCGGTGTGGTGATGAGATGCTCCACGGAAACGAAGCACAGGACGCCGGTGCTGCCGGTCTTCATCGTCACGTCGGAAATGCGCGACGCGCGTTTTGCTTCGTCGCCGACGCGCAGGGCGTCGAAAAATTCCAGCTCGCCGCCGGCCCACATCCGGCGCGGCAGCGGCACCGGCGGCAGGAAGCCGCCTCGCGTCGGGTGGCCGTCCGGGCTCAACTGCGACATCGGAAACACCGGCGGCGCCAGGCACCAATGGGTGGTGAAGGGTGCTGCGTCACCGGCCCTGGGCTCGCCGATCTCCTGGAACAGCGTTGCCCGCAGGCCCTTCACCAGTTGCGCGGTGACGATGTCGGAAGCCTCCTCGGTGCGGCCGATCCATTGCCGCAAATGGTCGAGGTCGGGTTTTTCTGCGAGTTTTTCGGTCATGACGATTTCGTCCGGGCGCGAGAAGCTTTTGGAAGTTCGCTGTGCTGGCCGATGCCGGGCACCGCGCCGTAGTGACGCGGCTGATCGACGAAGATCACGGCGGGCGCGGGATAGTTCACCGGCCCGTTCGGCGTGTCCACCTCGATGCGGCGCAGATGCGGGTGATGGGCGAGGTCGGCCATGGTGTTGACCTCGGCAAAGGCGATGTCGGCGTCTGACAATCGCTTCAAGAGATCGTCGCGCAACATGGTCGCAAAACTGTCGCCGACGGTCTTGTCGGTGAGCTGGCGGTTGCGGACGCGCTCGACCATGTTGGCGAATCGGGGATCGTCGGGCAAACCGGGCTTATCAAGCACATCCGCGCAGAGTTTTTTCCATTCGCGTTCGCTCTGGATCGAGATCAGGATTTCCTTGGCGTCCCTGGAGCGGAACACGCCGTAAGGCGCGATCGAGGGATGGGCGAGCGCCATCCGCTGCGGCGGATTGCCGGCTTCCGAATTGAGCAACGGCACCGCCAGCCAGTCGGCCATCACGTCGAACATCGATATCCGGATGTCGGCGCCCCTGCCGCTGCGCCCCCGCGCGATCAGCGCTTCGAGGATCGCGGCATGCGCGGTGGCGCCGGTCGCGATATCGACGACCGAAATGCCGACCCGCGACGGCCCCTCCGGCCCGCCGGTGATCGAAGCGAGCCCGCTCTCCGCCTGGATCAGCAGGTCATAGGCCTTGCGGTCGGCGTAGGGGCCGTGATCGCCATAGCCTGATATGGTGCAGCAGATCAGCGCCGGATAATCCCTGCGCAGGCGTTGCAGCGCGAAGCCGAGCTTGTCCATCGAGCCGGGCTTGAGGTTCTGCAGCAAGACATCCGCGCCGGCGATCAGATCTTCCAGGGCTTGCCGGCCCTCGATGGTGGCGAGGTCGATCACCATGGAATCCTTGCCGCGGTTGAGCCAGACGAAATAGCTGCTTTGCCCCTTGGCGGCGGCGTCGTAGCTGCGGGCGAAATCGCCCTCCGGCCGTTCCACCTTGATGACATGGGCGCCGGCGTCCGCCAGCCGCGAACTGCAGAACGGTGCGGCGACCGCCTGTTCGACGGCGATGACGGTCAGTCCTTCGAGCGGCAGCATGTTTCTGTCTCAGTAGGAGCGGGGCATGCCGAGCACATGCTCGGCGACGAATGACAGCACGAGGTTGGTCGAGATCGGCGCGACCTGATAGAGCCGCGTCTCGCGGAATTTTCGCTCGATATCGTATTCCTCGGCGAAAGCGAAGCCGCCATGGGTCTGCACGCAGGCGTTCGCCGCTTCCCAGGACGCATCCGCCGCCAGCATCTTGGCCATGTTGGCCTCGGCGCCGCAATCGAGCCCGGCCTCATATTTGCGGGTGGCTTCCTTCACCATCAACTCGGCGGCGCGCATCGCGGCATAGGCCTTGGCGATCGGGAACTGGACACCCTGGTTCTGGCCGATCGGGCGGCCGAACACCACGCGTTCCCTGGCATAGGCGGTGGATTTCGCGATGAACCATTTGGCGTCGCCGATGCATTCGGCCGCGATCAGGATGCGTTCGGCGTTCATGCCGGAGAGGATGTAGCGAAAACCCTTGCCCTCCTCGCCGATCAAATTCTCCGCGGGCACCGGCATGTCGGTGAAGAACACTTCGGTGGTGGCGTGGTTCATCATGGTCCGGATCGGGCGGATCTCCAGGCCACGGCCTTTCACTTCCCGCATGTCGACGATGAACACCGACAGGCCGTCGGTGCGCTTTTTGGCCTGCTCCTTCGGCGTGGTGCGCGCCAGCAGGATCATCAGGTCGGAATATTCGGCGCGGCTGGTCCATATCTTCTGGCCGTTGACGACGTAGCCGTCGTTGCCGTCGCGCCTGGCGAAGGTCTTCAGCGAGGAAGTGTCGGTGCCGCTGGTCGGCTCGGTGACGCCGAAGGCCTGCAGCCGCAATTCGCCGCTGGCGATCCCGGGCAGCCATTTTGCTTTCTGCTGGTCGCTGCCGTGCCGCAGCAGCGTGCCCATGGTGTACATCTGGGCGTGGCAGCCGCCGCCATTGCACCCCGCGCGCTGGATCTCCTCCAGGATCGCAGCCGCGGCCGACAGTTTCAGTCCGGCGCCGCCATATTCCTCGGGGATCAGGACCGAGAGATAGCCGGCCTTCGTCAGCGCATCGACGAATTCCCTTGGGTACGCCATCTGGCGATCCAGCTTGCGCCAGTATTCGCCGGGAAACTGGGCGCAAAGCTTTGCGACGGCGTCGCGAATGTCGTGATGTTCGTCCTGTTGTTCCTGGGCGGTCATCGGAACTCGGCTGGCAGGTCAACCGCGCGCATGGTCGCGGTGGCGAACGCGCAGATGCGTTCCGCCCCCTTGTCTTGAGAGAACACTTCAACCTTTGCAACGCCTATCGTATTGCCCACCTGCATGGCTTCCGCGCGGGCTATGATTTCCTCGCCGCTCGCGGGACCGAGGAAGTTGATCTTGATCTCCACCGTCACCGCGATGCGCCCCTTGGGAAGCGCGGTGGTTACCGCGGCGCCGGCGGCCTGATCGGCGAGGCCGGCAATCACGCCGCCATGGAAATGGCCGAAGAACTGCGTGAGCTCCGGCCGCCGCGACAAGGCGAGCGACACCCTGCCCGGCCCGGCTTCGACGATGCGCATGCCGGAAGACAGAGGAAATCCGGACATCGCCATGATGCCCGCGAGCTGCTCGATCGGATTGGTGCCGGTCACGGGGATCGCCGTGTCGTCAAGAAACAGCCCTCACGCTGGAATGCGCACCGGCAGCGATTCGATGCCGCGCACGAAGCTGGAATAGACCCGCTTCGGCTCGCCGACCACCTCGATGCGGTCGAACCGCTTCAGCATCTCCTGCCACACGATCTTCAATTGCAGCTCGGCGAGACGCATGCCGACGCAGCGGTGAATGCCGAAGCCGAACGACAGATGGGTGCGCGGCCGGGCGCGGTCGATGATGAATTCGTCGGGCTTTTCGATGCCCTCTTCGTCGCGGTTGCCCGAGACGTACCACATCACGACGCGGTCGCCCTTGTTGATCTTCTTGCCGCCGATCTCGGTGTCGACCAGCGCGGTCCGCCGCATATGCGCCAGCGGCGTCTGCCAGCGGATCACTTCCGGCACCATGGAATCGATCAGCGCCGGATTGTCGCGCAGCTTCCAGTACTGGTCGGGGTGCTCGTTCAGCGCCAGCACCGAGCCGCTCATGGTGTTGCGGGTGGTGTCGTTGCCGCCGACGATCAAAAGGATGATGTTGCCCATCAGATTGTCGGGGTCCATGTGGCGGGTGGCCTCATTGTGCGCCATCATCGACAGCAGGTCGTTGCGCGGCTCCGCGTTGACGCGCTCGTTCCAGAGTTTGGAGAAATAGGTCGCGCATTCGTCCATCTCCTGGCGGCGCTGCTCCGGGGATTCGACGACGCCGCTCTTGGGCAGCGCGGTCGAGACGTCGGACCACCGCGTCAGCTTGCGCCGCTCCTCCCAGGGAAAGTCGAACAGCGTCGCCAGCATCTGCGTGGTCAGTTCGATCGAGACGCGATCGACGAAATCGAAGGTCTCGTTGCGCGGCAGATTGTCGAGCACCTTGGCGGAACGCTCGCGGATCAGTTTGGCGAGTTCGTCCAGATGCGTCGGCGTGAACATCGGCGACACCGTCTTGCGCTGGGCCGAGTGCCGCGGCTGATCCATCGCGATGAAGCTCGGGTAGTCATAGCCCGGCGGCGCGTCGCGGATCGAGATTCCGCCGAGGCTGACCTCGGAGGAGAAGATGCCGTGATTGGTGTCGACATGCATGATGTCGTTATATCTGGTGACCGACCAATAGGGCTCGATCGGCGCGTTGGTGCAGTAATGCACCGGCGCTTCCTTGCGCAGCCGTTCGAACCAGGGCCACAGCGTATCGTTCTGGAACAATTTTGGCGCGCCGGGATGAAAATCCTTCAGCGGCGTGGAATAGGCCTCCTCGCGCGCGGCGCGCAGACGCTCGTGTCTGTCGGCTCGGATGGCGGTCTGGACGTTCATGGTCGATCGATCCCAGGTGCTTTCGAGGGAACTATCCGGCGATGCGGACCGGCAGGGTCTCGTAGCCCTTGACGAAACTGGAATACACCCGCTTGGGCTCGCCGACCACCTCAATATTGCCGAAGCGCTTCAGGATCTCTTCCCAGATGATCTTCAATTGCAGCTCGGCCAGCCTGAGCCCGACGCAGCGATGGATGCCGAAGCCGAAGGAGATGTGGGTGCGCGGCCGGGCCCGGTCGATGATGAACTCGTAGGGGCGATCGATCACCTCTTCGTCGCGGTTGCCCGAGACGTACCACATCACGACCTTGTCGCCCCTCCTGAACTGCCTGCCGCGGAACTCGAAGTCGGCGAGCGCGGTGCGGCGCATATGCGCCAGCGGCGTCTGCCAGCGGATCACCTCCGGCACGAAACTGTCGATCAAGGCGGGATTTTCGCGCAGCTTGCGATACTGATCCGGATGCTGGCTCAGCGCATAGATGCTGCCCGACAGCGTGTTGCGGGTGGTGTCGTTGCCGCCGACGATCAAAAGGATCAGATTGCCCAGGAAATTGTTCGGGTCCATGTCGCGCGTGGCTTCGCTGTGCGCCATCATCGACAGCAGGTCGCTCTTCGGCGGCCGGTTCATCCGCTCCTTCCATAGCCTGCCGAAATAGGCCGCGCATTCCATCAATTCGGCCTGCCGCGCTTCTTCGGTCGCCACCACGCCATCCGGGCCTGGCAGCGTGGTCGCAACATCGGACCAGCGCGTCAATTTGCGGCGGTCCTCCCAGGGGAAGTCGAACAACACGGCGAGCATCTGCGTGGTCAGTTCGATCGAGACCCGATCGACCCAGTCGAAGGTTTCGCCGTCAGGCAAATTGTCGAGGCATTCGGCCGAGCGCTTGCGGATGTTGATCGCGAGCTGGTCGAGATGGGTCGGCGTGAACATCGGCGCGACGGTCTTGCGCTGCGCGCCATGGCGCGGCTGGTCCATGGCGATGAAGCTTTCGCGGCGCAAATCGGGCGCGGCGTCGCGAATGGTGATGCCGCCGAGCGAAGCCGCCGACGAGAACACCGCATGATTGGTCTCGATGTCCATGATGTCGTTGTATTTGGTCACCGACCAATACGGCCCGAACATGCTGTCCTTGCAGTAATGCACGGGGTCTTCCTGGCGCAGCCGGTCGAAATACGGCCAGAACGAATCGGTCTTGAACAGCTCGGGATCGCCGGGATCGAATGCTTCGAGCGGGATCGAATAGGCGCGCTCCCGCGCGGCCTCTTGCTGGGGGGTCTGGGCGAGATCGATGCTCCCATGCATGGGCGGCTCCCGGATGGTTTCCCGCCCATGGCGATTTGACGGGCGACATTTTGAATTACAGCCCGTCGCGCGCGTCAGGGCAAGCGACAGTTTGGCGGACAGTTTGGCGCATTTGGCCGCATCGCTGCCACTGCCCGTCCGATACCCTTTTTGACCCCGTTCCGCCCGTGACAAGCCGGCCTGCAAAGAATAAGGCTGTTTGCAACCCAGCCGTTACATTTTGCCGGAGCAGCCCGACCATGATCCTCAACGCGCATCGGATGTTCAATTTCGATCTCGGCGAGACCGCGGACGCGATTCGCGAGACGGTGCAAGCTTTCTCCAGCAACGAGATCGCGCCGCGCGCCGCCGAGATCGACAAAAGCAATCAATTCCCGCGCGACCTCTGGCCGAAGATCGGCGCGCTCGGGCTGCACGGCATCACCGTCGAGGAGGAATATGGCGGATCGGGGCTCGGCTATCTCGATCACTGCATCGCGGTCGAGGAAATCTCGCGCGCGTCGGCGGCGGTCGGCCTGTCCTACGGCGCGCATTCCAACCTCTGCGTCAACCAGATCCGCCGCAACGGCAACGAGGCGCAGAAGCGGAAATATCTGCCAAAGCTGATCTCGGGCGAGCATGTCGGTTCGCTGGCGATGTCGGAGCCCGGCGCCGGCTCCGACGTGGTGTCGATGAAGACGCGCGCCGAGAAGAAGGGCGACCGTTTTGTGCTGAACGGCAGCAAGATGTGGATCACCAATGGGCCGGTCGCAGACACGCTGGTGGTCTATGCCAGGACCGATGCCGGCGCCGGGCCGCGCGGCATCACCGCCTTCATTATCGAAAAGGGCATGAAGGGCTTTTCCACCGCGCCGAAGCTCGACAAGCTCGGCATGCGCGGCTCCGATACCTGCGAGTTGGTGTTCGAGGATTGCGAAGTGCCGGAGGAAAACGTGCTGAGCGAGGTCGGCCGCGGCGTCAATGTGCTGATGTCCGGCCTCGACTATGAG
>NZ_JBAVNZ010000650.1:0-14156 GCF_049691595.1 Bradyrhizobium sp.
GCCGCTGGTCTACGGACCTTCGGCGCTCGGCAACTTCCGGCGGTTGCTCGCGGCTATTCGAGCCGGGCTGCCGCTGCCTTTCGCGGGCATTCGCAACCGCCGCGCCTTCGTGGCGATCGAGAATCTGGTCTCATTCATCACGCTGCGGCTCGGCCGCCCCGAACAGTCGTTCGAAGTGTTTCTGATCGCCGACAACGAGCAGGTCTCGACACCCGAATTCGCGCGCCGCATCGCCAAGGCCTGCGGCGGTCGGGCCCACCTGTTCCCGTTACCGGATAGCGTACTGGCTATGTTCTTCAGGCTGACCGGGCGGTCGGAGTTCGGCGACAGCCTGCTCGGCTCGATGGAAATCGACATTGCCAAGGCACGCCGGACCGGCTGGGAGCCGAAGGTCGCGCTCGACGAAGGCCTGCTTCACGCGGTCCAGGGTTCGCCAACGACGCCGCGGTCCCGAAAGTCCTTCCAGGCGGCCGGTCAATAGCGGGACGCGGCTTGACGGCCTGGACCGCCACCCGCCGGCCATGATCAAGCAAAAAAAGCCGCGGAAATCGCCCTCATTGACCGGCTGGCGCGCTGTTGATATCAGTCGCGATCCTCCAAAATCGCCTGGAAGTCGTTGGGTCCGGAGACCGTCTGCATGGATAATCCTGATGTCCGGTCCGATGATCGGGAGTTCTATGCCGGATCGGTGAATTACTTCGACCAGGAGAACGAAGGTCAGATCAAAAAGCACCTGGGGATCGTCAAGTCGTACATCGCCGCGATCTCCGATTGCCTCGACCAATTCTATCTCCGACGCAATGGCGATGTCAGATTCGTCGAGCTTGGCGCCGGAACGTGCCTGACGTCGCTGTCGCTGAGAAAGATGTATCCGCAGGCGAAGTTCACATGCCTCGACATTTCGATGTCGCGGATGCAGCAGCTGCTCGGAAAATCCGCCAGGCTTGTCGGCGCGGACGGCAGCGGCATCGAACTCGTCGAATGCGACATGTCCAACAAGCTTCCGTTCGGCGACAGCCAGTTTGACATCGCCGTCTTCGATGCGTCGCTGCATCATTCCCGTAATATTTGGCTGACCCTGGCGGAGTGCAGGAGAATCCTGGCGCCTGATGGCGCCGTGGCCGTGCTGCGCGAGCAGTATCTGGCGTCGCTCACGGCCGGATACGCGCTGAAGCGGCTGTTGCAGACCGAGGAGGTTCGGTCGGGCGTCGCGGAAAATGCCTACCTGAAGGACCAGTACGCGTATTATCTTTCAGCCAACGGCTTTGCGCCGCAATTCCGGAGCGTGACGCCCGGCGCGCATTGGCGCCTGTTGTCGCCGCTAAACGGTTTGCTGTTTTCCAAATGGTCGATTTGGGCGCCCGCGGTCCGTTGACCTCGTTCGGGCGCGAGGCGTTGGGAGGTGTTCCTGAAGCAAGCGATCCGCCATCTGGCGCGCCTGGCAGCCGCCCTCGCTTGGTAGATCAATTGAGTCGAGACCTGGTGCGACTTCCGGAGCGAAGTGTCTTGAATCAACACCAGCGATTTCTTGCTCATGATCACGCGACCACGTTGGCTGTTACTGTCAGTCTTCCCGGATACCATCTCGTCAGCAACCAGATGCAAAAAAGACCAACATCGAGAACCACGGACGAGGCCATCAGCAGGCCGTTGGCGATCGGAACCAGAAATATCTGGAGGATGAGAAGGGCATAGAGCGGCAGCGCAAACAAGTCGCCCCGCTCGACGATCCCGCGAACGCGCCCTGTGAGGTATCCGAAGACGAAGCCGTAGATGACCATGAGGTATCCGAAATCAATATAGGCTGGTCCCCAGAAGGTGCTGAATAACCCTGAAGTAGGGTTGTACGCTTCGAGATCGGGAACCGCGCCCGGACCCAGAATCGCACGTTGCGCCTGATCGTAGAGCGTAAACTGGTATCTTCCCCACAACAATTCCTGTTCATGGCTCTTGGCCTGGACCAGATAGAAGAACTCGAACACTCCGTGAAGGATGTACTGTCCGACGCTGGTCGCGTAGTAGAGCAAATATCTGCCGAAATCCGGCAAATCCCGCATGGTGTTGAGCGTATCGACATCAAGGGGTACGAGCTTGGTGTAATGGGACAGGCTCGCCAGACGATCGACATTCACGCCTACATTTTCGACGACGCGCCCCACAAACAAGTACATGGTGGCAAAGAAAAAAACGACCAGCAGACCGAAGCCGTAAACAATATGTCGCCGCGAAACCTTTGGAACGACGAGAAGCCAGCTGACCAAGGCGACCGCAAAAACAAGGAACAGAACCGAGCGGCCGCCATAAACGAACGAGAAAATTGGACTGATGCCAAGCAAAGCCAGCGCCGCAAATGATATCCATTGGCAGCGTCGGGCGCGCAGTAAAGGTAGCGCAAGAACGCCACCCGCCACAATTGCCGGTGACAGCCCGAAATAGAGCCCGGAAAATAAATTGGAGCCGTTGACTTCCATCTTCAGGCGGGCGTCGCCGAAAGATGTGGCACCCAGGATGCCACGGTACGCGACCAGATCGACCACCTTCGCCGCAATGGCCACCACGCCCGCGACGACGAGGCACGAAAGGATCAGGCGAATGTCGCTTTCGTCAAAGCGGCAACGTTCCGTCGCAATCGCAGGATCCCCGGTCGAGGGCGATGCAAATGAAATTCCGAGCAAGAGGGCCACATTCGCGCAGACGAACAGGGTCACGGTTTCGAACGTGCCATGGAACACAATCGAGACGGGCATCACCAGAAAACAGACCAGCCAACACGCCCAACCCCCGATCAACGCGCGTTGCAGGGTCACGCGGGTGGCCTGGAAGACGAACTGCTCCATATCGCCGTGTCTTTACGACAGCCCCGATGGGAAATCAAAGCCAAACGGCGGCGCATGATGGATACCGCCCAAGAGCATTGATCCGACCTTTCGTCGATGCTAATCGTGAGTAACTGCCCGGGGTCAGTGGATCAGGTGCGCGCGACGTTATGAGTGTTCGAATTTGCGCTGCGAATCAGGAGGCAAATTTGACTCGTGTCTTGAACCTGCGGAGCCTGACCAGACGTGTTTTGGGGTCTGCAATTCCCCGGATGATTGCTCGTAGCGTGATGGTCATGGGGAGTCTTATCGGCAGACTGTGCAGTTTTGTCCGGGCCCGCGCACTTTTTCCGAATAATCCAGATGTGGTTTGTTCCTGGACAACAGAGGTCAAATATCCTGAAAATATAACTCTGGGAACGAACGTTGTGATCGGCACAGAGTGCACCATCGGTGCACAGGCGCCTGTTTTCATCGGCGACGACGTCCTGTTTTCCAAAGGCGTGATCGTTGAGACCGGAACAGCGGATATCAGCACGCCTCCGCCCTATGAGAAAATGGCCAGGCCCATTCGTATCGAACGTGGGGTCTGGCTGGGTGCGCGGGTTATAGTTCTTGGAGGGGTGACGATCGGGGCGAATTCAATCGTCGCGGCGGGAACTGTGGTCCGCAAAAGCGTTCCGCCGAATTCCTTTGTCGTCGGTGAGCGGGCTCATCACCAGCGTTTTGATGGAGGCGATCCCGACTCTGGTCTCGGCGCCCAGAAGATCGCTTGATCGATTCAGAGCGGCTACAACCTCACTTTTCGCCGGAGCATCGAGGTTTTGTACATGCCGACTGTCCGTGATCTGTCCATCGATGATTTGCAGATCGGAATGAACGCCGAGCTGGTATGGAACGTTGAAGATACGGAAATAGATCGATTTGCTTCCATCAGCGGCGATGTCAATCCGATGCACGTCGATGCGCGGTACGCGCGAGCCCGCGGCTTTGAGAACCGCGTCGCCCATGGCTTCCTGCTGGGAAGCAAGGTTTCAGCCTTCGTCGGAACCATGATTCCGGGGCGCCGGTGTCTGCTGCTGGAAGAAACGTTGGCATTTCCGAATCCGGTTTATCCCGGAGACCGGATCGTGATTTCGGGGCAGCTGGTCGAGTTGTGGCCGGAGCAGGCGTTGCTGAAACTGAAATTCCGTGCGACGAAAATGAACGGTGAAAAATCCGTCATCGTCGGCAGAGGCACGGTGTTATGCCAAATTCGATCTTGATTCTGGGTGCTTCCGGGGGGCTGGGCTCGGCGATCGCGCGGCGATTGAGCGGCCCCGACGCGATCCTGCTTTTGCATGGGCGCCGGGAACAACGCTTGCGGTCGCTGGCGGCCGAGATCGGAATGGGTGCGGAAGTTGTGACAGCGGACCTGACATCGCGCGATCAGGTTGCGCAGCTCTTTCGGCAGATCGAAAAATCACACGCCCGCCTGGACGGAATCGTCTTCTCGATCGCCACGTCGTTTCCGAACCGGCTGGCTCACAGAACGCCCTGGGAGGTTTTCGAGCAGCAGATCAACGATCAGCTCAAGGCGCTTCATCTCGTCGCATCGGAGAGCTTCAGGCTGGTTTCGGACGGAGTTCGGACCTCCCGGTTTGTGGTTATCAGCACCGAGGCTGTGCTCGGAATACCGCCGGTCAAGATGGCGCCTTATGTCGCCGCCAAGGCTGCGATGACGACCTACGCCGAGGTGATCGCACAGGAATGGCTCAGTCGAAACGTTCGCGTGCATATCGTCGCGCCTGGCATGGTGAAGACCGATCTGCTGGCGGATAGGCCTGATGAATATCTGGAAACAGTGGCGGCCCAAATGCCGGAAAAGCGCCTCACCAGCGCGGATGATGTCGCCCAGTTCGTGAATTTTCTCTTCACCGATGCAGCCGATCCTCTATATGGAAGACCGCTGCAGATCAGTCGAGCAATCCGCCGATGAGCGAAGTTTCGGTATCCAACCTCGTTATGGAATGCCGGAATCCCACGATCAAGAGTCGCGGTTATTCCGAGCTCAAGAGGCTAGGCAGGCAGGTTCGAAAGGCAATTTCAGCCGGTCAGTTTTCAAGCCCGACCCTCAAGATCACGATTCTCTCGTCGTTCCTGACCGATCTTGTTGTCGATCTGCTGCCGGTCTTTTTGTTGCGCCACAATGTCATCGCCGAGATCAGGAAGGGTCCTTACGGCTCGATCGCCACCGAAATACTGGGACGGCCGATCGACGACGCGCATCAGCCTGATCTGTCCATCCTTCTTCCGACGCATCGCGATCTCGGTTTCTTTCCGTCACCGGGAAGCTCCACAACAGAAGCCGATGCGGCGGTCACGGAGGAAGTAAAGGTCTGGACCAATCTCTGGTCTCGACTGTCGAGACCGATTGTTCAGATGACGTTCGATCCTCCGCCCACACGGGCGCTCGCAGAGGCCGACGGATTTCTTCCCGGAGGCCTGTTGCGGCACGTTCGCAAGGTGAATTTTGCCCTGGCCGACGCGGCCCCGGCACGGCTGGCATTCGTGGATTCAGAACGGCTGGCCTCGCAGGTTGGCGCCGCCTGGCACGATCCCCGCCTCTACCAGTTATGCAAGCAACCATTCTCGATGTCGGTACTGCCCGAATTGGCGGATCGCATCGCGTCCGCGGCAGCCGGCGCGCTCGGCAGGTCCCGAAAGGTTCTGGCGCTGGACCTGGACAATACCCTTTGGGGCGGGATTGTTGGCGATGTAGGCCTTGAAGGACTTGTGCTTGGTCCAGAAACTGCCGAAGGCGAAGCATTCGTTGCGATCCAGAACTATGCCAAAGCGCTGGCTTCGCGCGGCGTGATCCTGGCGGTGTGTTCCAAGAACCAGCACGACAATGCGATCGAGCCTTTTCGGTCGCATGCAGCGATGATCCTGCGCGAGGATGATATCGCCTGCTTCCTCGCAAATTTCGAAGACAAGGCGACCAGTCTGAGGCGGATCGCGGCGACGCTGAATGTCGGTTTGGACAGCATCGTATTCGTCGACGACAATCCGGTAGAGCGCGCATGGATCGCCCGCGAACTCCCGGAGGTCCTGGTCGTGGACTTGCCGAAAGACCCGGCAGAGTTTTGCCAGGCCATCGAGAACGCCAACGCATTCCCTTTGTTCCGGGTGACGGAGGAAGACGTTGCCCGTAACGCCTCCTATCGAGCGCGATCCCAGACTATTGCGATGGGTCAATCCGCCGGCGACATCGATTCATTCCTGGCCAGTCTTGATCCCGTTGCGCAGGTGGAACCCGTCAGCCCCGCTTCGCTTGATCGAATCGTACAGTTGGTGGCAAAGACCAATCAGTTCAAGCTCAATCCTGGCTTGTTCACCAGCGAGCAGATTGCAGCAAATAACGATGGCGTCCTTGCCATTCGTTTCAAGGACAAGCTTCAGGACTATGGAATTACGGCGATCGCGGTTACAGATCTTGAAGGCGAAGAACTGGTTGTTCGAAATTGGGTCATGAGTTGCCGGGTCTTCTCCCGCCGTCTTGAATACGCAACGCTTGAACTTCTGCGCCGAAAGGCAAATAAGCGGGGCGCCAGCAGCATCAGCCTCAATTACCAGCCGTCTTCAAAGAACGGCATTGTGAAAGATGTCCTTAGCGATCTCGGGTTTGTGCCTCAAGGCGGCGGGGGCCGCTTTGTGGCCCCCGTGCGGGCCAGCGTGCCGCAAACGAAGCATCACATCGAAATTGTCGGCGACTGGGCCGGCTGAAGGAGACAGTCCGTGACCCGCGATGAAGTTCTTGAAAGGCTGACCGACGTATTTCGATCCATTATCGACGACGATTCGATCATTCTGACCGATACCACGACCGCTGATGACATAGAAGAATGGGACAGTCTCAATCAGATCAAGATCATTCTTGCGTCTGAGCAGGTTTTCGGGCTGAAGCTGAATGCCCGGAAAATCAATGTCCTCAAGAACGTTGGCGAGATGGTCGATTATGTGCTCAGCGAAGCGAGCGAGCAGGGGAAAGCGTAGTGTCGGGATTTGGCTGCGGTCTTGCTAGACCTGTCATGGTCGAATTGTGAAACAGAATAATCGTTGGCACTGAAGTTCCAAATGGGCAACATGAAACCTCCAGTCGCGTCTCTTGTTGACGGGACGGAAGTGCTTGGGAGGGCGGGTCTGGAATGAGCGTAGCGAATATTGTCAAGGCCGCGGTGAGGACGGTTGTAGAAAAGCTCGTTCTCCGCCCGGTCCAGTTTCTGCTCAACAACGTTTCCGTAAATCACGACCTTGCCGCGGAGATAAGGCGCCAGACGTCCGTCGAATGCGCACAATACATCATGCAGAACGCGCGTTCGGCACTCCAGTTCAAGCTCCGCGAGGAGCTGTGGGATTTCACCTTGCCGAAGATTCCCCAGAAAGGTTTGATCCTAGAGTTCGGGGTTCACAGGGGGTATTCGCTCAACTACTTCGCCAAGCGTTTCCCCGAGCGCATGTTATTCGGATTCGACAGCTTCGAGGGGCTACATGTCGACTGGGCTGGTACTGGCGCCGCGAAGAGTACCTTTGATCTGGATGGCAAGCTGCCGTCGGTGAGACCCAATGTCAGCCTCGTCAAGGGATGGTTCGACCAAACGCTGCCCCCATTCCTCTCGCAGCACGAAGGTGACATCGCTTTGTTGCATATAGACTGCGACACCTATGAGGCGACGAAGATTGTGCTCGACCTGATCCCGGACCGTCTGACGACCGGATCCGTGATCATCTTCGATGACTACTTTGGATATCGAGGGTGGTTGATCGGCGAGCATAAAGCCTGGATCGAATTCGCAGAGCGTAACAAGGTCGATTACGAGTACCTGGGATTTACCACTGAGCGCGTATCGCTGGTGGTGAGGAAAGTGGACGCGCACGCCACCCGCCCTGTCTTGGCGCAAGTCTCACCTGGCCCTATAGCTGGGTGACAATGTCAAACCGTCGGAAGGGGTCTGGGTCGGCGCGGGCGCGGTAATATTGGCCGGCGTCACCATCGTTTCCGGCATGGGCGTCAAGGAACGGCCGCGGCGCGGCGGCCGCACTCAGCGCGGCGACAAATAGACCCGGTTGATGAACGAATCGATGCCGGCGGGAACGCCGTCGGTGCCGATGCGCGCCACGGGCCTGTCAGGCCCGTAGATCGAGTTCCGCAGCGAATACAGCACCTGGAACAGCAGCCGCGGCTTTTCGGTCGGCGGGACGCCGCGATGGAAGCCGTAGGTATTTTCGAGGAACGCGGTCCCCGCCTTGCCGGTGAACATGCTCAGGCTGTTCTTGCCGAAGGCATCCACGATTTCGCTGTCGTCGTAACGGCGGATCTTGGTCAACCGGTCGATATTCTGCGAGCCCGGCACGAACATGTGCGGCCCTGAAACCTCGTCCACGTCGGTCAGATAGCAGAACAGCTTGACGAACCTTATATCGTCAACGTCGCGGTGAAATCGCTCCGCTTCCTCCGCCTTGCCATCGCTGTGCGGCATCGACCACCACGCCGTCAGCAGGCTGATCGTCGGCTTGGCGCCGAGAAATCCGGAAACGATGCTCAGGACCTTTGGATTGTTGGCGATCGCAAGCACATGAGGCGCGCGAACGATGGTCTCGTTCGAAAAGAACGCGACATGGGTTTGCGGCGGCGCCTCGCCCGGCGCGATGAACTCGCCGAGCGCCGGCCGGTATGGATCGGCGCATTTGTTGGTCGAGAAGAAGGCCCGCATGTCCCGCAGTTGATCCGCCGATATCAGATTGTCGAGGAACAGATAGCCGCGATCTTTCAACACGGCGGCCTGAGAGGTTTCGCTCCCGCCCTCAAAACCCGGCAACCGGCTCGCGAGCCGATTCGCGCTCTGCTCGCGCGATGGAACGCTGAGAATCTGCCGCTGCGCATAGAACTGCCGGTAGCGCCTGTCGGTCAGAACTTTCAGACCTCGCGCAAGCTTGTCTTTCAGCATCCCGCCTCACCGCAACAAGAAAGTGATTCTTCCGCCAGCCCGCCTTGATCGGCGGTTTAACAACGATCCCGACGAATCTGTCAATGCGACGCCACATGAGAGCCGGGGAGCCGGCAGCATCACAGTGAGCCACGTCAATTGACTAGACAAAGGGATTGGGCGGAAAGGCCGTCGCGTAATTCTTGACGAGGACGTCGACGCCTACCGACTGGTCCGGCTTGGCAATGCCGCGCTCTGAGAGCGCCATATTGCGACGCAACAATCTGTAACCGGGGCTAGCGAGGAAAAACCGCGAGAATTCCATCTTGTGCGAGCGTATTCCAGGCCGATGCGCATACTCGTTGTAATAGGGAGCGGGCTCGATAAAGTCGTAAATCACAAGCAGCCCCCCCTCCCCGAGCACCCGGTCGGCTTCAGCCACACAGCGCAAATGCAGCCGGGGATCGACCAGATACAGGCAGAAGCCGAAGATCACGAGATCGAACTGGCCGTCCGCAAATGGCAGAATGTCAGCGGTTCCAACTTCCAGCGACAGCGATGGATACCGGCTCCGACCATCGGCCACCGCCTTGCTTGAGGGCTCAATTCCGAAGCCAGTTCCGCCAAATCGCTCGCAGATCTGCGCTACCCGATAGCCGTCGGCGCAGCCGATCTCCAGCACCG
This sequence comes from Bradyrhizobium sp., assembly GCF_049691595.1. Lineage (GTDB taxonomy): Bacteria > Pseudomonadota > Alphaproteobacteria > Rhizobiales > Xanthobacteraceae > Bradyrhizobium. Next base: position 9,467 of record NZ_JBAVNZ010000650.1, read on the forward strand.
ATTTTGGCGCTATCCGCATCTCTTCCAGGGTATCGAGGACGATGTCCGGACCCGGCTGGCGCAGATGCTGCTCATTTCGGCCATACCAGGCGTCGCCCTCACCTCCGAGAAAAACCTCCTTCTGGCTGCGCTCTGTCATTCGTTCATTCGATGAATGGAAGTGCTGTGGTCGGCCGACCTGTTTCCACGCCAAGCCTGTCCGAAATCCTTGTGCCATTTGCCTCAAGTTTTGCCAAGCGCGAGAAAGCGCTATAGGTCACGCCACCATATTTCGTTATTCGCTATCGCGGTTTCGGATGCGGTCCGAACCGCTCCGCGGCTTCGTCGCTGTCGCGGCGATCCTGATGGCAGGCCGACAAGCTCTGGCCGAGCTGATGACAATACCCAGGCTGGGAGATGCTGCTTTTGAGCGATGACGGCCACTCAAACGGAGCCCTGCGAGCCGTCGATAGCGTGCCCCGCGTCGTGCCTGGCGCAACTACCTTGGTCAGGGTGGCGATCTATTTTACCAATTTTGGATTATCGAAAGCGGCCGCCTATCTGGCGCCGCTGGTTCTCGCAGCCTGTCTCGACAGTTCGTCCTATGGCATCATCGAATATGCCTGGTCGTGGTCGGCGCTGGTCGCCACGCTGCTGACGCTTGGGATACCCGGCGCGCTGCCGCAGCTTTCGCTGCTGCGGCGTCCGATACCGATGGCCGACGTCATGACACTTTGCGTCGCCGGACCCGGCGCGCTGCTGACGGCGGCGGCATTCATCGCAATGACGATAGCCCATTCGCCTGCGCAAGCCGTTGTGCTGAGCGCCTGCGTCATCGCGCTCGCGCAGGCGACGCTCAGCTCGTACAGCCGAACTTTCTCGCATCGAAACCTGGCACCCTGGTTCGAAGGCCTTTCGATCTATGGAATGACCGCCATCGCCCTCAGCCTCGCCGTGGCGGGCCTGACCGGTGTTTCGCCGCTCGGCATCCTGTCCGGCGTAGTCGCCGCCATTATCGTGATCATCGCGCTGACCCTGTTTGCCAGGCTGAGGCACGCGGAGTTCCTGGTCAGGCTGCGCAGCGCCGTGCGGATCGGACTGCCGCTGCTGGCGTTCACGCTGTCGTCGATCTGGGCCGCCGTCAGCGGCCGGGTCTATATCGGCGCATTGCTCCCGATCGAAGATCTGTCGGTCTATTCGGTCGATTTCCGCATCGCATCGGCGATGCTGATCGTGCACAGCATCGTTGGAACGGGCCTTTTTGCGCGGCTCTACAAGATGCCGACGCGCATCTACGACCGCGTCCTGAGCCTGTATCTGGTAGCGCTCGGGATACTCGCGGTGCTGATCAGCCTGCTTTTCCCTACGCTCCTGGCGCACATCAATTTTCGCTCTATCGGGCCAGAGCAGACCGCGGCTGCGACCGCGCTGTTTCCGATCGTCATGCTGCAGGTCTTTGCATGGGGGGCGTGGGCCTCACTGGAGATGCGCCTCGCGCGCGCCAGACGCTCGGGACGTGCAGCACAGAAGGCTATCATTCTCATTGCTGGCATTGCGATTCTGGTGTCCGCCTTCGGCATCATGGGCGTTTTGACGGTGAAGCTCTGCGCGTCGTTGATGGCGGCCCAGATGCTGGGAGGGGTCGCAATCCAGCTGCACACGCTGTGGCGGCGCGGCATGAAGATGCGGTTTTCGGCCGTCGCATTCGCATTGGCCAGCCTGACGATTGCGCTCAGCTCCCAGATCGTTTCAAGATGAAAGGACCGGACGGAACGATGCAAGACGATCGCAATGCCGCGCTTTTCAAAAGCATGCTAATCAGCCAGGCATCCTTTGTGGCCCGGCTGCTAGTCAGGCAGAAACATTCGTAACTCCAGGGAGTGTCGGGGGTGCAAGCAATTCGGGTCGGCATTCGGGCCAGCGCCAGCAACAGGATCGGCGGCGGGCACGTCATGCGATGCGTGACCTTGGGTTCTGCGCTCGCAAGACGCGGCGCATCCTGCAGCCTGTACGCGGATACGCAGACCCGCGATTTCGTCCCGCCGGAATCCGCGATCGAACTGGTCACCGACAGCCATATCGACGACGAGCTGGTGCGCGGCCAGTTCGGAAAGTTCGATGTCTTCATCTGCGATCATTACGGACTGGATGCGAGGTTCGAGCAGGCGATCCGTCCCTGCGTCAAACTGCTGGTGGTCATCGATGACCTGGCCAATCGGCCGCATGACTGCGATTTGCTGGTCGATATGACGCTGAACCGGTCGGCATCCGCTTATGACGGCCTGCTCCCGCGGCAAGCATCCATACTCGCGGGAGTTCAATATGCTTTGATCAGGCCCGAATTTTCCACCCTTCGCCTGCAAAGCCTTGCTCGTCGCCGCTCCGGCATAATCGAGCGTATTCTGATTTCGTTCGGTCTCACGGATCCGAGCGGCCTGTGCGCGCTGACCGTCGATCTCCTTCGCGGGATTGGCAGCCAATTGCCTGACTTCGGGGTCGCGGATATCATGATCGGATCGCAAGCCGACAAGCTCTCCGAGCTCTATGCCCTCATCGGTGGCGATGCTCGCTTCAACGTTCACGTCGGCGCGGAGAATCCGGCCGGCATCATGGCGCAAGCCGATATCGCGATCGGTGCCGGAGGTACGACGTCGTGGGAACGCTGCTGCCTGGGTCTGCCCACCATTCTTGTTTCGATTGCCGATAACCAGAATGCGATTGCGGCAGCCCTCAAGACAGCCGGCGCCGTTATCTTGCTGCCGTCGCTGGAATCGTTTCGCGCCGATCTTCCGACGGTGCTGACAACACTTGCAAGGGATCACGATGCAGTGGTGAATCTCGGCGTCGCGGCCGCGGCGATCTGCGACGGAGGAGGCGCCGAGCGCGTTGCCGGGCATGTTTTCGATCTTTATGAAAACGGCGCATCCGCATCGAAGGGGAATTGAGCATGCCGCCGAGGGTTCACGTACTTTGCGCCGAAGGCCACCCGGTCGTGCCTTCCCTTCGGCGTTGGAAGACAAATCAGGCCGCAAGTGACGTCGAGATCATCTTTCGGCCCGAAGAGGCGTGCGGCGGCGACATCCTGTTCCTGATTTCGTGCCCGTTCATCATCGGCGATGAGATCCGCTCCCGATATGGAAAGACACTGATCGTTCATGCTTCCGATTTGCCGAGTGGAAGAGGATGGTCGCCAATGGTCTGGGAAATTCTCCAAGGTGCTGAATCCATCACCGTCACACTTCTCGAGGCAGCGGAGAAGGTCGATAGCGGCGCAATCTGGAAGAAGCTTCGCTTTCAGGTAGCCGATCACGAATTGTACGACGAGATCAACGAAAAGCTGTTTGGCACTACCTGTGAGCTAATGGACTTCGCGGTAACCAATTTCGACTCCATCGTCCCTGCTCCGCAGGATACTCATGGCAGTTCCTATCATCGCAAGAGAACACCTGATGACAGCAAGCTCGATCCGGATGCATCCATTCGAGAGCAGTTCAATCTCTTGAGAATCTGCGACCCCGGGCGCTTTCCGGCATTCTTTGAACTGAACGGCCACGCTTACGAAATCGAGATCAGAAAACGAGGCCGACGATAGCAAGAACCGGTAAAAAGGTTGGTATCCACGATCCAAAGCGGTATAAATTCGGAACTGAAATGAACCCGATGTCAGCGTGCCTCGATTCCCGCTCCCGAATTGGGGAAGTCGGCCGGAGGTCGCAAGGGCTCGGTATAGCGCGGTATCTTCGATGCCTTCCAAAGCTGCAACGTTCGAGATAGCGGGACGCCCGATCGGCCCTGACCACCCACCCTACATCATCGCGGAGATATCGGCGAACCACCAGGGAAACCTGGAGAAAGCCCTCATCCTGCTGGAGGCAGCGGCAGCGACCGGCGCCGATGCCATCAAGATTCAAACCTATACGGCCAATACCATCACCATCCCCCATTCGAGCGAAGAATTTCGCATCAAGGGCGGCCTGTGGGACGGATACCTCCTGTACGATCTGTACAAGGAAGCCGAGACGCCATATGAGTGGCATACTGCGTTGTTTGCCAAGGCGCGCGAACTCGGCATCACCCTTTTCTCGACCCCGTTTGACGAAACCGCGGTCGATCTGCTCGCCAGCCTCGATGCGCCCGCCTACAAGATCGCTTCCTTCGAAGTGATCGATCTGCCGTTGATCGCCTATGTGGCAAAGCGGCGCAAGCCGATGATCATTTCGACCGGCATGGCCAATCTCGGCGAGATTCAGGAAGCGGTGGAAACCGCCAGGGCCAACGGCGCAGACGCCGTCGCGCTGCTCCATTGCACCAGCGCCTATCCTGCGCCAATCGAAGAGGCAAATGTACGCACCGTTGCCCATCTCGGGGAGGCGTTCGGCGTCGTCTCAGGCCTTTCCGATCACGCCCCGGGATCGGCCGCGTGTGTTGCAGCGACGGTGCTTGGCGGCTCTATCATCGAAAAGCATTTTACGATTTCGCGCGCCGACGGCGGACCTGACGCTGCGTTCTCGCTTGAGCCGCACGAATTCAGGAAGCTTGTCGACGACTGCAAGTCGGCGTGGTCCGCGCTGGGCGTGGTCGGCTACAGCCTCACCGACAGCGAACGTGGCAGCACCCTTTTTCGCCGGTCGATCTACGCCGTCAAGCCCATCAAGGCTGGACAGACCCTGACAGCCGACAACGTTCGGTCGATCCGACCGGGATTCGGCCT
>NZ_JBAVNZ010000651.1:0-6074 GCF_049691595.1 Bradyrhizobium sp.
GGTCAAGCCCGAGGGCTTGCCTCCCCCGCAAGCGGGGGAGGTGAGAGCACTCAGATGTGGTAGGTCCTGAGCGGCGGAATGCCGTTGAACGCCACCGAGGCGTAAGTCGAGGTATAGGCCCCGGTGCCCTCGATCAGCAGCTTGTCGCCGATCTCGAGCGTCACCGGCAGCGGGTACGGCAGTTTCTCGTACAGCACGTCGGCGGAATCGCAGGTCGGACCCGCGAGCACGCACGGCGTCATGTCCGCACCGTCATGCGGGGTGCGGATGGCGTAGCGGATCGACTCGTCCATCGTCTCGGCGAGACCGCCGAACTTGCCGATGTCGAGATAGACCCAGCGCACCTCGTCCTCGTCGCTCTTCCTGGAGATCAGAACGACTTCGGTCTCGATGATGCCGGCATTTCCGACCATGCCGCGTCCCGGCTCGATGATGGTTTCCGGGATCTGGTTGCCGAAATGCTTGCGCAGCGCACGGAAGATCGACCGGCCGTACTGCACGACCGGAGGAACGTCCTTGAGGTACCTGGTCGGGAACCCGCCACCCATGTTGACCATGGACAGGTTGATCCCGCGCTCGGCGCAGTCGCGAAACACCGTCGAGGCCATCGCCAGCGCCCGATCCCACGCCTTCACCTTGCGCTGCTGCGAGCCGACATGGAACGAGATGCCGCAGGGCTCCAGCCCAAGCCGCCTGGCGAGGTCGAGCACCTCGACCGCCATCTCCGGATCGCAGCCGAACTTGCGCGACAGCGGCCATTCGGCGCCGGCGCAGTCATAGAGAATGCGGCAGAACACCTTGGCGCCGGGGGCGGCGCGGGCGATCTTCTCGACCTCGGCTGAGCAGTCGACCGCGAACAGGCGAATGCCGAGCGCGAAGGCGCGCGCGATGTCGCGCTCCTTCTTGATCGTATTGCCATAGGAGATGCGGTCCGGCGTCGCCCCCGCGGCCAGCGCCATTTCGATCTCGGCCACGGTGGCGGTGTCGAAGCACGAGCCCATCGAGGCCAGCAGCGACAGCACCTCGGGCGCAGGATTTGCCTTCACCGCATAGAACACGCGGCTGTCCGGCAACGCCTTGGCAAACGTCTGGTAGTTGTCACGCACGACTTCGAGGTCGACGACGAGGCAGGGCTCGGTGTCCCGGCCCTCGCTGCGGCGGTTGCGCAGGAATTCCTGAATACGTTCGGTCATAGCACCCTCCAAACGGCCCAGCGACGGGACCCGTTCAAATTGTTCTCGGACCTGAATGCTTCGGCCTTGCCGCACGATGGAGACGCGACAAAGCCTCGAACTCAGACCGAACTGTGCTGCCGTGGATTGGTTGGGAATTTCCCGCCCGCACACCTGGCAATGAAGGACAAGCCTTTTCAGTAGCCCGCGCCGGCGGTGGAATGCCGGTAGAGACCAAAAAAGCCCGATCCGTCGTTGCTTTAAGTCGCGTCCCCCGTTGAGAGCGGGGTGCGCCGGTTCGCCTCCGGCTGCCAGTCACGGTTGCAAGGAGCGAAGGGACCTTCAACGGCATCTCTTGAGAGAGATGCTGGCCACTCGAGCTGGAGCGACCCTCGGTTCTTCATCCCTTGGCGGCTGTCCGGCCTCTTGTCCGGATACCTACCGACTGACACACGACCACAGGCACGTGCGAAATTGGGCAAAATGGAAATAAGCTGTTTGAATCTGCTTCGCAACATTTTTTTTGGGTTGAGAACAAATTTCCCTAACGCGGGCTTTCCACGCCGCGCCCGGCGAACGCCAGCGGCGCTGAACATGAATGGGCGTTAAGTTTTCCTAACGAAGCGTAAGCGTTTGAGGCCTGTGCCGCAGCGCTTTCCTGGCTGTCGGACGTTACGCGCGTCGTGTGAACGGCTCGACGCGCTGCGCGGCGCGGATGAACGCCACCATGATGAGGACGCCGACCGCAAACAGCACGGCCTGCAGGATGTGCGCGCCGGTATCATCGAGGCCGAACAGAATCGCGAGCGCCCAGCCGCCGGCAAACGCCGCGCCGAACACTTCCGCGCCGATCAGGATCGCCGCGCTGACGACGGTGACGACGCTCGGCCAGACGATCTCGCGGCGAGCTTTTGAAGAGGGCTGCATGGTCATCGAATAGGTCCTGTTCAGGGCCCGCAATCTCTCTGAAAAGGCCCCCGCCATCAAGCGCAAAAGGTCCAAAAATGCCGTATCGCGTGCTATAGATTGTCCGGTCTTTTCGAGGCGAAAACGGGAATTGTGATGTCGGAAACCCTGCAAACGGCGGCGAGTTCGTCAGGCTCGGCAAACCCGCTGCTACGGCCGTGGCAGACGCCGTTCGAGACGCCGCCTTTTGCCGAAATCGCGCCGGAGCATTTCGTGCCGGCGTTCGAGCAGGCGTTTGCCGATCACTCGGCCGAGATCGCCGCCATCACCCACGACCCCGCGACGCCGGACTTCGCCAACACCATCACGGCGCTGGAGCGCGCCGGCAGGCTGCTCACCAGGGTCTCGGCCGTGTTCTACGACCTGGTGTCGGCGCACTCCAATCCGGCACTGCTCGAGATCGACAAGGAAGTGGCGCCGCGGATGGCGCGGCACTGGAACCCGATCATGATGAACGCGGTGCTGTTCGGCCGCATCGCCATGCTGCACCAAAACCGCGCCACGCTTAAGCTGACCGGCGAGCAGATGCGGCTCCTGGAGCGCAGCTATACGCGCTTCCACCGCGCGGGCGCAGGGCTCGATGACACAGCCAAGGCGCGGATGGCCGAGATCAACGAGCGGCTGGCGGATCTCGGGACCTCATTCAGCCATCATCTGCTCGGCGACGAGCAGGACTGGTTCATGGAGCTCGGCGAAGACGATCACGCCGGCCTGTCGGACTCCTTCGTGGCGGCGGCGAAGGCCGCGGCCGAGGCGCGTGGCATGCAGGGCAAGGCGATCGTGACGCTGTCGCGGTCCTCGGTCGAGCCGTTCCTGAAGAGCTCCACCCGCCGTGACCTGCGCGAGAAGGTGTTTCGGGCCTTCACCGCGCGCGGCGACAACGGCAACGACAATGACAACAACGCCGTCATCGTCGAGATCCTGGCCTTGCGCGAGGAGCGCGCGAAAATCCTGGGCTTTCCGACCTATGCCGCCTATCGCCTCGAGGATTCCATGGCCAAAACGCCGGAAGCGGTGCGGGGCCTGTTGGAGCGGGTCTGGAAGCCGGCGCGGGCGCGGGCGCTGGCCGACCGTGACGCGCTGCAGGCGCTGATCGCAAAAGAGGGCGGCAATTTTGCGCTGGCGCCCTGGGATTGGCGCTACTACGCCGAAAAGCTGCGGCAGATCAGCGCCAATTTCGACGACGCCGCCATAAAACCCTATCTGGTGCTCGACCACATGGTCGAAGCCGCCTTCGACTGCGCCACCCGCCTGTTCGGCATCACCTTCGCCGAGCGCAAGGATATCCCGGTCTGGCACCCGGACGTGCGCGTCTGGGAGGTCAGGGGGCCCGACGGCAAGCACAAGGCGCTGTTCTACGGCGATTACTTCGCCCGGCCGTCGAAGCGCTCCGGCGCCTGGATGACCTCGCTGCGCGACCAGCAGAAGCTCGACGGCGCCATCGCGCCGCTGATCATCAACGTCTGCAACTTTGCCAAAGGCGCCGACGGCGAGCCGTCGCTGTTGTCGCCCGACGACGCGCGGACGCTGTTCCACGAGTTCGGCCACGGCCTGCACGGCATGCTGTCGGACGTCACCTATCCGTCGCTGTCCGGCACGTCGGTGTTCACCGATTTCGTCGAGCTGCCCTCGCAGCTCTATGAGCACTGGCAGGAGCAGCCGCAGGTGCTGCGGCAATTTGCCCGCCACTACCAGACCGGCGAGCCGCTGCCGGACGATCTCTTGAAGCGCTTCCTCGCCGCGCGAAAATTCAACCAGGGCTTTGCCACGGTCGAGTTCGTCGCCTCGGCGCTGATCGATCTCGAATTCCACACCCAGCCGGCCGCCGCCAGCCGCGATATCCGGGCGTTCGAGCAGGCTGAACTTGAAAAGATCGGCATGCCCGCCGAAATCGCGCTGCGGCACCGGCCGCAGCAATTCGGCCATATCTTCTCAGGCGATCACTATGCCTCGGGCTATTACAGCTATATGTGGTCGGAGGTGATGGATGCCGACGCCTTCGGCGCCTTCGAGGAGGCCGGCGACATCTTCGACCCCGCGACCGCCAGGCGCCTGCACGATGACATCTATTCCTCGGGCGGCTCGCGCGACCCCGAGGATGCCTATGTCGCATTCCGCGGCCGCGAGCCCGAGCCGGACGCGCTGCTGCGCCGCCGCGGGCTCGCGGAAACGCCGGAGGCGGCCTGAGGTGAAATCGACGATGCGATGGGGGCTCGGTGTGGCGGTTGCGGTCGGCGTTGCGCTTGGCGCGGTGACCGCGGAGGCGCATCCGCATGTCTGGATCACCGCCAAGAGCGAGGTGCTGTACGCGCCCGACGGCACCGTCACCGGCGTCCGCCACGCCTGGACGTTTGACGACATGTTCTCGACCTATGCGCTGCAAGGCATCGAGGCCAGGACCAAGGGCGCCTACAGCCGCGAGGAACTGGCGCCGCTGGCGCAGACCAATGTCGAGTCGCTGAAGGAATTCGGCTTCTTCACCTTCGCCAGGGCCGACGGCAGCAAGGAGAAGTTTCTGGAGCCAGTGGATTACTTCCTCGACTACCAGGACAGCCTGCTGACGCTGCATTTCACGCTGCCCGTGAAGGTGCCGTTCAAGGCCAGGCAGCTTACGCTCGACGTGTTCGACCGCGCGTTCTTCATCGACTTCAAATTCGCCGACCAGGATCCGATCAAGCTGGTCGGCGCGCCCGCCGACTGCAAGCTGCAATTCCAGCGGCCGAACGATGGCACCGCCAGCGCCCAGAAACTCGGCGAGCAGAATTTTGCGGGCGGCGACGGCGCGAATTATGGTGCGATGTTCGCCAACAAGATTACGGTGGATTGCCCGTGAGGCCGTGTGCCCGCTTCGCGCATTTGCTGGCGATCGGCATGGCGGCGTGTGCCGCCATTGTCGCGTTCGACGGCCTCTCCCATGCGCTGCTGGCGCAAAACCCGTTCGGCGGGCCGCGACCGGCGGCCGCCGAGCCGCAGCTTGGCGGTATCGTCGGCTGGCTGCTGGCCAGGCAGTCGGAATTTTATCGCGAGATATCCTCGACCATCCGCGCCGCCAAATCCGACGGGTCGGCGGTGTGGACGCTGCTCGCGATCTCCTTTGCCTACGGTATCTTTCACGCCGCCGGCCCCGGCCACGGCAAGGCGGTGATCTCGTCTTATCTGGTTGCCAATCAAGAGACCGCGCAGCGCGGCATCGCGCTGTCGTTCGCCTCCGCGCTGCTGCAGGCGCTGGTCGCGGTGCTGGTCGTCGGCATCTTTGCCTGGCTGCTCAACGCGACGGCGAAGACGATGTGCGGGGCCGAGAAGGCGATCGAGATTGCAAGCTACGCACTGATCGCCGCCTTCGGCGCCCGGCTGGTCTGGACCAAGGGCGGCGGATTCATGCGCGCGCTGCAGGCGCAGCCGGTGCCGGCGATGGCGACCGTGCATCATCACCACGATCATCATGACCACGGCCACCCCGATCACGTCCATGACGAGCATTGCGGCCATTCCCACGGGCCCGTGCCAAGTGAGCTTGCCGGCCCCGGTGGCTGGCGGCGGGGTTTTGGCGCGATCCTCGCCGTGGGCTTGCGGCCCTGTTCGGGCGCGATCCTGGTCCTGGTGTTCGCGCTGGCGCAGGGTCTGTTCTGGGCCGGCATCGCCGCGACCTTCGTGATGGGGCTTGGCACCGCCATCACGGTCGCGACGATCGCGGTTGTCGCCGTATCGGCGAGGGACCTTGCCCGGCGCCTGAGCGCCGGCCGCGAGGGCGGCGGCACCTTGGTGATGCGCGCCATCGAATTCGGCGCGGCCGGCCTGGTGCTGCTGTTCGGCCTCGGCCTGTTGTTCGGCTATCTCGCCGCCGAGCGGGTGACGTGTCTGTGAAAGTGCGTAGGGCGGGTTCTCTTTAACCCGCCATCTTGCGTGCAACGGCGGGTTAAAGGGAACCCGCCCTAC
>NZ_JBAVNZ010000652.1:0-13323 GCF_049691595.1 Bradyrhizobium sp.
CGATAGGCCGCGGCGTATGGGTCCCTGCTTTCGCAGGGACGACAAAGATCTAAAACTCCCCGTGCAGCCGCCCTGAAAAAACATGCACCGGGCCGCGATCGGCGTTGTAGGCCGGGTTGGTGATGAGCTGGTAATCGGCCGTCAGCGTCAGCTGTTTGTCGAGCGCGAAGGCATAGTAGGTTTCCAGAACCCGCTCGCGCCGGTAATTGAGCGCGCCGTCGCCGATCAGCGGGCCGAGGCCGCCGGCCGCGAGGAAGTCGCGATGATCCCGCGACAGCGCGTTGATGGCGCCACCCAGCCCGATCACGTCGTCGGGCCTGCCCCATCGGGTGCCCTTGACCGAGGCGCCCAGCGAAAGCGAGGCGTCGATATCGGTGAACGCCATGATCTCGGTCTTGCCGTTGTTCCAGCTCCAGCGGCCGAATAACCCGACATCGTCGGTCAATGCCTGTTCGAGGTTGATGGCGTAACCGTATTTGACGCGGCCGATCCGGGTCCGCGCAATGTCGAGATTGAGCGCCGCATTGTTCAGCGTGTCGCGATAGCTTCCGGAATAGGCGCTGTTGAGCCAGACGATGGTGCGCAGCTTTCCGGGCCGGGAGAGCAGCGAATAACGGGTCTCCAGCTCCATCACGTAACCGCCGCGCTGAAATACTCTGGTATCGAAGTTGTTCGAATTCGACACCGCGTCCATCAGGAAATAGCCTGAACGCAAGGCCCATTGCTTCTGGTTGAGCTCCGCCGTGACGCCGTAGCCGAGCCCCAGCTTGTCCGCGGCATAGTCGAAGGCACCCGACGACCAGAGCGACCAGTTCATGAAATCCTTGCGTGGGTCTCGCGCATAGCTGTTGCCGTCGAAAACATCGACCACCGAAAACTTGCCGGCCTGCAGCGTCAAGCGCGAGACATCCGCCTTGCCGGCAAGCTGCGCAGGGCCGCCGGGCAGATCTTCCTGTTCGCCGCCGAAACCAAAAGTCTGGCGCAGGAACAGCCGCGACGTATTGTAATGCGGGTAGGGGAAGTTTGATTTCTGTGCTTCGCCGTTGGGGAATCCGCCGGCTCCGACCGTATTATTCAGGCCAAATCCCTGAAGCAGTTCGGGGTTGAAGTAGACCTCGCCGCCCTCCCAGAGCCGGGCGTTCAGATAAAGGCTGTTGCTCCAGGTCTCCTGAACCTGCCGCGCCGGCGTCAGGCTGTTCGGGCCGCTATAGGGGGCACGAAACGCCGGATAGCCCTGCGGCAGAAAGGTCGTTTGACCGTGGATTTCCCAGCGATCGGATTCGGTGTCCGTCAGCGAGGTCTTTGGCGTCCCGTTGCCAGGTCCCGGCCAGTCGACCTTGCGGTTGAGGCCGATGCGGAGCGACTGCAAATCGAGGGTCGAATTGTATCGCGCTCCCGAGGCGAAGCGGACGTCGGCTCGCTCGAACTGGCTGTAGAGATATTCCAGCCGCAGGCTCCAGTGCGAAGCGAAAGCATATTCCAGCCCGGCGCCGGCCGCCCAGCCGAGCTGCACTTTGATGTGCTTTTCGTCGCCGCCTGCCGCGGGCGCATTGAGGAAGCGTTCGCCGGCCCAGGCCAGCCCGCCGGTGGTGTAAGCAAGCCATGGACCGCCGGTATAGCCGATGCGGCCGCGTGCGGTTCCGACATAGTCCCACTGCTCGGTGACATCGGAGCGCGGCGTCGCAAGCGAGGACACCACCGAATTCGAGGTTAAATAGTTTGGAAACATCATGTCGGTTTCGACGCCGAGCAGCACCCCGGAAGGCAATCGAAAATTGTAGCCGGCCTGCACGCCGCCGATCGCGCCGCTGAACGAATTGCTGGTGGTGTTGACGGCAGGGTCTGACAGCGTTGCGCTCGACGAGCCGCGGCCGAATCCGGTATGCGCGCCGATGTAGAACCCGGTCCAGTCGAACGCCGGCTGAAAATAGGGCGCTTTAACGGGCAATGTGATATCGGCCGCGACCGCGGAACCGCCCAGCGCGAGCATGCCGAGCGCGACGCTGGCAAGAACTTGCTCCCAGGGTCGGCCGTCGCGGTTCATGGAGCGGAAATTTCCAGCGCGAACATTCCTGGCGGTTGTCCCTGATTTGCCGGCGCGCTGCCATCCGAGAAATGCGTCATCAACCCCCGCCGCCCCTCGGTCGGATTTTCTGCCTCGGCCGTCCCCGCAAACCGGCGATCAGCAGTCTCTTGCCAGTCTTTATTGCAAGTAATTCGCAGCTACAAGAAAACGCTGAGACCGTCGCTGTTGAATGGCATTCCCTGGTGACAGTTTTGCAACAAGGTCGGATCGGCCCGATCCTTGCGGGCCAAAAAAGGCGACCCGCCCGGCGGGATGACCGGGCGGGGGGGCGACACGGGGTGGATGAGGCGCCCGTGCCGGACGCAGGATCCACAATCAAGGTGTTTTCGAGCGAAAGGCCGCCCTACGGTTGTCGGGGGGTGGGGAGCCCTTCGCGTCCGGAAAACGCGTCAAACGGAAAGCCAGCCAGTCGATCAGTAGTAGCAGGTGCGCACGCGGCCCATGTAGTTGCCATAGGCGTCGAACTGGCGAACCCAGCCGCAGCGGCGATAGCCGTCGTGGTAATAGCCGTCATTGGCGGCGATGGCGCTGCCGACGATCGCGGCGCCGACGAGGCCGGCACCGACGCCCACGGCCCAATTGGGGGGCGCGGCTTCTGCCTTGGTGGTGGACGCCATCGTGCCGGTCGCGGCAAGCGCGGCGAGGGCGAGCGCGGCAATTCTGGTCTTGGTCGTCATTGGAAACTCCATCCGGTTGCAGGCGGCCATGGTGGTCCGCATGCCCGTTGGACGGAGGCTTGCCGGTTCGGGTTCGAATCGCGTCGCCGGCGCCAAATTCCAACGAATCTACGACTTCCTGCGAGCAGCCACGTAAGCTGGCGACAGGGGCCGGTAGGCTGTCTCTCAGAAAACGAGATGGAAAATAGGGTCTAATCGGGTATTATTGGGTATGGAATCGGATATGAGGGCGCCCCCGGTCATGAGGGAGCCCAAGCTCGCATTCGGCCCCGACCTCGTGAAGCTCATCGCCGAAATCGATGAGTTCAAAGGGAGGTGGGAGGCCCTTAAGACACTCTCGCCGGACCGCCTCAGCGCACTCCGCAAGGTGGCGACCATCGAGAGCGTCGGCTCCTCTACGCGCATTGAGGGGGCAAAGCTATCGGACGCCGAGGTCGAGGACCTGCTCTCGCGGACGATCTCCATCAAGTCCTTCAAGACGCGTGATGAGCAGGAAGTGGCCGGATACGCCGAGGCGATGGACCTCGTGTTCGAGGCCTACGCCGACATGCGTCTCACCGAGAACCATATCCGCCAGCTACACCAGACCTTGCTGCGTCACAGCGACAAGGATGCGCGCCATCGCGGCTCCTATAAGACGCTCTCCAACAATGTCGTGGCGCTCGATGCGGACGGGCGAGAGATCGGCGTCGTGTTCGAGACGACCTCGCCTTTCGACACACCGCGCGAGATGGAGGCGCTCGTCGCCTGGACGCGCAAAGCGCTGGATGAGGAAGCGCTGCACCCGCTCCTTATCATCGCCGTCTTCATCGTGACGTTTCTCGCGATCCATCCTTTTCAGGATGGAAATGGGCGGCTCTCGCGCGTGCTCACCACGCTCCTCTTGCTGCGAGCAGGCTACGCTTATGTGCCGTACGCCTCGCTGGAGCGCGTGATCGAGGAAAACAAAGACCTGTACTACAAGGTGCTCCGGCGCACGCAGACGACGCTCAAGAGCGAAACGCCGGATTGGGAGCCGTGGGTTGGCTTTTTCCTGCGCTGCCTCAAGAAGCAGAAGGATAGCCTTACGGCACGACTAGACCGTGAACGGATCGCTCAGGGCAGCGAGGCCGATTTGCCGGAGCTGCCGCTCCAGGTCCTCAAAGCGCTGCGGGCGAAAGAGCGCCTGACGATCGCGCAGCTTGCATCAATCACCGGCGCAAATCGGAATACGCTAAAAGTACGTCTGCGCGAGCTGGTTGCAGATGGGCGCGTGCGGCAGCACGGCAAGGCGCGCGCCACATGGTATTCGCTATGAGCGCCGAGCCGCCAACCATCGACCAAGCCCAACCGAATGGTTGAATTCGCGGACCGCGGGCTTCTGCCGATTGAGACGGCTGATGGAGACTTGAATGTAGATATGTGTCTACATATAATTCAACGGAACATTGAGAGGGTCCCGTTGGGGTCCCGAACTGGAGGCCGAAAATGGCGGTGACCACTCTGACCAGCCGTGAATTCAATCAGGACACCAGCGGCGCCAAGAAGGCGGCGCGCCGGGGACCGGTCTTTATTACGGACCGGGGCCGGCCCGCGCATGTCCTTCTGACGATCGAGGACTATCAGCGCCTCGCCGGCGGCAATATGAGCCTCGCCGAAGCGCTCGCCCAGCCGGGCGATTCCGAATTCGCTTTTGAGCCGCCTCGTGTCGGTGGCGGGCTCTTCAAGCCGGCCGACCTCGGCTGATGTTCCTCCTCGACACCAACGTCATTTCCGAACTGAGACGGCCGGAAAAGGCAAACGCCAACGTCGTCACTTGGGCCAGCACGATTCCGGCGGCGAGTTTTTTTCTCTCAGCCATTTCCATTCTCGAAATCGAGCTGGGCGCGCTTCAGATCGCGCGCAGGGACGCGTCGCAAGGCGCGGTTCTCCGCGCATGGATAGACGATCAGATTCTGCCTCGCTTCGAGGGTCGCATCCTCGCTGTCGATACAGCCGTGGCGCAGCGCTGCGCGCCTCTTCACGTTCCCGATCCGCGTGCGGAACGCGATGCCTTGATCGCCGCAACTGCGCTGGTTCACGGTCTGACGGTCGTCACCCGCAATGTTGCAGGCTTCGAACTTGTTGGCGTTGCGCTGCTCAATCCGTGGGACGCCCGGAGAGTCGGCAAGCCCGAATGAACAAGGCCTTTGGTGCCCGGCAGGAAATTCGAAGGGCCTCGATCGGGCCGGCCAAAAAGTCGGCGATACGTTGCGTGTCGCGGCCGGGGCACGCGCGCTTTGCCGCGCGCTGTCGAATCGAGGCAGATCACGCGTCGAAGAAAGCGGCCGTACGCCGCGGAGCGAACTGCGGCCTGACAGAGCGGTCTGGCGTAGTCCTTCGGGCAGGCCGCGGGCTACCGTGGCGGGCCTCTGGATCGGACCGGATAGGCCATCATAGCGCCACGGCGAACGAGTATTGCCCATCTTCATCGGCCGTGGGGCGTTTCGGCGGTTGCTTATCGGATAGTTAACACAATCACTTAGGCGGTTCGCCCGGGCCGCCGGCGAGCTTCTTCACGTCGAATTTATCGACATCGGCAAGCAGTTCGCAGAACGCGCGCGCGCCATGGTCGAGCAGCTTTTCGCCTTTCTCCGCGGACGCCGTTGTCGCATCGCCAACGGCGCCGCTTGGGTTGAGATCCTGCGCCTGCCACGCGAACGGCGCCGGCCGGTGCGCGGAAAGCCAGCGATGATCCCTTTCCATCAGGACGCTCGCGGCGTGGAAATCGGCGATCGCAGCCCCACGCACAGCTTTCGGATATCGCGCCAGCATGATCGAGGTTTCCACCGCGCCGCCATGGATGCCGTGACGCAACTCGTCGGCGGAAAACAATCCCTCCGGAGAGCTGAGCCGTGCCCAGCTCGTGGTGACCGCGAGAAGCCCGTGCCGCGCGCGCAAATCCTGCGCGACCAGCGTCATGGCGGCGCCGTTGCCGCCATGGCTCGTCACCATCACGAGCTTGCGGACGCCTGATCGCGCGACGCTCTCGCCGAGCGCCATCCAGGTCTTCAGCGCGATTTCGGCCGGCAGTGTCAGCGTGCCCGGGTAGTGGATGTGTTCGGTGGAAATCCCGACCGGCTGCAGCGGCAGAAACGTCGCCGGAATGGTGCCTGCCAGCAGCTCGCGCACCCGTGCCAGATAGGCTTTGGCGATCATGACGTCGGTGCCAACGGGCAAATGCGGGCCGTGCTGTTCGGTCGCCGCCAGCGGCAGCACCGCGATCCAGCGCGCCCGGTCTCCCCCGGCGATGTCGGGCCAGTGGATGTCGGTCCAGTCGCGGGGTGGAACGGTCGAAGTCATCCGGAGCGTTTCTTTGGATCGATTTGCGAGGTAGGTTGCAGGCCTTGCCTGGGACATATCCAGCGTCCATGACCCCATCTTGCGCCAGAACGAACGACGGAGTCCAACCATGAACCCGGCCTTTTTGCCACGAGCGTTAACCGCGGGTCTTTTTGCCGTTGTTGCCGCACTCGTGCCCGCCGGCGCCCAGACCCTGGACAAGGTCTCGTTCGGAACCAACTGGGTCGCGGAAGCCGAGCACGGCGGATTTTTCCAGGCGGTCGCCGACGGCACCTACAGGAAATACGGGCTCGACGTCACGATCACGCCGGGCGGTCCCAACGACAACAACCGCATGCTGCTGATCGCCGGCAAGCTCGACTTCTTCATGAGTGCGAACTCGCTGCAATCGTTCGACGCGGTCGCCAATGAGGTGCCGCTGGTCGCCATTGCCGCCATGTTCCAGAAGGATCCGCAGGTGCTGCTGTTCCATCCGGAATCGAAAGTGACGAAGCTCGAGGATCTGAAGCCGCTGACACTGCTGGTGTCGAAGGAGGGAATGACAAGCTATTTCCAGTGGCTGAAGTCCGAGTATGGTTTCAGCGAAAGCAAGGTCAAGCCCTATACGTTCAACCCGCAGCCTTTCATCGCGAACAAGCAAAGCGCGATGCAGGGTTATGTCACCTCGGAGCCGTTCGCGGTGCAAAAGGCCGCGGGCTTCAAGCCGGGGGTCATTCTGCTCGCCGACCACGGCTTCAACACCTATTCGACCTTGATCGAGACCCGCCGCGAACTGATCGACAAGAAGCCCGACCTGGTGCAACGCTTCGTCGACGCTTCGATCATCGGCTGGTACAATTATCTGTACGGCGACAACGCGCCGGCGAATGCGATGATCAAGAAGCTCAATCCGGAAATGACCGATGAATTGCTCGCCTATTCCGTCAGCAAGATGAAGGAATACGGCATCGTCGATTCCGGAGATTCGCTGCGTAACGGCATCGGCGCCATGACCGATGCGCGGATGGCAAGCTTCTTCGACAAGATGGTGCGGGCCGGCGTCGTTCGCAGCAACATCGATTACCAGAAGGCGTACACGCTGCGTTTCGTCAACAAGGCCGTCGGCCTCGATCTGCGGCCGAAGAACTAGGGCGCGATGGCCGAGCCCGCCTTGCCCGACATCGATCCTGGCCCGGCCGGCCTCGCGGTGAGCCTGCGCGGGGTGACCAAGGTCTATGACAGCGGCGTGACGGCGCTCGGTCCGCTCGATCTCGACGTGCAAAGGGGCGAGTTCGTCTCCCTGCTTGGACCCTCCGGCTGCGGAAAATCGACGGCGTTGCGGCTGATCGCGGGACTGAGCGCGCCTACATCGGGCACGGTCGGCGTCTCCCACCGGGCCGGGGACGAGCGCGGCCGTCGCTCGATCGGCTTTGTGTTTCAGGAGCCGACGCTGATGCCGTGGGCCAGGGTGCGCGAGAACGTGCGGCTGCCGCTGAAACTTGCCCGTGACCCGGTTGCGGAAGCCGATGCCCGCGTCAGCGAGGCATTGGCGCAAGTGGGCCTTGCCGAATTCGCCGGCGCCTTCCCGCGCGAATTGTCCGGCGGCATGAAGATGCGGGTCTCGCTGGCGCGCGCGCTGGTCACCGATCCGGACCTTCTTCTGATGGACGAGCCGTTCGCGGCGCTCGACGAGATCACGCGCTTCCGGCTCAACAACGATCTGCTTGCGCTGTGGCGCAGTCTGCGCAAGACCGTCATCTTCGTCACGCATTCGGTGTTCGAATCGGTTTATCTGTCGCAGCGCGTGATCGTGATGACGTCGCGGCCCGGGCGGATCGGCGCGGAGTTTCGGATCGACGCTCCCGAGCCGCGGGGCGAGGATTTCCGCACCTCCCCACGCTATGCCAGCCAATGCCGGCAGGTTTCGAACGCGCTGGCGCCCTCTTACGCGGGCCGGCCGGGGGCATGAATTCACCGCCCGGCATCGTCCGAATTCTGCTCCCGCTCGCCGTGCTTGCCGCGGGCATCGCGATCTGGGAGCTCGTGGTGCGGCTCAACGATATCCAGCCCTATGTGCTGCCGGGTCCGGTCGCGGTGTTCCAGACGCTGGTCGGCGACTGGGGCGTGCTGTCACAGTCGCTGCTCGTCACCTTGCAGACCACGCTCGATGGCTTTGTCGCCGCCGCGATCGGCGGCGTTATGCTGGCGCTGTTGTTCAATCAGTCGAAGTGGCTGGAATATTCGCTGTTTCCCTACGCGGTGATCCTGCAGGTTACGCCGGTGATCGCGATCGCGCCATTGCTCCTGATCTATCTGGAGCAACAGACCGCTGTCGTCGTCTGCGCCTGGATCGTTGCCTTCTTTCCGGTGCTGTCCAACGCCACGCTCGGGCTGAACTCGGTCGACCGCAATCTGGCCGGTCTGTTCGAACTCTATGGCGCGTCGCGGATGCAGACGCTGCGTTATCTCAAGCTGCCGGCCGCGCTGCCTTTCATCCTCGGCGGATTGCGCATCGCCGGCGGCCTGTCGCTGATCGGCGCAGTCGTCGCCGAGATCGCGGCGGGCACCGCGGGCGCCGGCTCCGGCCTCGCCTACCGCATCGCCGAGTCCGGTTATCGTCTCAACATTCCCAGAATGTTCGCGGCGCTGTTGCTGCTCTCGGTCGCCGGGATTGTCATCTATGGGGTGCTGGCGCTAGTTTCGCATCTGGTGTTGCGGCGCTGGCACGAGAGCGCGCTTGGAAAGGAAGACTGATGGCCGGAAATATTTCCTCGGAAAAGGTCGGTCTCCTGATCTACGGGCCCATCAGGCCGATCTTCGAGAACGGTTTTTCGGACCAGTTCGTCCTCCATACGGCGGAGAGCCGCGCCGACCTCGAGCGGCTGACCCCGGACGTCATCGCCAAGACCCGGGGAATCGCCGTCACCTACCATACCGTGCCGGCCGACAGGACGGCACTGGCGCGGTTTCCGAGACTCGAGATCATCGCAAGTTTCGGTGTCGGCTACGACCACGTCGATTCAACCTATGCGCGCGAGCACAATATTGTCGTCACCAACACGCCCGACGTGCTGACCGAAGAGGTTGCCGACGTGGCGATGGGGCTTCTGATCGCCACGCTCCGCGAATTCGTCAAGGCCGACCGCTATGTGCGGTCGGGTCAGTGGCTGACGCAAAACTATCCGCTCAGCGCAGGCTCGCTGCGCGACCGCAACATCGGCATCGTCGGTATGGGCCGGATCGGCCAGGCGATCGGCCGAAGGCTCGAGGCCTCGCGCGTGCCCGTCGCCTATCATTCGCGCAATCCGGCCGCCGACGTGGCCTACAGGCATTATCCCGACCTGATCGAGATGGCGAAGGCGGTCGACACGCTGATCGTGATCGTGCCCGGCGGCGCCGGCACCGCCAAAATGATCAATGCCGACGTGCTGAAGGCGCTGGGACCACGCGGCGTGTTGATCAACGTCGCGCGCGGCTCCGTGGTCGACGAGCCGGCGCTGGTCGCGGCGCTGAAGTCCGGGAGCATTCTGGCGGCGGGGCTCGACGTGTTTGCCTCTGAACCGAACGTGCCGGACGAAATGAAGACCATGCAGAATGTCGTGCTGCTGCCACATATTGGCTCGGCTTCGGTGGTAACCCGCAACGCCATGGATCAGCTCGTGGTCGACAATCTGAAACACTGGTTCGCCGGCAAGGCTCCGCTGACGCCGGTGGCCGAGACTCCCGTCAAAGGTCGCTGATGACAGTTCATCGCTCTCGCATCACGTTTACGGCGCTATTGGTGCTGGTCGCGCTCGGTTCGCCGGCGCGGTCTCAGGATACGTCGAAGCTGAAAAAGGACATGGTCGGTCAATGGGAGCTCGCGACCACCGAGCGCAGCAAGACCTGCGTCGTCACCTTGAAGGGCGATGCGACGCCGCAGGGCCTGAAGCTTGAACTGGAGCCCGCTTGTGCGGCGGCGCTGCCATTCACCAGGGATATCGCGGCCTGGAATGTCAAAGGGCTGGATATCGTACGGCTGCAGGATGCCGCGGGAGCGCCGGTGATCGACTTCACCGAAGTCGAGAGCGGGATTTTCGAAGGCCTGCGGACCAACGAGGGCATCTATATCCTGCAGAACCTCGCCGCCGCCCGTTCGCTCGCCAAATCGATCGATCAGATGATCGGCGACTGGTCGATGGTGCGCGGCAACGGTCAGGCGGTTTGCGGCCTGACCCTGACCAACACCGAGGCCAGCCAGGATAATTTCCAGGTATTTCTCAAGCCGAAATGCGATCCGGCGATATCAGCCTTTGCGCCGACACAATGGCGGCTCGATCATGGCCGGATGCTGCTGCTGTCGGCCAAGGGCGACACCTGGCAGTTCGAGGCCGACGACAACGCGCAATGGCGGCGGGTGCCTGACAGTGCCGATTCGCTGATCATGCTGCGCGGGCAGTAGGTAACTATCGGTTGCGATTGGGACGGCCGCAAGTGCGAGCAGCGCGTGTCGCTCCGCCTTGGACGGTTCGTCGAACCAATCAGCGCGAAAGTTCCGCGCAACGATGGGCGCGGACGGCCCGCCTCATGACGGGTTCCCCTTTGTAACTGCGACCGCAGCGCATTGACGGGAACCCGGATCACCGCACTTTTTAAGGCCGACGGGCGCGCTGGATCGGCGGTGTCGTCGACGCCTATCTGCCACAGGTGCGAATCCCAAAAGTCGTCGGCTCCGCGCCACGCAAACGCCGCGCTGCCGCTGTCAGTTCGCGCCTCTATCAACTTGCGATGAGGAGGAACTCGCCGTGACAAAATTGCACACGATCGTCGTGCCGAGCCTCATCATCGCGGTTTTGATTTTGATCGTCCCGGTCCGCTCGCAGGCGCAAAGCGCACGCGATCCCGGGCCGCGCGTGGGAGCCGCCGCGGCCGGCGGGCCCTTGGACGGTCTGACAGGGCCTCAGACCAGCCTGTTCAACGCCGGAATCGATGAGTTCAAGAAGGCGGACAAGGTCTCCGACGGCCTCGGGCCGCGAATGAATCTCGATAGCTGCGCCGGCTGTCACTCCCAGCCAGCCGTCGGTGGTACGAGCCCTCCCGACCTCAATCCGCAGTTCGATTTCTTCCAAAAGAACCTGCAAAAATCGAACTATCTGCCGCGCTTCATCACCAGGGACGGCCCGGTGCGCGAAGCGAGATTCAAGCTGAACGCGGACGGAAAGACCCCCGATGGCGGCGTCCATTCGCTATTCACCATCACGGGGCTTGCAGGCGCCGACGGCTGTATTCTGCGGCAACCCCGTTTCGCCCGCGAGCTGCGACGTGGAAACGTGATATTCCGAATTCCAACGCCCGTGTTCGGCGCCGGACTGATCGAGCAGATTCCCGACCAGGTCATTCTCGACAATTATGCGAAGCAGCGAGGCAACCCCTACGGAATCCGCGGCCGGATGAACATCATCAATGCGGGTCACGCCAAGACAGGTCGCCAGAATCGAAACGGCAACGACGGCACCATCTCGCGGTTTGGCTGGAAGGCGCAGAACAAATCCCTGCTGGTATTTGCCGGCGAGGCCTACAATGTCGAGATGGGCATTTCGAACGAGCTGTTCCCGACCGAGCGGGAAGAGAATGCGAAGTGTCAGTTCAAGTCGACGCCGAACGACACGACGAACCCCGACAGGAACGGCCTCGATGTACTGAGTGATGTCGAAAAATTTGCTTCATTCATGCGCTTTCTCGCGCCGCCGGCGCCGTCGCAAGACACGCCGGGCGGGGCCGATTCGATCGCGCGCGGCAAGGAGCTGTTTGGCAAGGTCGGCTGCGCCATATGTCACGCGCCAACCCTGCAAACCGGCACGTCCGCCGTCGCAGCGCTCAGCGGAAAGCCGGTCGATCTGTACTCCGACCTTGCGCTTCACGACATGGGGGACGGCCTCGCCGACGGGATCAGTCAAGGCCAGGCCACGTCGCGAGAGTTTCGGACCGCGCCGCTCTGGGGCCTCGGACAGCGTATCTTCTTCCTTCATGACGGCCGGACCAGGGATTTGAAGCGGGCGATCCAGGAACACCGGAGTCCGGGGTCCGAGGCCAACATGGTGACGCGGCGATTTTTCAATCGGCTGAAGCAGGACGAGCAGCAGGATGTCCTGAATTTCCTGCGGTCGCTCTAAGGGCATTTTTCAGGCGACGTGGATACCGGTTCGCGTGAAGGAAGCACGTCAGAACAGAAAGATCGAGCCTTGGACCTGATTCAATCAGAGCCCCGGTATTCGGGCTCATGCTCCGGCCAAGCGAGCGCCGATTGCCAGCCCGGCACTCCGCCGGCCTCTTGCGTAGGCCGCGTGATGGCCGGACGCAATCGTGTCTTCGTGCGGGTCAGATCAGCCGCATCCCCTTCAAACTCGCATGCCCCGTTCCTGCCGACGATGATGTGATCGTGCACGGAGATGCCGAGCGGGGTGGCGATGTCGACGATCGCCCTGGTCATCTGGATATCCGCCTGCGAGGGCGTCGGATCGCCGGAGGGGTGGTTGTGCATGAAACTACGACATCACGTATCACCTTGAATGCACGCTATTTTCCATGACCGCGGTTGTAGGAGGGGACGTGGAAAGGGGACTGTTCAGGGTGACTGTTTGTGATCATCACGTTGTCGCACGCCGACTTTCGCTCGGAGCATTTCGCTCACGCCGAGTCACGCGCGAATTCCGCGCCCGCCACAATAGCAGACACTACACGTTCGTCATCCGTAGTCCGAGATCCGACGCTGTGATGGACGTCAACTTTCGTAAGCCAACACTTCTTCTTCGGCGATGAAGCCGGACCAACCGGCAGCGAGGCTGGTCGCGCGACGCCGGGGTAGTACTGATTTGCGGGCTAAGAGGCTGGACCATATTGCGCGAGCAACCCTGACTGTGCATTGCGCTTGCCGTTGTTCTACGTCGCATCCCGTACACTCGGGCCCGATCTTCGAAGTGACTCCACGGCTATCTCTGCCAGGCCGCCAATAATCTTTTTTCTAAGCTACTTCAGCCAATTGCCGGGCCCGCTTTCCTTTCCGTGAGCTTTCCTGTATTTTTCTCGGCCTTCCGTGGTTGGGTTCGCCCACTCATCGAGGAGTACTTCCGGAGTTAGGAATTAGAGAACTGGCACAGTGTCTGTATCTCTGTCGGTGAGCGCCGAGAGCCCGATGGGCAGCGCCATGGGCGGTCTTACAAATTGCGCGATGATGGAATAGTGCCGCTGATTTGCCCGACGTGTCAAAAATGTTTTCGCAGG
>NZ_JBAVNZ010000653.1:0-9124 GCF_049691595.1 Bradyrhizobium sp.
GGCCGCGCGCCCGGGCTGTTCTGGCTCGGCGGGTTCAATTCCGACATGAAGGGCACCAAGGCGCTGGCGCTCGACGCCTGGGCCGCCGAACAGGGCCGGGCCTGCGTCCGGTTCGATTATTCCGGCCATGGCGAGTCCGGCGGTGCCGTCATCGACGGTACCATTGGACGCTGGCTCGAGGAGAGCCTCGCGGTATTCGCGCGGTTCTGCAGGGGGCCGCAGGTCGTGATCGGCTCGTCGATGGGCGGCTGGATGGCGCTGCTGCTGGCCCGCGAAATCGCCAAACACCAATCCAGCGCCGCTTCGCTCGCCGGTCTGGTGCTGATCGCGCCGGCGCCGGATTTTACCGAAGAGCTGATGTGGAAGGGCTTTTCTCCGGCGATTCGCCAGGAGATCGAGACCAGGGGCGTCTGGTTGCGGCCATCGCCCTATGGCGATGGCGCCCCCTATCCGATCACGCGGGCGCTGATCGAGGAAGGCCGCAATCACTTGCTGCTCGGCAGCGCCATCAACGTCGGCTGCCCGGTTCGCATCCTGCAGGGCGCGCAGGATCCGGACGTGCCTTGGCAGCACGCGTTTGCACTGGCGCACCGGTTGCCGGCGGAGGACGTGGTGCTGACCGTGATTCAGGACGGCGATCACCGGCTGTCGCGACCGCAGGACATTGCGCGCATCATCGCCGCCGTGGCGGAGATCGGGTAGGTTGGCATCTCAGGGAGAAAACGCCATGAACATGTCAGCCATGCTGCGCGCGTTCTGCGACGCCGTCGAGCAACGCAATGGCAAGGCATTTTCGGAATTGTTCACGCAGGACGGCGTCTATCATGACGTCTTCTACGGCGCGTTCGCGGGCCGCGCGAAAATCGCTGACATGATCGATGACTGGTTCTATCGCACGGCAACCGATTTCCGCTGGGACATGCACGCGCCGGTCAGCGATGGCGATACCCTCTACGCGCGCTACACCTTCAGCTATCGCTCGACACTGCCGGAGGCCAAGGGGGCGCGCGCGATGTTCGAGGGCGTCGCGATCATGACGCTGCGCGAGGGCAAGATCGCGGAATATCACGAGGTTGCCAACACCGCACCGGCTTTTGTCGATCTGAATTTCGCGCCGGAGCGGATAGCGAAAATCGCTGCAAAACAGGGCGCTGCGCTGAAGGCGCGGCCGGAGATGCGGCGGCATCTGGCGGGGTGATTCGTTTTCCGTCATTGCGAGCGAAGCGAAGCAATCCATTAGGCCGCAAGACCAAGACTGGATTGCTTCGTCGCTGACGCTCCTCGCAATGACGCTCGGAGTCTACTCACGGCGGCGGTTTTGCCATCGGCCTGCGCTGCGCCAGGGCTGCGACCGTCGAGGTGCCGATCGGCCCCTTTTCGTCATAGAGCCAGCACTCGCCGATCGCGACGCCGTCGGTGGCGTGATGGTTCACCACCTCGAAGCCGATCCACCGCGTTACCGGCAGGCGATGCAGATAGATCGTGACGTCGCTGTTGATATAGCCGAGCCCCTGATCGCCGGCATTGGCGAACGGGCTGGCGAAATCGGCTCCGGTGGCGACATGGACGAACGGCGTCATCGGCACGCCCTCGACCAGCTCGCGCACCTCGCTCATCCACAGCCGGCGCTCCCCGAGCGAGCCCATGCCGCCCGTGATCGGACGCGTGGTCCACTTGCCGTTCATGCCGAGCCGCGGATCGGTCGGCGCCGCGATGGCGTCAGGTGCCGGCGCGTCCCAGTTCGGCGGCGACCACACATTGCCGGGCGCGTTTTCCGTCTTGCGCAACAACTGGCACGACGCGCGCGCCATGCTGGCGCCGCCGGAGACGAATTCGGCCTCGATCACCTTGATGCGCAAGCCGTCGCGGACGAGTTTCGTGGTGACCTCGACCGGCGTCTGGATGTTCGGGAGACGAAACATGTCGACCGTCAGCCGTGCCGGCACGAAATCGTCCGCGCCGTGACGCGCTTCGATGACGAAGGCCAGCAGGCCGATGACGACGCGGCCATGCATCGAGTTGGGGTCCCACGGCCCGTTGGCGGCGGTGGTAGGGATAAAGGCGTCGCGGTCCCTGGTGAAGAAAGGCTGATTTGTCATGGCGCGCGACCATGACTGAATCCGCGCGACGAAATCAAGGGCGGCTGACACCAGTAGGGCCGAGCAAAAATTTGGACGCCGCCTGCCATTCCTGGCGCACACGATCATCCACCTCCAAACCGACCGCTCTCGCCGCCAGCGCGTCAAACGTCTCTCGGTCAACCAGCTGCGACAGCGCCCACACCGCGGCGCCGCGGATCAGGGGGCTTTCGTCGCCGAGCAGCCGTTCGGCTTGATCGGCCAGCGCGGCATCGCCCGAGTTGCCGATCGCAATCAGCACATTACGAATGAAGCGGTCGCGGCCGATGCGCTTGACCGGCGATTTCGCAAACAGTGCGCGAAAGGCCGCATCGTCAAGCTGCACCAATTTCGCCAGCTCCGGCGCGCGCAATTCCGCGCGGGCTGCGAGCTTCGCCTCGCGGCCTTCTTGCGCGAACTTGTTCCAGGGGCACACTGCGAGACAATCGTCGCAGCCATAGATGCGGTTGCCGATCGCTTTGCGGAATTCGCGGGGGATCGGACCCTTGTTCTCGATCGTCAGATAGGAAATGCAGCGCCGCGCATCGAGCTTGTAGGGCGCGGGAAATGCCGCGGTCGGGCAGATATCCTGGCAGGCCCGGCATGAGCCGCAATGATCGCCGACCGGCTTGTCGCGCGGCAGCGCGTAAGCCGTGAAGATTGCGCCGAGAAACAGCCAGGAGCCGAATTCGCGCGAAACCAGATTGGTATGCTTGCCCTGCCAGCCCAGCCCGGCGGCTTCCGCGAGCGGTTTTTCCATCACCGCGGCGGTATCGACGAAGACCTTGACCTCCTCGCCCGTCGCTGCCGCCAGCCATCGCGCCAGCGCCTTCAGGCGCTTCTTGATGACGTCGTGATAGTCGTCGCCCCGGGCATAGGCCGAGATCGCGCCGCGGTCGTGCCGCCTGAGAATCTCCAGCGGATCTTCGTCCGGCCCGTAATTGACGCCGAGCATGATCACCGAGCGCACGCCCGGCCACAGCACGCGCGGATCGGTGCGGCGCTCGGGGCTCGTTGCGAGCCAATCCATGTCGCCATGGGCGCCGGCTTCGAGGAATTCGCGAAAGTGCGTTCCGGCTTCCGCGATCGCATCCGGTTCGGTCACGCCGATACAGTCGAACCCGAGCGCACGGGCCTGCCGCGCAAGCTCCACCTTCACATCATGCGGATCAGGCTGGTCGGCTGCGTTCAGAAGTCGAGATCCACATAGGTCCGCGATGCCGGAACGCCTGCCAGCCACTCGCTCAGCAGCGGACGGAATGACGGGCGGGATTTGACCCGCGCGTACCACGCCTTTGCCGCGTCGTCCTCGTTCCATGGCACGTCGCCCAGATAGTCGATCGCCGAAAGGTGCGCCGCGGCGGCGAGGTCCGCATAGGTCAGCCGGTCACCGGCGAGATAATTCCGCGTCCGGGCCAGCCAGCCGATATAGGCCAGATGATAGCGCACATTGGCCTTCGCGGCGCGGATCACGTCGGTTGCCGGCGAGCCGCCGCCCTCCTGTTCGCTCATGAAGCGCTTGTAGATGCGCTCGGTGACCAGCGGATTGGAGGCTTCCTCGAAGAACTTGTCGTTGAACCACGCCATCAGCCGGCGGACCTCGATGCGCTCGCCGATCGAGCGCGGCAGCAGCCGCCGCTCGTCCACTTCCATGCCGTGAGCTTCGTCGAGATACTCGGCGATAATTCCGGCGCCGGGAATCGCAGGCTGGCGTTCGGCGATCAGTACCGGCGTGGTGGCCGCGGGATTGAGTGCGAGAAACGCCTCGCGCCGTTCCCAGACCCGTTCGTCCACCAGCCGGAAATCGATGCCGTATTCACCGAGCACGAGGCGAATGAAGCGCGAATGCGGGCAGAACGGATGATGAAACAGCGTGTACATGAAGTCCTTGGTAGTTTCGCGGCGCTTAACAAACCATCAACCGGCGAGACCTTCGGCGAATTCGGGACACTAGCCATTGACACGCATCAGGCAACCGGTGTTTTGGCGGTTTTTGCGATTGCGGCAAATGCGCGAATAAGCGAGAAGGGCCCGGCTTTTGCAGCAAAAATGGACCACATCAAGATGTCGGATGCATTGCGGGCGGTGATTCTCGGCATCGTCGAGGGGGTCACGGAATTCCTGCCGGTTTCCTCGACCGGCCATTTGTTGCTGGTAAAGCGCTTCTTCGGTCTCGGCGAAGGCGGCTTCTGGGACAGTTTCATCGTGCTGATTCAGCTGGGCGCGATCCTCGCAATCGTCGTGATCTATTTCGCCAAATTGTGGCAGATCGCGCTCGGCATGTTCTCCAATCCCGACGACCGGCGCTTCGTCATCGGCGTGCTGGTAGCGTTCCTGCCTGCGGTCATCGTTGGCTTGATTTTCGGGAAATACATCAAAGAGCTCCTTTTCGATCCCTTTGTGGTGTGCTTTTCGCTGATCGCCGGCGGCGCGGTCCTGCTGTGGGTCGATCAGCTCGATCTCAAGCCGCACGAACACGACGCGACGCGATTTCCGCTCATGATGTATCTGTGGATCGGCTTTGCGCAGTGTCTGGCGATGATCCCCGGCGTGTCGCGCTCGGGCGCCAGCATCGTGGCGGCGATGCTGCTCGGCGCCGACAAGCGCGCGGCGGCGGAATTCTCGTTCTTCCTGGCGATCCCGACCATGGTCGGCGCCTTCGCCTACGATTTCTACAAGAACCGCGCCGAGATGACGACCGACCACCTCGGCATCGTCGCGATCGGCTTCGTGGTTTCCTTCATCACCGCGATCATCGTGGTGAAGACGTTCCTGACCTACGTCACCCGCCGCGGTTTTACGCTGTTCGCGTGGTGGCGCGTGATCGTCGGCACGCTCGGCCTGATCGCGCTGGCGATGGGGAAGTAACACTGTTCGCCGCGTCGCGGCGAACGCCGCGACGACCGAGCCTAGACGCCCTTCTTCCGGAACTGCCCGCTGGCGCGGAAGCGCCAGAGATATTGCGGGGCGATCGCCTGCATCGAATCCGGCGTGATCCCGAGACCTTCCAGGGTGAGCCCGGCCGCCTTTGCGGCGTCGGAGACGACATTGTCCGAGCGCAGCAGCGCCACCTGATCCGGCGTCAGCTTGAACGCCCCCGGTGCGAACTGCAGGAACAGCGCCTGGAATTTTGCCAGGCCGAACGGCAACGTCACCAGCATGCGCTCGCGCCCGGTGATGACGAGGATGATCTCGATGATCTCGCGCAGGGTCAGCACTTCCGGCCCGCCGAGTTCGTAGGTCGCGCCGGCCCTGGTCTTGCCATCGACGGCATCGGCGACCGCGCTTGCGACATCGCCGACATAGACCGGCTGCAGCTTCGTCGACCCGCCGCCGATCAGCGGCAGTACCGGCGACATCTGCGCCAGCGCCGCGAAGCGGTTGGTGAACTGGTCCTCGGGACCGAACACCACCGATGGCCGCAGGATCGTTGCCGTCGGCACCGCCGCCAGCACCGCCCTTTCGCCGGCGGCCTTGGCACGGCCGTAACCCGACAGCGAGTTCTCGTCGGCGCCGATCGCGGACACATGCACCATCCGTGCGCCGACGGCGCTGGCGGCCTTGGCGACGGTTCCGGCACCCTTGCCCTGCACCGCGTCAAAGGTCTGCGCGCCGCTTTCCGCCAGGATGCCGACCAGATTGATGGCGACATGGCAATCGCGCATCGCGGCCTCGACCGAAGCCGGATAGCGCAGATTGGCCTGCACGGCATGGATCTGGCCGACCTTGCCGAGCGGCTGCAGGTGGCCTGCGAGCTCCGGCCGGCGCACCGCGACGCGGACGCGGTAATCACGCTTGCAGAGCGCCCGGACCACGTTTCGCCCGATAAAACCCGATCCGCCAAAGACCGTGACCAGCGTTTCCGAGTTCGATGCCATGGGGTCAGTTCCTGCCGGTCAAATCAGGGCGATAAGGCGCCGTATCTGGCGGATTCGCGATACGCCATCATGCCAGGTCTGTACAGACCATTCGGACCGCCGTTCGCCAATTTGACAAGCGCGCGACCGATCCTTAGTAACCGGCCCGGGCCCAGGTGGCGGAATTGGTAGACGCGCTGGCTTCAGGTGCCAGTGGCTTCACGGCCGTGAAGGTTCGAGTCCTTTCCTGGGCACCATTTTTGCCCATGCCCATCAATCCGGCAGAAATGCTTGGGATCGGTCAACCCGAGCGGGTTGGGGCCGTGACGACGGACTATTTTTCTTCTCGTGCCCCCGGGGGCAGCGCAGCGCGATTGCTGGGAGCCGGGCTCACTCTACTTTGCATGGGGTTGTTTTCGCGATTTTTTGTCCAGGCCCTGCGGTGCACCGCCGAAGAGGCGCTACGCGGACGCGGCGAACCTCCACTATTTTTTTCCCTTGGCGCTGCCGCCGGGCTTGGCCCTCATCCGCATATTTCCGCCGTCGAGCTTTTCAATGTCGAAGGCGCCTGTTTTTCGCACAAGATCGCTGAGCTTGCTCAGTCCGTACGAGCGCACGTCGAAATCCGAAAACAGATTCAGGATTTGCTTGCCGACCGGGCCGAGCATCACCCAGCCATCCTCGCTCTCGATCTGTGAAACGGCTTTTTGCAGAATCGGTATCGCATCGCTTGGAGGTCGTAACGAGTTCGATTTGGATGCCGCATCCGCGCCGGCGGCGACGGCTTCCGGCAACAGGTTCTCGGTGTAGATGAACCGGCGGCATGCCTGCCTGAAACTCTCCGGCGTCTTCTGGGTTCCGAAACCGTATACGTCAGCGCCCTGTTCACGCAGGCGTGAGGCAAGGCGCGTAAAGTCGCTGTCGGAAGACACGAGGCAAAAGCCGTCGAACCGTCCGCTATGCAGCAGGTCCATTGCGTCGATGACGAGCCCGATATCCGACGCATTCTTGCCTTTGGTGTAGGCGAACTGCTGGTACGGATCGATGGCGTGCTTTTGCAGGATTTCGATCCATGATCGAAGTTGCGGGCTGGAAAAATCCCCGTAGATGCGGCGCACGCTGGCTTCGCCGAACTTCGCTACCTCCTCGAACAGTCCGTCGGCGATCTGTGGCGAGGTATTGTCAGCGTCGATCAGCACGGCAAAGCGGGGCAGTCGCTGCTGTTCGGCTTTCATAAGGACATCCTTGGTTGTGGTGACGGCCGCCGCATATTGACGCAATCCGGATGATTCTGGAAAAGACGCCAGAAAGTACGCCATCTGGCTCGCCGCGCCCCTCGTTTGTTGGCGATTTCAACGGTAGCTTGGTCCACATCGATTCGACGAGGTCCGTATATCATGACCATCCGCCTGCATCGCGGCGATCTGCCCGATCTGTCCCGCTACAGGGATTCCGTGGCGATCGATACCGAGACCATGGGGTTGCACCCGCATCGCGACCGGCTCTGCCTGGTGCAGATGTCGAATGGCGACGGCAGCGCTGACGTCGTTCAAGTGCCGAAGGGACATGCCGACGCGCCGAACCTGAAGGCGCTGCTCGCCAATCCGAACATCACCAAAATCTTCCACTTTGCGCGGTTCGACCTCGCCGCGCTCACCAATGCCTTCGGCGTCATGCCGCAGCCGGTCTATTGCACCAAGGTCGCCTCGCGGCTGGCCCGCACTTATACCGATCGGCATGGCCTCAAGGATCTGGTGCGCGAGGTGCTCAACCTCGACCTGTCGAAACAGCAGCAGTCGAGCGACTGGGGTGCGCTGACCCTGAGCGAGGCGCAACTGGCCTATGCGGCTTCCGACGTGCTGCATCTGCACGGGTTGCGCGAGCGCCTCGATGCCATGCTGGCGCGCGAGGGCCGCACCGAACTGGCCAAGGCCTGTTTCGAATTCCTGCCGGTCCGGGCCAGGCTCGACCTCGATGGATGGGAGGCTGAGGACATCTTTGCCCATTCGTGAGGGCGCGCCGATTTCGAGCGCTTTTGGCGCTGTTCCGGCCCCGTTTCGGTCACACGGGTAACGCGAGGTTCCGGCTGCATAATCCGGCGGTACCGGGTAGAATGGCGCGCAATCCTCGTCCCTGGAGCAGCGGTGAATTCGGTCCAAGACCCAGCCTACCCGACCGACCTCGAGGCGCGCTTTGCCGCAGCCGCGCGCCACAGCCGGATGGTGCGGGCGCTACGCCTGGCCGTTCCAGCCGCGGTGATCCTGGCGATGGCCGGCATCGTCGCGGCGTCGATCTTCAACCCGTTCCGGATGCTGCTGCCCAAACTGCCGGTCGACATCGGAAACCTCGTGGTGTCCGGCACCAGGATCACCATGGAATCGCCGCATCTCGCCGGCTATTCGACCGACCAGCGGCCTTACGAACTCTGGGCCAAGGCCGCGACCCAGGACCTGACCGATCCCGATCATGTCGAGCTCAAGGCGATACGGGCCAGGGTGCTGATGGAAGACCGCTCCACGGTGACGATGGATGCCCGCACCGGCCTGTTCGACAGCAAGCAGCAATTGCTCGACCTGCGTAAGGATATCTTCCTGCAATCCTCCACGGGCTATGAGGCGAAACTCTCGCAGGCCTATGTCGATATCAACAAGGGCACGGTGACCTCGGATGAACACGTCGACGTCAAATTGCTGAACGGAACGCTGAGCGCCGACAGGCTCAGGATTCTCAACAGCGGCGAGGTGGTGCGTTTCGAAGGCAATGTCGTGATGAACTTGATCATGGACAGTCCCACGCCAGCCGACGCGCCTGCCGCACCCGAATCCGCGGCGCAGCCGAAGACGCGATCCGTCTCCGGCAAATCCGCCAACACGAAGTGATCATGATGACGATGCTTTCCGCGCGCAGTTTTGGGCCGGCGGTGTTCGCCCTCGCGCTGACGGCTTGCAGCGGCGCGCTCGCGCAAGGCGCGATGTCGGGCGTGCCCAATGCCATGCAGGGCTTTTCGCAGAACCGCGACCAGCCGATCCAAATCGAAGCGGCTTCGCTCGAAATGCGCGACAAGAAAAAGGAAGCGACATTTTCCGGCAATGTAAAGGTGGTGCAGGGTGACACCACCATGACCTCGAAAACGCTTGTGGTGTTCTACGA
>NZ_JBAVNZ010000654.1:0-2743 GCF_049691595.1 Bradyrhizobium sp.
GCCGGAGGTGCCGATGCCGTTCGACGGCGACTACACCCAGGAAAAATACGCCACCCAAATGCTGGCCGCCTACAAGGCGGCGGGCATTCCGGCGAGCGACGTGTTCGCCCAGAGCTTTAGTCTCGCGGACATATTGTTCTGGGTGAAGACCGAACCTGAGTTCGCGGTGCAGGCGGTGTATCTCGAGGATCGCTATGAGAAGCACGGCCTCGACCCGGCAAAACCCGAGACCTGGAAACCGTCGATGACGGAATTGAAAGCGCAAGGCGTCAAAATCCTGGCGCCGCCGATCTGGGTCATGCTGGCGTTGAACGACAAGGGCGAGATCGTGCCCTCGGACTACGCCAGGGCCGCGAAGGCCGCCGGCCTCGATCTGATCGGCTGGTCGCTGGAGCGCGACGGCCCCTTGAACAAGGGCGGCGGCTTCTATCACAGCAGCGTCAAGGCGGCGATCGACCGCGACGGCGACACGCTGACGGTGCTCGATGTGCTGGCAAAGCAGGTCGGCGTCCGCGGCATATTTTCCGACTGGCCCGCGACCACGACGTTCTATGCGAGCTGCATG
Organism: Bradyrhizobium sp.; assembly: GCF_049691595.1. GTDB lineage: Bacteria > Pseudomonadota > Alphaproteobacteria > Rhizobiales > Xanthobacteraceae > Bradyrhizobium. Next base: position 566 of record NZ_JBAVNZ010000654.1, read on the forward strand.
GGGATGAAGTGACGCGGGACACATCATGAGAGTATCGCGCCGCCGGCACCCCGGATCCAACGTCAGCTGCAAGGTGTTTGCCTTGAGGTAGACCCTCCGGCGCCATGAGTCCGCCTCTAACCGGCCCGAATTGATTTTGAAGCTGTGAAACGCCGTCGATCTCCGGTTCGGCGGACACGGCTGCTAATTTTTTGTTCATTAGGCTTCGGGGGAGGCGACGATGAAGCAAAACATCATTTGGCTCGCATTGGCGTTGTTGTTTGCGATCAGCGTCACCCTCTCGATGACGGCCGGCGCATTTCGACCCGCGGCCACGGCCGAGGCGACAGAGCCGGCAGCCGCGTTGGAGGCGACACAATCCGTCGTCACGGCGACCGCGACGCCGGCTCAACAGCAGGTTCCAGTTGCGCCGCTCGATGACGTTCCCCCGCTGAAACCGGCCATTGGAACTGAACAGCTGGCTCGCGGAATCCCCGAACCCAGCGCATTGCCGGCGCCGCGCGTGGTCGAGGCGGCGGTTGTCCCCTCGCCGCTTGCTCCAGCAATGAGCGCGACCGTTACCAGCCAACCCTGGCAGGACTCCACAGCGCGCATCAAGCCGGTGGAAGGCGATGCTCAGCCGATCAGGAAGTCCAAGGACAGCAAGGCGGAGCCGCTCGGCAAGCATTTGAAGCGAACGGCCAACGCCAGGGCATGCACATCGGCAGCGCCCAGCCGTTTTGCGGATTTATTGCGCCGACTGAATCTCGCACCGCGGTGCGCGACCAGGCGATCAGCCGCGTAAGGCGCCCAAACTTGCAGATCCGTAGGATGGGTTGCCCCTCGCGAAACCCATCGCTTCCCTCAGATGCTATCAATGGGTTTCGCGAAGAGCTCAACCCATCCTACGCACTTACGCACACCCCGGAATGACGTGAGCATTACGCCCCGTATTCCTCCGCCAGCACCAGCACCTCCCGCGTCCGCGTCACGCCGGGCCAGTCGCGGTTGAAGTCGGCGACCAGCCGCTGCATATCGTCGCCGTTGGTCGCGCGATCCAGCGCCGCCTCGTCGGCAAACTGATATGTCGCCTGATGCAGCGAGGGATCGGTGAGGCTCCAGAACCGCCACGCCTTCTCCGCGCCGAACGATTTGACCGCGTCCGGCAGATGCTCGCGGGAATACCAGGTGTCGAAGGCGGCACGCTTGGCGGGGTCGGCGACGGTGGCGCGGACAACGAAGAAGGCTGCGGGCATCGGTTTCCTCCGGCGTGAATATTTTTCGTCAATGCGTGAGAATAGCTCAAGCCCGCGCCCAGACCCAGCCTTCCCGCGGATTGCATTACATGACACCGCAGTTCAGCGAAAATTCCCGGCCAGTCCCACGATCTGGCCGTCGAGACCATTGAAGCCATGATGGCCCCGGGCCTGACAGGGATCGCCTTCGTCTTTCCCGCCGCTGACCCAACTGACGCGCGCGCGCCCGGCCGACCATTTGATGAACGGCTCGACGCCGGCCGGCAAGGTGAACTTGCAGCTATCCTGGCTGTGATGGATGACGAGCGTGCGCGGCAGCGCCGCCGGCGAGCCAAGGATCGACATCACGCTGTTGCCGCTGCCCGACTCCGGACTGAGAAATCCCGAGGTCAAAACCAGCGCGTCCGGCCGCGCGCCGCGTGCGATCCCCTCGGCCGCGCGGATCGTGCCGCGACTGGTGGCGATCACCGTCACCGGCCGCTTGATCGCGGCCATATAGTCGACCGCGCTCTTGAGGTCGGTACCGGCATCGGCAACGAGGACCGCGAGCCCCCGCGCCGCATAGGCATGGCGCGTGCGAACCAGCTGATTACCCATCAGGCCGTGGATATCGCCCTGGTCACCCGCCCGGATCGCACCATCGCCCCCCGGCATCAGGATCACGCTGGCGCGCGGCGCGTTCGGCTTGATCAGCACGGCGCGCGTTCCGCCGATGGTGACGGTCTCGTCGGCGAGAGCTGGCGTGCAGGCAACGGTGGTGAACAACAGGGCAACGGCAAAACAGGTCATTCCGAACAGCTGCTTCATTGTATTTTCCCTCAGTCAAATTTGCTTTTTCCTCATCTAGAAACGTACGTGCGGTCGGCGCGTAGGATGGGTGAAGCGGACGCGATACCCATCAATCGCAGTTTGCGACGGTGATGGGTTTCGCAAAGGGCTCTAC
>NZ_JBAVNZ010000655.1:0-4886 GCF_049691595.1 Bradyrhizobium sp.
GTACGAACCCGCAAAAAAATCCGGCGCGCTCGCGAGAGCGCCGGATCGATCTAGCTCTACCCGCCTCACCCCGCCGCCGCGCCCGTCGTCCGGTTCTTCGAGTTGCGCTGGAAGAACAGCGCCTGGCTGGCCACCGCGGAGACCATCGCGGGCTGGAACGGCTTTGAGATCAGGAAAGCCGGCTCCGGGCGCTCGCCGGTGAGGAAGCGTTCGGGATAGGCGGTGATGAACACCACCGGCACCTCGAACGCACGCAACAGCTCGTTGACGGCATCGAGGCCGGAGCTGCCGTCGGCGAGCTGGATGTCGGCGAGAATCAGGCCCGGCCGCCTGTTCTTGGCGAGCGCGATCGCGTCGGTATGGGTGCGGGCGACGCCGATCACGTGGTGACCGAGATTCCTGACCAGGCTTTCGAGATCCATCGCGATAAACGTCTCGTCCTCGATGATCAGCACGTCGGTGGCGATCTCCGCGGCCATTTCGCGGCCGGCGGCGTCCGTCAGCCTGCGGGTCTCGGCGATGTCGATGCCCAGCACATAGGCGACCTCCTCCTCGGAAAAGCCTTCCAGCGACAGCAACAGGAAGGCCTGGCGCGGCAATGGCGTGATGTTGGAGAGCCGGCGCTCCGACGGCATCGCCGGGCTGGCGGCATCGGCATTGTCGTTGATCGAGACCGAATTCCAGATCTGGGTGAACAACCGGAACAGCGCGGCGCGGGCGCCGTGCGTTTCGTCGAGCAGCGAGGGGTCCTGCAGCAGGGCTTCCAGCATGGCGCCCACATAGGCGTCGCCGGACGCCTGGTTTCCGGTCAGCGCGCGGGCGTGGCGCCGCAACAGCGGCAAATACTCGGCAACGAGCTGTGATCGGGACATCCCACTTCATCCTTGCTTTGAGGCCGGGCTTAAGACGCCGTGCGGCCTGAAACGCCTGCGTTGGGTCAAACGTATACCTGAATGGGAAACCGGTTCCCTGCCAGATGCCTTACGCGCGAGACCGGAAAACGTTCCCCGGTTGCGGAACTTTCCGGCGAAATTTGCATTAGCCGGACTGACCATCCGGTAGCCAAGGCCTGGTTTTCGAGAAAAAACCAGCGATTTCGAATACTTATATCTCGGGGAAGTGTGGATGCAAATATGAAGGACGCAAAGAAGCAGGGCGGTCTCAGTGCCGAGATTCAGTCGAGAATCGGCCACCAGCTCCGCGCCATGTATGACGACGTGGTGCGGCAGGGGGTGCCGGACCGCTTTGCCGAGCTCATCCGCAAGCTCGATGGACCGGAGGCCGCCGCCCAGGCAGCTCGAGCGAGCGACGAACCTTCCAAAAACACTGGGAGGGACTAATGCCCCTCACAGACTCCCTCCGCGACGATATTCTGGCGTCGGTCCCCAGCCTGCGGGCGTTCGCGATCTCGCTCAGCGGCAGTGGCGACCGGGCCGACGATCTGGTGCAGGAGACGCTGCTGCGCGCGATCGCCAACATCGATTCGTTCCAGCCCGGCTCCAATTTGCCGGCCTGGCTGTTCACCATCCTGCGCAACCTGTTCCGCTCCGACTATCGCAAGCGGCGGCGCGAGGTGGAGGACGCCGACGGCAATTATGCAAATACCCTGCAGACCCAGCCGGCGCAAGGCGCGCATCTGGAGTTCAAGGAGTTTCGCGCCGCGCTCGACAAGCTTCCGCAGGATCAGCGCGAAGCCCTGATCCTGGTCGGCGCTTCCGGCTTCTCCTATGAGGACGCCGCCGCCATTTGCGGCTGCGCGGTCGGCACCATCAAGAGCCGCGTCAACCGCGCGCGCTCGAAGCTCTCCGCGCTGCTCTATGTCGACGGCGAGGAATTCGGCCCCGACGATACCGTGTGCGCCGTGATCGGCGGCAATGGCGGGTGATGCTGGAACGCATAGGGTGGGCAAGTCGAAAGGGTAATCCTCGGGCCATCGTCATTCCGGGGCGCGCCCTTTGGCGCGAGCTATGATGTGCAATTGCACATCATAGCTCGACGCTTCGCGTCGCCCCGGAATGACGGGGATAGTTCACGGTCGTATATTGATCAATTCCGTCCGCATGACCGGCAAGGGCGCGCTTGCGCCGCGCCCACCACCCCTCACGCGTGACATATTGGCGGCATCGGACCTGACTGCTACCGCCCCTACCGCACTGGCGCGGAAAATTGTCCGCTGCGGTCCCGTTCCATCGTGTCGACCACGGTCTGCATCGGCGCGGTCAGTTCATAGACGTAACTGACCTCGGTGAAGTACCGTTTCGCGGTGCCGCCGAGCGCTTCGGGCGCGACGCGATCGAGCAGGATCAGGCCGAAATCGGAGTCCTCGCGCCGCGTCGCGGCGCTGGTGTTGAATTCCTCCCAGCGAAAATGAAAGACCGTATCCGGCTCGTCGCCGGTCACTTCCCAGCTCGCGACGACGTGCGGGTGCTTGCCGACCAGCGACAGCCCCTCGTCGGAATGCGAGGCCAGTTCGAAGAACAACAGCGAGAGCGATTGCGCGGCGCGGGCGCTGACGGCGATGTCCGGACCGTCCACCGAAATGCGGTCGGAATGCGGGATGGCGCGCGACTCGAACAGCCCCCTCAGCCTGACGCCCTGCCACTGGCTTTCGCTGAGCAACGTCACCACGTTCGACATCGCGTGAATGCGGCCGATCAGGAGTTCGCGCGCGACGTCGATGTCGGAGCCGTGGCGCAGCGTCCGCGTCACGATCGACTGGATCACGGCCAGGATGTTCTTGACCCGGTGATTGAGCTCATCGATCACGGCGGTCAGCCGGCGCTCGAAGCCGATCCGCACCTCGATCTCGCGGCTCAGCCTCAAATTGTTGTAGGCGACATAACCGAACAGGCCGCATACGATTCCGGTCAGCGCCAGCCCGATCGCCGCCACGATCAGCGCCATCTGCAGCGGGCGCAGCGCGGCATTGCTTTTGGCGTAATAGGCCAGCGACCAGTCGCGGCCGCCAAACCTCACCGTGCGCAGCATCGACGGCGCCGCGCTGTCCGGCCTCACCGCGCGCGAGGAGACGACGCCCCGTTCGCTGGCGACCAGTTCGGCGTCGGCATCGCGCGGGTCCTTCAGCATCACCGAGAACAGCGACAGATCGTCATTGGCCAGCATCAGCGGCGCCAGCTCGTAGGCAAACGTCACGAAGCCCGCGGCTTCGGATGCGCCCTCGGTGAATACCGGCGCGGCCAGGACGAGACCGACCGGCCCGTTCCGCCGGAGCAGCGGGACGGGATCGGACGCCGTCAGTCTGCCCTGCGTCTTTGCCAGCGCCAGTGTCGGCCCGATGCTGGAGTTGCGATCGAAGGTACTGCCGGCAAGACCTGTCGTGTCGGGATTGCGCGGCTCGAGGTCCATCAGCACATTGATCGGCTTGTCGATGACCTTGAGGTCCAGCGGATGGTCGTCGAAATCGCGGATGGTCGGGTTCGAGAAGCCGGCGCGCTTCAGCTCCGCTTGCGCCGCTCCGAGCTCACCTGGCTGCAGCCGCGCGATCCAGCAGGCGACCACGAAATCGGTCTTGAAGGCGTAGATCGAGGACCGCAACGGCTGCAGCATATTGGCTCTTACCACCGAAGGCGCGCGAAACAGGCCGGCTGCAACGCGCGCGAGCAATTCGCGCTCGGTCAGCCGGTCCTGGACCAGGCTGGCGTGAACGTCGATCGCCCGCGCCAGCGCGATTCCATCGAGCGCGAGCTCCTGATCGTGGACACGATAAGCCGCGAGACCGGAGAGCAGCACTCCGATCAGCGCGATAAAGCCGATGATGAAGCCCAGCCGAACCAATCGCTTACTCGGAAATGAGGGGTTGGCGATGAAGTATCGCACGCATCTGGCATCCGCCGCGGCGACAGCCAACAGAAACAGGATGAACGCTAACCGCGAGGCAATATGAGGCAGCGACCATCGATACGCAACTGAAGTTGGACTAACACGTATGGCGGTTGCAGCCGCGAAACTTTCGCGACGCTGGCCGTGTCTGAAAGCTTTCACGGCGATAACGGTTGTTAATCGGGAACGTCGGATTTTGTTCCGTCCGATCCGATGAAATCCCGGGCCGCAGGGCCTCTGCCGCCAGTATTAACCAATCCCTCAGCCGGCCCTGGCGCGGGCCGGCGGACGCAGGCCGCCCTTGGTCTCGATAAAGCTGATGATGCGGTCGAGCCCTTCGCTCTTTTTCAGGTTGGTCATCACGAACGGCCGCTCGCCCCGCATCCGCATCGCATCGGTCTCCATCTTCTGAAGCGACGCGCCGACATGGGGCGCGAGGTCGATCTTGTTGATGACGAGCAGGTCCGACCGGGTGATGCCGGGCCCGCCCTTGGAGGGAATCTTGTCGCCCGCCGCGACGTCGATCACATAAATCGTCAAGTCGGCGAGCTCCGGCGAGAAGGTCGCGGCCAGATTGTCGCCGCCGGATTCGATCAGCACCAGATCGAGATCGGGAAATTTGGCGCGCATGTCGGCGACCGCGGCGAGGTTCATCGAGGCGTCCTCGCGGATCGCGGTGTGCGGACAGCCGCCGGTCTCGACGCCGGCGATGCGATCCGCCGCCAGCGCGCCCGAGCGCACCAGAAACTCCGCGTCCCATTTGGTGTAGATGTCGTTGGTGATCGCCGCGATGTCGTAGCGCGCGCGCATCGACTTGCAGAGCAGATCCATCAGCGCGGTCTTGCCGGAGCCGACCGGGCCGCCGACACCGACGCGAAGCGGGCCGTGAGATTTGGGCATGTCAGGTGCTCTTTCCGTTATCGTCGCGCGTTCCACGATCGCGTCCTCCCGGCGAACGCCGGCACCCATAACCACCGGCTGCCGTTGCGACAAGGGACGTCTGCCCTCGCGCCCGAACGACAGGCCGCGGCGTATCGGTCCCGGCG
>NZ_JBAVNZ010000656.1:0-1856 GCF_049691595.1 Bradyrhizobium sp.
CATGAAGGTGATCCTACCGCGCGCGGTTGGCAAGGCGGATAGCTTTGGGCGGAAAATTCGACTCAGTCCTCTTATCCTCAGTACTTTGTGTTGGTCGTTCAACAAGCTGTGCCGTCATGCCCGCCCCGGCTCGGAGGCCGGGGTAGACTGCGGCGGGCACCCAAGCAACCATCAACGAATCCACTGAGACTTGCTTAGGACGCCCACCAGAATAACTGAATCGGTCGTCGTCGCTGCACGGTGTGGCGTTGTGACTCGGGATGGCGGGATTCCCGGACCCTTGTTGCGGCAGTATGCCGGTCGACATGATCGACATCAAAGCGATTCGCGAGCGCTGGCATGCCGTCGGCGCAAAGCTCGATGAGCGCGGGCGCCGGCTCTTCGCGGCCGGTGAAGTCCGGGCGGCCGGACGCGGCGGCAAGGTCGCGATCTCTGCCATCACAGGACTGGCGCTCTCGACCATCGGTCATGGCCTGCGAGACCTCGATCTCCCCTTGCCGAAGGGGCGGGTGCGGGCCAAGGGCGGGGGCCGGCAGCGTTTGTCGGTGAAGGCTCCGACGCTGATCGCCGACCTCGAGCGCGTCGTTGCGCCGGCGACGCTGGGATGTCCCATGCGCCCGTTGCTGTGGGTGTCCAAGAGCCATGACAAGCTGGCCGTGGAGATGCGCAAGCTGGGTCACCAGATCAGCGCCACCAGCGTCAAGAGACTGCTCACGGCGATCGGCTTCAGTCGGCAATCGAACCGCAAGGCCGACGAGGGCTCCAAGCACCCCGACCGCAACGCCCAGTTCGAGCACATCAATGCCAAGGTGGTCGCGGCGCAGGCGGCGGGCCAGCCGGTCATCTCGGTCGATACGAAGAAGAAAGAGCTGGTTGGCAACTACAAGAACGGCGGCACCGACTATCGGCCCAAAGGCGATCCACGGCGTGTGAAGGTGCACGACTTCGAGGACAAGGAGCTGGGCAAGGTCGTGCCCTACGGCGTCTACGACGTCAGCGCCAACGCCGGCTGGGTCAGCGTCGGGATCACCAGCGACACGGCGCAGTTCGCTGTCGCCTCGATCCGCCTCTGGCTCGACCGCATGGGGCATGAGCGCTATCCGAAGGCGACCGAACTCACCATCACGGCCGATGGTGGCGGCTCGAACGGCAGCCGCGTAAGGCTCTGGAAAGTCGAGCTGCAAAAGCTCGCCGACGAGACGCGCCTGACGCTCAACGTCCACCACTATCCCCCGGGCACCTCGAAGTGGAACAGAATAGAGCATCGCCTGTTCTGCCACATCACCCAAAACTGGCGCGGCAAGCCCCTGACCGACCGGGCCGCCATCGTCGAACTGATCGGGGCGACGACAACCAAGACCGGATTGAAAGTCGAGTGCGCGCTTGACGAGCGGACCTACGAAAAGGGCATCAAAGTCAGCGACGCCGAGATGGCCGCCCTCGACATTCGAGGCGATGCGTTCCATCCTGAATGGAACTACACCATCCGCCCCCGACCAGCCCTCAATCGGAGCAGTTAATTTGGCGGATGTCCTAAGGAGAAGGCCTGGCGGCCACGCAGTCTCGTGCTGGAGACCGACCCGCCGCTGCATGATACGACGCGCGGCGCGCTCAGTCGCGTGCTGTCGGGCCCGGCCGTGCGCAAACTGCGCGACGCCTTTCAGACGGAAGCCGAGCGCCTGGTCGAAGGCCTTGTCCAGCGCGGCACCTTTGATGCCGTCCAGGATCTGGCGATCGCCTATCCCCTGAAAGTCGTCGGCGATGCCGTCGGCGTGCCGCCCCAGGGACGTGAATGCCTGCTGCCCTTCGGCAACATGCTGTTCAATTCGTTCGGGCCTAATCCTACTGAGTCACAG
>NZ_JBAVNZ010000657.1:0-4570 GCF_049691595.1 Bradyrhizobium sp.
TTGCCAGTTCCTTCAACCCGAGCCGGATCAGCTGCGCGGTCTCGGCGTGTTCACCGGCGCTGCGCGAGGCCGAGGCGATCGCGGCGGCCGCCTGCGGCTGGCCGTAGCCGAGATTGACCAGCGCCGAGATCGCGTCGGTGACCGGGCGCGGCGCGCGGTCGTGGTCGATTGCACCCGACAGATGCACCAGCGCCGGATCGACATTGGCAAAGGCCGGCGCCTTGTCCTTCAATTCGGTGACAATGCGCTCGGCGACCTTCGGGCCGACGCCGGGCGTGCGCGCAACCGAAGCCTTGTCGCGCAGCGCGATCGCATTCGCCAGTTCCGTCGGCGGCAAGGTGGAGAGCACCGCCAGCGCCACCTTGGCGCCGACCCCCTGCACCGTCTGCAACAGCCGAAACCATTCGCGCTCGACGTCACTGCGGAAGCCGAACAGTTTGATCTGGTCCTCGCGCACATAGGTTTCGATCGACAGCACCGCGGCCTGGCCGGGCGCCGGCAGCGCCTGCAGCGTGCGCGAAGCGCAATGCACCTGATAGCCGACGCCGCCGACGTCGAGGATCACGTAGTCCTCGCCATAGCTGTCGATCAGGCCTTTCAGTTTGCCGATCATAGCCCCGCCACCCTCAACCGCAGCGATGCGCTCTGGCGGTGATGCGCGTGCGTGATCGCGACCGCCAGCGCATCGGCCGCATCGGCGGATTTCGGCTCGGCCTTCGGCAGCAATATTTTCAGCATCACAAGAACCTGGTTCTTGTCGGCATGGCCGGCGCCGACCACGGTCTTCTTGACCTGGTTGGGCGCGTATTCGGCGACCGTGATGCCGAACATCGCCGGCGCCAGCATCGCGACGCCGCGCGCCTGGCCGAGTTTTAGCGTGGCGACGCCGTCCTTGTTGACGAATGTCTGTTCGACCGCGGCCTCCTGCGGCCTGAGATCGCCAAGCACGGCAGCGAGCCCTTCATGAATCGCCAGCAGCCGGCTCGCCAGCGGCAATCCTTCCGGCGGTTCCACCGAGCCGCAGCCGACGAACATCAGCCGGTTGCCCTCGATCTCGATCACGCCCCAGCCGGTGCGGCGCAGGCCCGGATCGATGCCGATGATGCGGACGGGATGGCGAATCGGCACAGGTGTCATGGTCATTTATACCCCATGCCGGAGTCTCACGCCTAGCGCGGGCGCCTCGCCGTCAACCGTCATGCCCCCGCGAAAACCGAATGTTGCGTGCCCCGGACACGGCCAAGACTACCCACCCATCCTGGCGACCAGCGCGTCGGAGATCTCGAAATTGGCGTGCACATTCTGCACGTCGTCATGTTCGTTGAGCAGATCCATCAGCCTCAAGAGCTTCTCGCCGGTTTCGTCGTCCACCGCGACCGTGTTCTGCGGCTTCCAGGTCAGCGCCGCCTTGCGCGCCTCGCCGAACTTCGCCTCCAGCGCTTTTGCGACCTCGCGAAAGGTCTCCTGCGAGGCATAGATCTCATGGCCGTTCTCGCTCGACGCCACATCGTCGGCGCCGGCCTCGATCGCGGCCTCCAGCATCGCATCGTCGGAGGCGACGCGCTTGTCATATTCGATGATGCCGGTGCGATCGAACAGGAAGGCGACCGAACCGGTTTCGCCGAGATTGCCGCCGGACTTGGCGAAAAAGGAACGGATGTCGGAGGCGGTGCGGTTGCGGTTGTCGGTCAGCACCTCGACGATCACCGCGACCCCGCCGGGGCCATAGCCCTCGTAACGGATTTCGTCGTAGCTTTCCGCATCGCCGCCGGAGGCCTTCTTCACCGCGCGCTCGATCGAGTCCTTTGACATGTTTTCCTGGCGGGCGGAAATGATCGCAGCGCGCAGCCGTGCATTCATGCTGGGATCGGGCTGGCCCATCTTGGCCGCGACCGTGATTTCACGCGCCAGCTTGCCGAACAGCTTCGATTTCTGGGCGTCCTGCCGGCCCTTGCGGTGCATGATGTTCTTGAATTGGGAATGGCCGGCCATGCGAGGTCTCTTGCGATTCGTCCGGGGAGAAATTGGGGTGAAAGCGCGGCCTTATAGGCCGGCAAACGGTCAAAATCAAAGATTGGCGGATCTTTTTGGTAGGATCGTGCCGCCTGCCGGAATAGGTATCAGGATTTGGCACCTAATCGACCCAAAATGGCGGTGACGCTTTCTCCAGCCGGCCGCCCTTTCGCACCGGCGCAATCCGCAGCGCCAGGCCGGTCGCATCGTCGGTCTCGACTGCGACGCCGCTCAGCGTCGCCACCCCGGTCGCCGGCTCGAAGCGGCTGGACGGGATACCGGTGGTGAAACGGCGCAGCGGCTCTTCCTTCTGCATGCCGATGATCGAATCGTAGTCGCCGGTCATGCCGGCGTCGCTGATGTAGGCGGTGCCGCCGGGCAGCACCTGATGATCGGCGGTCGGCACATGGGTGTGGGTGCCGACCACGAGGCTGGCGCGGCCATCGCAGAAAAACCCCATGCCCTGTTTTTCGCTGGTCGCCTCGCAATGGAAATCGACCACGATGGCGTCGGCTATTTCGCGCAGCGGACAGGCATCGAGCTCGCGGCCGATGGCGTGGAAGGGATCGTCGAGCGGCTCCATGAATACGCGGCCCATGGCGTTGATCACCAGCGCGCGCTTGCCATTCTTGGTATCGACCAGGGCAGCGCCGCGGCCCGGCGTGTGGCGCGGAAAGTTCAGCGGGCGGATCAGACGCGGCGCGCGCTCGATGAAGACCAGCGCTTCCTTCTGGTTCCAGGCGTGATTGCCGAGCGTGACGGCGTCGGCGCCGGCGTCGAGCAGTTCCTGGTAGATCGCCTCGGTGATGCCGAAGCCGCCGGCGGAGTTCTCGCCATTGATGATGACCAGATCGAGCAACCAGTCGCGGATCATGCCCGGCAGGTGCTCGGCGACGGCGGCGCGGCCGGTCTTGCCGACGACGTCACCGATGAAAAGGATACGCAAGTTCAGCTCCGGAAGTCGAACAGTTTTGCTTCCGTTAGCACATAATCCAGCGCCACGTCGTGCTGAAGCGCCGGAACCGCGGCGATTTCCTGCACCACGAAGGCGAGGCCGATCGCCGTGACGGCCTTTGACTTGCGCAATTGCGCCAGCGTGCGGTCATAATGTCCGGCGCCGTAGCCGATGCGGTGACCGGCACCGTCGAATGCCGCCAGTGGCACCAGCACGATGTCAGGGATGAGTTCGGCCGCGGCGGGCGACGGTTCGAGAATGCCGAGCGGACCGAGCATCAGCCTGTCGCCGTGAGACCAGGCACGAAATGCCAGCGACTTGCCGCGCGCAAGGATCGCCGGCAGCGCCAGCCGCGCGCCCTGCGCGGCGAGCGTTCGCATCAATGGGATCGGATCGATCTCGCCGCGGATCGGCGAGTAACCTGCGACAACCGCGCCGGGCGCGACTTCAACCGGCAGCCCGCGCGCCGCGATGGCTTGAGCCGCAGCCGTCCGGTGCTCACCGCTCAACGCATCGCGCGCCGCGAGCGCGGCGGCACGCAATGTTGCCTTGTCGGAAGAAGTGATAGGGCTCGACATCCTTCACCGTCATGCCCGGGCTTGCCCGCCTTGACGACGACATTCGAACTCGAAAACAAAAGTGCGAAGCCACAGAGCCGTTGAAGCACTCGATCCCGGAGTTCCCTACGAAAGTAGGTGGGCACCATATGACCGGGTCCACGGACCCGGCCAGCGACAGTTCCCTAAAGGATCGATAAGGCCCCGGGGATATATGGCTCCTGACGCGCAACGCAGCTTCGCGTCCCCAATGTAGCCACGATGGGACCGATGCGCCAGCGGTAACGCCGTGATGGTCAGCCGATCGCGACGCCGCCGCCGATGGTGCGGTTCAGCACCTGTGTGGTCCGCTCGATGCGCTCGGCTGCGGCGTTCAGCGCATTCGATACCGCCACCTGCGTCGCCCGGGTACGATCGGCGGCCGCGGCGCGGACGGTGCGCAGGGACTCGAGCTCCTGCTCAAGGGCTCGGATGCGCTGGCTGGCGTCGAGCAGCTCGTCGCAGGCGGTCAAGGCCGCCATCACGGTCAGCCGCGCGTCGCCGATTTCGCCGAACTTGCCCCGCAGCGTTTCGATGCGCGATTCCAGCGTCTCGGCGAGCTTCAGCAGCCGCACTTCCTGGCCTTCCTCACAGGCCATCCGGTATTGCCGGCCGTTGATGGTGACGTTGATATGGCTCATGAATCCTCTCCGGAATCGAGAACGGCGCGGATCGTGCCGATCGCCGCATCGAGTCTTTCGGCGATCTCCCGATTGGTGCGCTCGAGCCGCCGCGTCTTCACCAGCGATCCATCGAGTTCGTCGGCAAGCCGCGATCGATCGGCGCCGAGGGCCTGGATCCGGCTCGCCAGCTCATTCTCGTCGCGGTCCGCCTCGCGCCGCCGCTCGACCGCGCTTTCCAACGCTTCGAGCGCCGCCATCAATCGGCGCGTCGCGGCGTCGATATCGGCCAATGCTGGCTCGGCGTTGCCGGAACCGTTGACAGGACCGTTGGCGGGACGATCGTTCATGACAGACAGCGCTGACCCTGGCTCAAGCCAACCGGA
>NZ_JBAVNZ010000658.1:0-2210 GCF_049691595.1 Bradyrhizobium sp.
GCCGGTGATTATGGGTCCCTGCTTTCGCCGGGACGACGACGGAGAATCTACCGTTTCGCGCTGGCCTGCTCGGCCGAGCTCTGCGCGGCCTCGGCGAGCTTTGCCGAAATCTCGGCGGTTTCCGCCGCCGTCCCCCAGCGCGGCGCCTCGCTGCCGTCACCCCAGGCGCGCGGCCGGTAGAAGGTGTGCACGCCGAACTTGTACATCTTCTTCATTTCATGGACCCAGGACGGGCGCACCCAATAGGCGTGGTAATGCGTCGAGCGGTCGACTTCCGGCAGCCACAGCCGGCCGTCGAGCATCGCTTTGGCGATCTTCCGGGCGCGGTCCCACATGTCGGGCTCGCGGATGACGTCCGGATTGTTGTCGCAGGCGAAGGTGAACTGGCAGGCGAGATGGCGGTGCTTGTTCTGGTAGACGACGCCGCATACCGTGTTCGGGTAGAAGCCGGAGAAGGCGCGGTTCAACACCACCTGCGCCACCGCGATCTGGCCGCGCACGGCTTCGCCGCGGGCTTCGAAATAGATCGCTTCCGCCAGGCATTTTTCCGAGCTGGCGCGCGACTTTTCGTCGAACAGGCCGAGCCGTTCGGCCGGCGTCCTGGCGCGCTGATTGTCGGAATTGACCTCGCCCTTCGGCGCGATGCTCTCACCCATCCCGCCGGCGCCGTGCGGTGCGTCGGCCTCGACCGGCAGCGAGGCCATCACCTTCATGTCGGGATCCGGCCGCGCGCCCGGCATGACGATGACGGGCTCTTCGCCGGGCTGCCAGCGCTCGATGCTCTCGGGCGCGCCGAGCGAGCTGCCGAAAAACAGGCTGGAAGTCTTGAAGGAGAACGTCTCGCGCGGCGGCGCCGGATCGAGCGCTATGGCTGGCGCGCCGGCAGCGCGCTTGAGGTCGTCGCGCGGATCGGCTTCGAGCGACATCGACACGTCATATTGCGCCAGCGGCGGCGCGCGCAGCGCCTCCTGAAGTTCGGGATCGAGCGGGGCGGCCGGCGGCGTCGCGGTCGCGGTCTTCGCGCCCATCTCCGACGCATTGGATGTCGATGGATCTTCCGGTGCCGGCGCGACTTCGGCCGGTGGAACCGTCTCCACCGGCGCGGGCGGCGCCACCACCAGCCGGTCGCCCTTCAGCGTGCGGTCGACCCTGGGGAAATCGGCAGCGTGATAGCGCGGCGGCGGCGCAATGATCGGGTTGCGCGTCACCGAGCCGGTGATGTCGATGCCCTGGTTGTCGAGGCTTGCGAGACGATAGGTCGCGGTTTGCGGCGACGCGGTTCCGATCGGACGGCCGAAGCTGAAGGTGGCGAGGTGAATGCCGCCGGCGGCGGCGAACACCCGGTTCTGCCAGCGCTCGGCGACGCCCGGCTGCCGGGCCAGCAGTGACGCGATGTCCTGATATCCGATCTCGGCCGGCATCAATGCGAAGACGCAAAGACCGAGTCCGAAGGACGCCAGACGCGCGCCCTTCGGCTGGTTACGCAACACAAACATCGATACGCCCACGCAACGCTTACAAGAGAGGCGGTCGAACCGCAGTACATCCGTGCAATTCGACCAAATTCGTTGGTATCCAATTTAGGTTGCCGGGGCGTTAACCGGCGTTGCCCGCGCGCTACACGCAAGCGATCGCCGGCGTCTGCGTCGTCGGATCGAGAACGTTGGTAAACGGGCGCTCGATGAAGGTGGTAAATATCCCGTCAACGAACATGATGAAGGAACTTGGCGCGCGAATTTTCGGATGGCGGCCGCGCTATTCCTTCAGCGAAGCCTTGATGGCCAGCAATGCTTTTTTGAGTACCGGCAAATCGTCTTTCACGGCATTCCAGATAATCTGACTGTCAATCCGCTGGTACTCGTGGCGAAGAATGTTTCCTATGCCGGCGATGTCCTTCCAGCGCACATCCTTGTGCCGCAATTTGAGTTCACGGCCAAGATGGCGGCTGGCTTCGGAAATCACCTCAATACCTCGCTCAAGGGCTGACCGTAAAACCCAGGAGCGCTCGTAGTCGCGGAATGTTTTGCCGGCGATGGCTTTTTCGATTCCCCGGATGCTCTCGAGCATGTCATGGATGCGGAGCAAGGAAGACCGGGTCGGCATTAGAAGACCCGCGTAGCCTCAGCTTCGACCCGCTTGCGAATAAGAGGGTGCAGCCCCTTGCGGGTGGTTATATCCACGTCGACGCCCAAGCCTTCCCGCAGCAAACG
>NZ_JBAVNZ010000659.1:0-26682 GCF_049691595.1 Bradyrhizobium sp.
GCTACAAAGTGGAATCCGGCCCCGCCACGTCATTGCGAGCAGCACTTGCGACGACTTGTCCGACGTAGCTCAGCGAGCGACGGCGGAAGCAATCCATTCTCTCCTTTTGCGCGGCTCGATGGATTGCTTCGCGGAGCCTGTCATCGGGCGCGCATTCGCGCGACCCGGTGGCTCGCAATGACGAACTGGTCGCGCATTCGCGCGACCGCTGGCTCGCAATGACGGTGGACCTATTTCCCCCACACCTCGTTGGCGACATCGACCGCGAGCTTCAGCTTGGCCCACTGCTCTTCCTCGGACAGGATGTTGCCTTCCTCGGTCGAGGCGAAGCCGCATTGCGGCGACACCGCGAGCTGATCGAGCGGGGCGAATTTGGCCGCCTCCTCCAGCCGCCGCTTGATGTCGTCCTTGCTTTCGAGCTCGCCGAATTTCGAGGTGATGACGCCGACCACCACGATCTTGTTGCCCTTCGGCAAGTACCGCAGCGGCTCGAAGCCGCCGGCGCGGTCGGAATCATATTCCAGGAAATAGCCGTCGTAATTTGTTCCGGCCAGCATGGTCTCCGCCACCGGCTCGTAGCCGCCGGAGGAAATCCAGGTGGAACGGAAATTGCCGCGGCAGACATGCGTGGTGATCACCATGTCGGACGGCCGTTCCGATATCGCGTAGTTGATGATGCGGGCATAGATTTCCTGCAACCCGTCGGGATCATCGCCGCGCTCGCGGGCCTTGTTCAGTTCGTCCGGCGAGCAGAGATAGGCCCACACCGTGTCGTCGAACTGCAGATAGCGGCATCCGGCGTCATAGAACGCCTTCACCGCCTTGCGGTAGGTCTTGCCGAGATCCTCGTAGAAGGCGTCGAGGTCGGTATAGACCGCCTTCGAGATCGCCCTGCGGCCGCCGCGGAAATGCAGCACCGCCGGCGAGGGAATCGTCATCTTCGGCATGACATGGGCTGTGTCGCATTGTTTTTTCAGGAAGCGAAAATGATCCAGCATCGGATGATCGGCGGGGAAGTCGAGCTTGCCGATCACGCGGACGGCGTCATGCCGGGTCTCTACCCCCGCGAACTGGATGCCCTGGTCGGGATGGAACAGTTCGCAGCCCGTCAGTTTCGCGAGAAAATCGAAATGCCACCAGGAGCGGCGGAATTCGCCGTCGGTCGCAAGCCTCAGGCCGATCGAGGCCTGCCTGTGCACGACCTTCTCGATTTCCATGTCTTCAACCTTGCGCAGATCTTCGGCCGCGATCTCGCCCTTCTCCAGTCTGGCGCGCGCTTGCCTGATGCGCGGCGGCCGCAACAGGCTGCCGACCTCGTCGGCGCGGAAAGGGGGTTTTGTTCTTTGCATGATCTCAACTCCAGGAAATCAGTGTGCCGCGGCGGCGGAGACGCCGAGATAGCGTTCCAGCGCCGCGGGATCGGCCTTCAGGGCGGCGCTGGCCGCGTCGTGCACGATCGCGCCGCGCTCCAATATCACAACGCGGTCGGCCAGCCCCAGAATCTTTTGCGCGTTCTGCTCGACGATGATCGAGCAGATGCCGCCGGCACGGGTGATGGTGCCGAGCGCCCGCAGCAACTCCTCGACGATGATCGGCGCCAGCCCCTCGGTCGGCTCGTCCAGCAGCAGCACCTTCGGGTTCAATGTCAGCGCGCGGCCGATCGCCAGCATCTGCTGCTCGCCGCCGGAGAGCTGGTTGCCGAAATTGCCGCGCCGCTCCTTCAGCCGCGGAAACATCGCGTAGACCTTCTCGACCGTCCACGGCCCGGGCTGCGCCACCGCCGTCATGTTTTCCTCGACGGTCAGCGAGCGGAAGATATTGCGCTCCTGCGGCACCCAGCCGATCCCGGCCCGCGCCCGCTGGTCCGGCCGCATCGCGGTGATATCGCGCCCGCCAAGCGCGAGCGTGCCGCCGAAACGACGGGTGATGCCGACGATCGAATTGATCAGCGTGGTCTTGCCAGTGCCGTTGCGGCCGAGCAGCGCCAGCGCCTCGCCCTCGCCAAGCGTCAGCGACAGGCCCGGCAGCACCACGGCTTCGCCATAACCGGCGCGCAGGCTCTGAATGGCTAGAAGATCAGGCATCGGTGGCCTCGCCGAGATAGACCGCCTTGACCCGGGGATCGCGCGCCACCGCGTCCGGCGGGCCTTCCACCAGCATCGCGCCGTTGACCAGCACCGAAATGCGGTCGGCGAACGAGAACACCAGATCCATGTCGTGCTCGATCAACAGCACCGTGACATCCCGCGGCAGGGCTGCGACCGCGGCCAGAATGTCGTGGCGCTCGCTTTCGGGGACGCCGGCGGCCGGCTCGTCGAGCAGCAGCACGCGCGGCCTGGTCGCGATCGCCACTGCGATCTCGAGCAGGCGCTGCTTGCCATAGGGCAGCGTCGCAGTCGGCGCGTTCATCACGTCGAGCAGATGAAAGCGGGCGAGATTCTCCGCAATCTCGCGGTTGACGTCGTCCCGCGAGCCCATCCGCCGCCACCAGTCGCCGCCGCGGCCGAGCCGTTCGGAGACGGCAAGGCCGATGGTCTCGAGCGGCGTCAGCTCGGCATAGAGCTGATTGATCTGGAAGGTCCGCGACAGTCCGCGCAGCACCCGCGTATGAACCGGCAAGTCGGTGATGTCGTTGCCTTCAAGCAAGATGCGCCCGGCATTGGGCTTGAGCACGCCGGTCAGGAGATTGATGACGGTGGTCTTGCCGGCGCCGTTCGGCCCGATCAGGGCGTGGCGAGCGCCCTGCTCGACCTTAAGCGACAGATCGCGTGTGACCCTGAGCCCGCCGAATGATTTTTCCAGCCCGCTCGTTTCCAGCGCGATCGTCATGGCGCGTCGCTTTCGGGAACGGCAACCTTGCGTCCGGTCAATTGCCGGATGACGAGGTTGGGAAGCCACAGCACCCAACGATGCAGGCGCACGCGTCCGACCAGCACGATCACGACCAGCACGAGGCCGATCCAGAACTGCCAGTATTGCGGCGTGATGGTCGAGAACAACTCCTGCAACATCTTGAACACCACCGCGCCGATCAAACCGCCATAGAGATAGCCGGTGCCGCCGAGCACGAGCACCAGCATCAGATCGGCGGAACGCTCGAACGAGAACACATCCAGCGAAGCAAGCGCCGTGGTCTGGGTGAACAGGGCGCCGGCGATGCCGGCATAGAACGCGGCCAGCGTGTAGGCTGCGATCAGGCGACGGCTGACGGGAACGCCGACCGCCGCCGCCCGCAGCGGATTGTTGCGGATCGCGCGCAGCGACAGGCCGAACGGCGAATGGACGATCCGCCGCGCCAGCAGGAACAGCGCGAACAGGACGGTCAGGGAATAGAAGAAGCCGGTCTTGCCGAACATGTCGAAGGCAAACCAGCCGAGCAGCGGCGCGATCTCGATGCCCTGCAGCCCGTCAGTGCCGCCGGTGATATCGGAGAAGCGTTCCGCCAGCGCTTCCAGCAGCAAGGCGATGCCGAGCGTCACCATCAGCCGGGTGAGATCGACGCCGCGGATGACCAGAAAACTGGTGAGGAAGCCGAGAGCCATGGCGACAAGACCGGCCGCGACCAGCGCGATGACCGGCTCGCCGATCACGCCATGCAGCGCCATCAGCCCCGCGGAATAGGCGCCGACGCCGAAGAACGCGGCGTGCCCGAGCGAGACGATGCCGGCGTAACCCAGGATCAGGTCGAGCGACAGCGCAAACAGCGCCAGCCGCACGATGTCGGTCATGATCAGGTAGCGCGAGGGGAACAGGAACGCGCAAGCCAACGCCAGAATCCAGAACGCGATCTCGCCGGCGCGCCAGCGGGCGCGGCTGATGGCATGCGATGAGACGTCGGCAAGCGCGGTCATCACAAGCTCAGCGCGCGGCGGTGCGGCCGAACAGGCCGTTCGGACGCCAGATCAGGATCACGATCATGATGGTATAGATCACGAACGGCCCCATTTTCGGCACGTAATATTTGCCGGCGACGTCGCCGATGCCGAGCAGAAGCGAGGCGAGAAACGGCCCGGTGATGCTGGAGGAGCCGCCGACCGTCACCACGATCAGGAAGTAGATCATGAATTTCAGCGGAAAATACGGATCGAGCCCGAGGATTTCGGCGCTGAGCGCGCCGCCGAGTCCGGCGAGGCCGCAACCGAACGCAAAGGTGAGCGCGAACACCCGCGGCACGTTGATGCCAAGGCCGCTCGCCGCGCGCGGATCGTCCACCGCCGCGCGCAGGCGGCTGCCGAAGCGCGTGCGCGCCAGAACGAGCTGCAGCGCCACCGTGAGCAGGCCGCAGATCGCGACGATCATCAGCCGGTAGCGGCCGATGCCGACGCCGAAAAAGTCGAACTGGCCTTCGAGCGCCGCCGGCAATTTGATGAAGATCCGCGACGATCCCATGATGTAATCGACCGCCGCCACCGACATGAACACGAGGCCGACCGAGAACAGCACCTGATCGAGATGACTTCGCGCGTAGAGGTGACGGTACAGCGCGCGTTCCAGCACCGCGCCGATCAGGGCGGTGGCGACAAAGGCAAGCGGCAGGCCTGCGAAAAACGGCCAGCCGGATTTGTTGACGAGAACCGCGCAGACATAACCGCCGGCCATGGCGAAGGCGCCATGGGCGAGATTGACGAAATTCATCAGCCCGAGCGTCACCGCGAGCCCGCAGGCCAGCACGAACAGCAGCATGCCGTAGGCGATGCCGTCGAACAGGATGGTGAACAGCGTGGTCATTTGGGGAAAGCCCGAGAACCCTTCGAGGCCGTCATTCCGGGGCAGCGCGCAGCGCTGAACCCGGAATCTCGCGCGACAATTTCGAGATTCCGGGTTCGCGAGCCAGGGCTCGCGCCCCGGAATGACGACCTCGTCGTCACTTCCTGGTCTTGCCGGCGTCCTTGACGGCCTCGAAGGTCGCGAATTCGACGTTGTAGAGCTCGCCGCCGACCTTCTCGACCTTGCGGATGTAGATGTTCTGCACGATGTCGCGGGTTTCCGGGTCGATCATGATCGGGCCGCGCGGGCTTTCCCACTTCATCCCCTTCATCGCCTCCACCAGCGCATCGCCGTCGGTGTTGCCGCCGGTCTTTTTCAGCGCCTCATAGATCAGGCGGATGCCGTCATAGCCGCTCACCGCCATGAAACCCGGACGGTTGCCGAACGCCTTCTTGTAGGCGGCGACGAAATCCCTGTTCATCGCTGACGGATGGGCCGCGGAATAGTGATGCGCGGTCACGGCGCCGAGCGCCGCATCGCCCATGCCGTTGAGGAGATCGTCGTCCATGACGTCGCCGGGACCGATCACCTTGATGCCCGTTTTGTCGAGCCCGCGCTCGGCATATTGCTTCATGAAGTTGCCGCCCTGGCCCGCCGGCACGAACACGAACATGGCATCCGGCCTGGAATCCTTCATCCGCTGCAGGAACGGTGCGAAGTCCGGATTGGCCAGCGGCACCTTGACCTCTTCGACGATCTCGCCGCCGCCGGCGGTGAAATTCTGCTTGAAGAAGGTCAGCGCGTCGTTGCCGGGGGCGTAGTCGGAGGTCAGGGTCGCGACCTTCTTGATGCCGTTCCTGGCGGCCCAGTCGCCGATGATGGTGGAGGATTGCGCGAGGGTAAAACTGGTGCGCACGATATAGGGCGAGCGCTCGGTGATGATCGAGGTGCCGGCCGCCATCACGATTTCGGGAACCTTGGCCTGCGTCGCCAGCGGCGCCGCGGCAAGCGCTGCCGGCGTCACGCCGAAGCCGGCGATGAAACTGACCTTGTCATTGACGATCAGTTCCTGCGCGAGGCGCTTGGTATTGTCGGGAACCGCGGCGTCGTCCCTGAGAATGATCTCGATCTTCCTGCCGGCGACGGTATCGCCGTTCTGCTGCATATAGAGCTTGACGGCGTTGTCGATCTGCTTGCCGGTCGATGCCTGGCCGCCGGTCATCGGCAGGATCAGGCCAACCCTGACCGCGTCCTGCGCCTGAACCGGCGTCAGGGCAAGCGCGCCCGAAGCGGCGACGGCGCTTGCGGCCAGCAGCATTTGACTTCGAATGAACATGAACATCCCCTCCCCTGATCGGTCGTGTGCCTCGAACCAGGTCACCGGCCGTTGCCTCACCATAGCCCAGATTTTTCGGCCGTGTCGCGCGGCGACATGGCCTCCTCTGGCGTCCTGTTGTCAATCGGACCAGGGGGGTGTTCCGGCCAGATCCCGCCCCTTGCAACACCAGCCCCAGCCCCCAGCCGGCCGACCATCGGTCTTCTGCCATCCGGAACATCATGATACCTAACGCCACCAGATAAGCCAAATTTGCCCTTTTAAGGGGATCAGGATCGGCTGACGAAGCGCGTCGCCGCAAGGTGCCGCAAATCCATCAGCTCTGTACAGGACAAGGTTGTAGCGCCCTGCCGATGCCGATCAGCGCCCGCCATATCTCCATGATCGCCGCAGCCCTGCTTGCAGGCTGCGCGTTGGGCGGATGCGGAACGATCAACGGGACCATCGCGGCCGGGGTAAGCGACGCGATCCCGGCCTGGGCCGGCGGCGTTCCCGCCGATGCTCCGCCCCGTCCCGGCACCGCCGCATACGACGAGTTCATGAAGGAACGGGAGAGGAAGCGCGTGATGCCCGCGTCGGAACGCGGCGAGGAGCCCAAATCCACGCCGGTGTCGCTGGATCCCGTTCGCTGATTGATCTCGCTTGCACCTGATGGCCCGGTGCTCCCGGGTGCATCCGAATGCCGGATTATCGACACAAAATCGCCGCTGGCATCGCGTTGTCCGGCGTGGCAAACAGCCGCTTCACCGTTTGGTGACACTCCACGACATTCAAATCAACATGCACGGCGATTATGGTCGCCCGGCTGGTCGCGGCATCGCATGCCGCGGGAACGGGATTTTTCGGATGCGCTGGTTCCTCGGCACGGTTGTTGCTCTCGTCGTTGCTATCGCGATCTATCTTGGATCGGCGGCCACTTCGCTGTCCGCGCTTGCTTCCGCCGCGCGCGCCGGCGATGGTGCCAGGGTGCTCGAACGCACCGACGTCATGGCGCTCAACCGTTCGCTGGCGAACCAGATCGTCGGCGCCTATCTCGAACGCATCGGAGCGACGCGCCGCGTCAGCCCCATGGAAAAGATGCTGATCAATACCTACGGCGCGACGATTGCCGACGCGATGGTCGCCAAGATGCTCACCGCCGACAATTTGACGCAGATGCTCAAGACCGGCAAGCTGGACGTCACGCCGGGCGTGCCATCGTTCGAGGGGTTGCCGGCATTGACCGACCTCCAGACTGCGAACTGGCTGTCGCTGCTCGGACGCGTCAATTTGATCCAGCCGGTGCTGCTCGGCATTCGCGTGAGCGACAATTCCGATCCCGAAAATTATGCGGCGATCAATCTGCACTTCGAAGGCGGCGGCTGGAAACTGTCGGGCATCGAACTGCCGAAGGCCATCGTTCGCACCCTCGCCGCAAGCCTTCCCGTCAAATAGATCGGCCCTGCTCTATCACCGCGAACGTGCTTGCGCCAATCCCGAAACCGGGGTGAAGATCACCAAAGCGCGGGCGGTCCGCGTTGGAACCAGATCATGGCTGACAGGCTGAGCGGCTACCGCATCCTGATCCTGGAAACGCGCGAGGAAGCGCAGTTTTCCCGCCTGCTGGCCGAACAGGGCGCGGACGTGCTGCGATGTCCGATGTTCGCGATCCATGACGCGCCCGACCCGGCGCCGGTCGAGGCCTGGATCGGGCGGCTGATCGAGGCGCCTTTCGACGATCTGATGCTGATGACCGGCGAAGGCCTCCGCCGCCTGATGAAGGTCGTGCGGCGCCTCGGCGTCGAGCCGCAATTCGTCGCAGCGCTTGGCAAGGCGCGCAAATTCGCGCGCGGTCCGAAACCCGGCCGGGCGCTGCGCGAGATCGGGCTCGAGCCGCAGATGACGACGGCGAAGCCGACATCGGAAGGCATCGTCGAGATGCTTTCGCGCGTCGATCTCCGCGACCATCGCCTCGGCCTGCAGCTCTATCCGGACCGGGATCACAGCGTCCTGATCGGCGCGATCAAGGCACAGGGCGCCGACGTCGATTGCGTGCTGCCTTATGTCTACGACGCGCAGGAGGCGGATGCCAATATCGTCACCGCCATCGACGAGATGGCGGCGAGCCGCGTCGATGCGATCGCGCTGACGAGTTCGGGCCAGGTCCGGCGGTTGATGGAGGTCGCGCAGGCACATCGATGCGAGGCGCGGCTGCGGGCGGGCCTCGCGCAGACGCCGATCGCCTCGGTCGGGCCGGTGGTTTCCGATGAACTCAGATCCTTTGGTCTGCGAACCGACATCTCGCCGGCCAACGATGCTTACTTCATGAAGCCGCTGATATCGGCCATATCAGCGGCGCTCGCCGGCAAGGCGCCGCGCATGGCGGCCGGCGCGCGTTGATCACGCGGACCGGGTTACGGCAACCGGTAAAGCGGCTGAAGCCGCTGCTGGACTTCGGCTCCCGCACGCTGAACGGTCGACGGATCTCCGCTGTCGGCGGCGATGATGCAAATCTCCCAGTTGGAAACCGATCGCGGATTCTTTGTTTCCACGATCACGACGTCATGCACGCCCTCGCAACCGCCATGGTTGCGGATTTCGGCCAGAACAAGCGCGGCCAGTTCTTTTTTCGTCAAAGTCGATTCAGACATCCCGCGCCTGCCGGCCCATGACTTCTCAACAACACGCGGCGCGGCTAGCCGGGTCTTCGGCCGCTGCAGCTCGATCGAGCTGTCGAAACTGCTTCATTCGTGCGCATTTGTCGAGACGGGGGCGCGTTGCACCATCGGGGCGGCGGCGGCCGTCAACGCGACAACCGCTGCAGGTCGGCGCGCGCCTTTGCCGCGAGCGAGTCGTCGCCGTGTCGGGCGATGAACAGTTCGAGCGCCTCGGCGGTGCCCTTCTGGCGCGCCAGCTGATATTCTTCCGCAACCGCAAGCGCAGGGTCGCGGGCGGGCGGAACGCTGCGGTCGCGCTGAGCGTTCGGGGCGTCATCCGCGGCGACAATCTTGGTCATCATCAGGTTTCCTTCCCAAAGGAGATGATCCGGATGGAACAGCAGCATTATGGCAACGAGCGCCCCGACGGCAAAACGCTTGTACCGGTTCTCGCCTGCGACCTTCGGCCCTATCATCGCCGCCGTCCCCGAATCACCGGCGGGTTCCGTCCCCCGGCGCCTGCGAATCACTATTGATAAAGTGTTACAGGTACCGGGAAGCCCGTCTTGTTCAAGTTAAGCTAAAGCTATCATTCTCAAGATAAGCTGGACCTAGTTCCCGAATCAGGCTGCGGCAAGGCATCCCGGAGAGGTCAATTTGGCTACCGCCGTATCTGTAACCCAAACAAACAACGCGGAAATCGACGGCCTGCTGGGCGGAACGAAATGGTCCGGCATCATCACGTACAGCTTTCCGGATTTGCCGAGCGACTACGCCGCGGCCTATGGCGGCAGCGGCGAGCCGACCACCGCCGGCTTTGCGTCCGCGCCAGTCCAGATGCAGCAGGCAATCAACTACGCCATCGCGCTGATCTCGAGCTACACCAATGCCACCCTCCAGTTCGCGGGAACGAATGGAGCCGACATCATGGTGGCGCAGTCCCCCGCCGCCAATCCGACCTCCTACGCCTATTATCCGGGGAACGTCCCGGCCGGCGGCGATATCTGGTTCGGCACAGCCTACAACTACTCGCTGGCCTCGCTCGGCAACTACTATTTCGCGACCGCGCTGCATGAACTCGGTCACGCCTTTGGCCTCAAGCACAGCCAGGAAACCGGCGGTGTCGCCAATGTCGCGGTACCGGCCGCGCATGACGATTCCGAATTCACCGTCATGAGCTATCGCAGCTATGTCGGTGGCCCGCTCACCGGTTATACCAACGAAGCCTATGGTTTTCCGCAAACCTACATGGCGAACGACATCCTGGCGCTGCAGGCGCTTTACGGCGCGAACTATTCCACCCATAGCGAGAATACCGTCTACTCTTGGAGCCCGACCACCGGAAAGGAGTTCATCAATGGCGTCGCGCAAATGGCGCCCGGCGGAGGCGCCGGCGGCTCAGCCAACCGCATATTCGAAACGGTCTGGGACGGCAACGGCATCGATACCTATGACCTGTCGAACTACACGACAGGGGTGACGATCAATCTCAACCCGGGCGCGTCGTCGATCACCTCATCGGTGCAGCTGGCCTATCTTGGAAACGGCCATTACGCGCAGGGCAATATTTTCAACGCCTATTTGTTCAGCAACGATCCCCGCTCCTACATCGAGAATGCTATTGGCGGTTCGGCCGGCGACAGCCTGACCGGCAACGCGATCGCCAACGTGCTGAACGGCGGTGGCGGCGACGACGTGCTGATCGGCGGCGGCGGAAACGATACGCTGATCGGCGGCTCCGGCAACGACACCGCGGTATTCAGCGGCAACCGGGCCAATTATCTGATCACCTACAACGCCGCTACGCAGACCTTCACCCTGGTCGATCAACGCACCGGCTCGCCGGACGGCACCGATACCGTCACCGGCGCGGAGAACTTCCAGTTCGCCGATATGACCGTTGCCAGCCCATCGCTTGCGCCCAACACACCGCCGGTGCTGACGGTGCCGTCAGCCAATGTGGCGGCGACCGCGGGACAAACGATCGCGGCTTCCAGCCTGTTCAGCGCCACCGACGCCGACGGCGATGCGCTGTCCTATTATCTGTTCGACAACACGCCCGCCGCCAACAGCGGCCACTTCGCGGTCAATGGCACGACGGTCGCGGCAGGTACGCCTTACAAGATAACCGCCGCGCAACTCGCACAGACGACATTTGTCGCGGGGGCCGCGGGCGTCTCCGACGATCTGTTGGTGATTGCCTACGACGGCAAGGCCTTCTCGGGTGGCGGCAATTACAGCGAATTCCATGTCAACGTCGCCACACCCACCAATCACGCCCCGGTGCTGACGGTGCCGTCAGCCAATGTAGCGGCAACCGCGGGGCAGACGATCGCGGCTTCCAGCCTGTTCAGCGCGACTGACGCCGATGGCGATGCGCTGACCTATTACCTGTTTGACAACACCCCGGCTGCCAACAGCGGCCACTTCGTGGTCAATGGGGCCACTGTCGCGGCGGGAACGCCTTATGCGATCACCGCGGCACAGCTGGCGCAGACCACATTCGTCGCGGGAGCCGCGGGCGTCTCCGACGATCTGTTGGTGATCGCCTATGATGGCAAGGCCCTCTCCGGCCCCGACTACACCGAATTCCATGTCAACGTCGCCGGCGCCACCAACCACGCCCCGGTGCTGACGGTGCCTTCGGCCAATGTGGCGGCGGCCGCGGGACAGACGATCGCGGCCTCAAGCCTGTTCAGCGCGACCGACCTCGATGGCGATGCCCTGACCTACTACCTGTTCGACAATACCCCGGCTGCCAACAGCGGCCACTTCGCGGTCAATGGGGCTACTGTCGCGGCGGGAACGCCTTATGCGATCACCGCAGCGCAGCTCGCCCAGACCACGTTTGTGGCGGGGGCTGCGGCCGTCTCCGACGATCTGTTGGTGATTGCCTACGACGGCAAGGCCTTCTCGGGTGGCGGCAATTACAGCGAATTCCATATCAACGTCGCCGCACCCATCAACCACACCCCGGTGCTCACGGTGCCCTCGGCCAATGTGGCGGCGACGGCGGGACAAACGATCGCGGCTTCCAGCCTGTTCAGCGCGACCGACGCCGACGGCGATGCGCTGTCCTATTATCTGTTCGACAACACGCCCGCCGCCAACAGCGGCCACTTCGCGGTCAATGGCACGGCGGTGGCGGCAGGAACGCCCTACAAGATTATCGCAGCTCAGCTCGCGCAGACGACGTTCGTCGCGGGCGCGGCAGGCACGTCGGACGATCTCTTTGTCATTGCCTATGACGGCAAGGTGCTCTCCGGCCCGGACTACACCGAATTCCACGTCTTCGTCTGAAATTTCACGGCAGCGGGTCTTCGCATCGAAAGCGGAGACGCAATTCCACCCGGGGGATCGGCGAGCAGCCGCTTTTTTTAGCCCGGCTGATCTGACGCTAGAATTAAACCCGAGGCGACCAGAACCAGATCGTTGGCGGCTCCTCGCATACATAGAACAACGGCGGCGCCGCCCCCAACCCACGGCATCCGACCACGCCGCCCGCTGTGATCAACCGCCTCCCCCTAGCGGCTGCCTGCGGTTTCCTGTAATGAACGCGGCAATCCTGGCAGGGGCTCGGACCAAACGTGCAGACTGGAAAGCGCAAAGCCGCCGCAGCGGTGGTGCTGGCGATCGTCTTGATCGCCTGCGTCGTCGGCTGGCTGGCGCCTTCCCACGCCCGCGATGGCGTTCGGGCCATCCTGGGCTTTGTCGGCCGCCGCGTCGAGACGGCCTTCACCGGCCAAAAGCTGGAAATCGTGCTGATCTGCGCGGCGGGCCTCGGGCTCGAAGCCGTGCTCGTGGGTTGGCGTAACTCGAGCGTATTCCGGCTTTTGTTCGCACGGCGCCGCTCCGCCATTGTCGATGCCGTCTTTTTCGGCGTCCTGATGACGGGCTTCGCCGATATCATGTCGATCATCCTGACGTTTGGCATATCGGTGGAATCCGGCCGGGTGGTCAACTGGATCATCTCTCAATACGGCTGGTCCCGGATCGCGCTGCCGGCCGAAGGCGTGCTGCCCCTCGCCGCGGGATTTGGTGTCTACTGGCTGCTGACGACATTTTTCAGCTACTGGGGGCATCGCCTGATGCACACCCGGTATTTATGGCACCTGCACCGCTTTCACCACGCCGCCACCGAACTGAACCTGATCACCGTGTTCAGGCAGCACCCCGTCGAGCCGGTCATCCTCAACTTTCTGAGCGTCGTTTCGCCGCTGCTTTTTTTCAAAGTGTCCGACCAGATTCTCCTTATCTATCTTGTGGTGGGAACGACGGTCGACCTTTTGGCTCACAGTCACCTTCCGTGGACCTATGGCTGGATCGGATCCTGGATTTTCCTGTCGCCCCGGGTTCACCAGGTTCATCATTCGGTCGAGGACGAACACCGCGATCTGCATTTCAGCAGTTGTCCGTTGTGGGATCATGTGTTCGGCACCTGGTACACCGGAACGAAAAGGCCAGCCGCCTATGGCGTGCCCGACAACCAATATGAGGACCGTCCGCTGCGGCAATTCGTGCTGGATGCGCTGAAATTTTACGCGGCGATCGGCGGAGGCCTTCGCTCGCGCCTCAGGCGCCGGCAGCTCCGTCCGGCAGACCGCGCGAGAGCGGCGATCGACGAATCCTGCAGCAGCATATCCAATTATTCGCCACTGCCTCCGCCGAACTAGGCAGCTGACCCATCAACCCGATCGATGGGCGGACAACTGCAATTTTGACCATTTGCGAGGTGGTTCAGGGCGTCGCGGCCATCACGTGTTGCGATGCGCCTGAACTGATTCAATCTGTTGAAGCAACGCTCGCAGCGGCCGGATTATCTTCCACTTGAATTCGGTCAGTTCGTGGCGGGCCAGCGGCAAACTCGAACCGCATCCGCCGTAAAACAGGCGCCTTTACGAGTATTCTGCCCGAGCCCTCTGGGTCCGCACGACGCCGATCGATGTCTTCTCATCGGCAACCAATCGACAACTTCATGAGCCGGGCTTGCGCATGCATAACTCGCTCGAGCCCCTCGGTAGTTGCCCGCTTTGCAGGCCGGTCGAGTTGCTCTGCTCCGGAGCGCCGCGCGTTCCCGGGCGCTGGAACCGGCCGGTGTTGGCGCTTGGCTCATTGGCGACGGTCGTGTTCGGCGTCGTGATGGCGATTGTCGTCTCGTCCGAATTCGCCGATAAGCTCCACGCCTCGCAGCCCCACCGGGTGCTGGGGCATGCGGTACTGGCTTTCTCCCTGTTCGCCGCGGGAAAAGCCGGCCTGATCGTCGCCGGGTTTGGCTGTGACAAATGCCTGTCGCGGCTGACCGGCAAGTTCTGGCATGACGACGACGGCGGGGATCGATGGCGCATCCAGCCGAGGTGCAACATGAAAAAGCTCCTGGTGCTGGGCGTGCTCGCTCATCTCGCGATCGGTTTGGCTTGTCCGGAGGCTGGCAGCGCACAGGGTCTTGGCCTCGATGGTGCCATCGCCGCGCGCAAGCCCTCCTGCATCTACAACGACCTGCGTATCGGGTGCCAGGCCGACGACAAGGTCGTATATGCGGTCAGCCCGTTTTACGTCGACTGGAATGCTGCGGCGAGAAGATGCATTGTTACGACCGACAAGCCGGTCTACCATGTCATCGACGGCGGCCCTTTCGAGACCAGAGCCGAGGCCAGGGCCGCCATCAAGACGATCAAGGGCTGCCCGTAACCATCGCCACGGCCGGCCGGCTATTTCGACTCCCGCAGGAATGCCTGATAGGCCAGCTTGATTCCGTCTTCCAGCGTCGTTTTCGCGCGCCAGCCGAGTTTGGCGAGGCGGCTGACGTCGAGCAGCTTGCGCGGCGTACCGTCGGGCTTGGAGGTATCGAAGCTGATCTCGCCGGCGTAGCCGACGGTCGAAGCGACCACGCGGGCGAATTCGGCGATCGTGATGTCCTCGCCGGTGCCGATGTTGACCAGTTCGTGGCTGGAGTAGATCTTTATCAAATGGATGCAGGCGTCGGCGAGATCGTCGACGAACAAAAATTCCCGGCGCGGCGTCCCGGTGCCCCAGACCACGACATTGGCGGCGCCGGAGGTTCTCGCCTCGTGAAACCGGCGGATCAGCGCGGCGACCACGTGGCTGTATTGCGGATGATAATTGTCGCCGCGGCCGTAGAGATTGGTCGGCATCACGCTGATGAAGTCGGAGCCATACTGGCTGCGATAGGCTTCGACCAGTTTCAGGCCGGCGATCTTGGCGATCGCATACGGCTCGTTGGTCGGCTCCAGCGGCCCCGTCAGCAGCGAATCTTCGCACAGCGGCTGCGGCGCCAGTTTCGGATAGATGCAGGACGAGCCGAGGAACATCAGCTTCTCGGTGCCGCGGACATGCGCGGCATGGATCACATTGGTTGCCACGATCAAATTGTCGTAGATGAACTCGCCGCGCAGCGTGTTGTTGGCGGCGATGCCGCCGACCTTGGCGGCTGCCAGAAAAACCACCTGCGGCCGCTTGTCGGCGAACCATTTGTTGACGGCGGATTGATCCCGCAGATCGACTTCGGTGCGTTTCGCCGTCAACAGCTCGACATTCTCCCGTTCCAGCCGGCGCACCAGTGCGGAGCCGACCATCCCGCGATGGCCGGCGACAAAGACCGTCTTGCCTTTCAGATCAAACGGGATTCGTGCCACTGGCCACCTCGCGCTTGGCCATGGCGATATCGCCTGCCACCATCTCCTTGACAAGCTCGGCGAACGTGGTTTTCGGCTTCCAGCCGAGCTTTTGATGCGCCTTGGTGGCGTCGCCGATCAGGAGATCGACTTCGGTCGGGCGAAAATAGCTCGGATCGATGCGCACGACGGTCTTGCCGGATTTTCTGTCGACGCCGGTTTCCTCGACCCCCTTGCCGCGCCACTCGATGCCGCGGCCGACTTCGGCGAACGCCAGCTCGACGAATTCGCGCACCGAGCGGGTCTCGCCGGTCGCCAGCACGAAATCGTCGGGTGCATCCGCCTGCAAAATCCTGTGCATGCCTTCGACGTAATCCCTGGCATGGCCCCAGTCGCGCTTGGCCTCGAGATTTCCGAGATAAAGCGTGTCTTCAAGCCCGGCTTCGATGCGGGCAACGCCGCGCGTGATCTTGCGGGTCACGAAGGTCTCGCCGCGGATCGGGCTTTCGTGATTGAACAGGATTCCGTTGGAGGCATAGATGCCATAGGCTTCGCGGTAGTTCACGGTGATCCAGTAGCCATAGAGCTTGGCGACGCCATAGGGCGAGCGCGGATAGAACGGCGTGGTCTCCTTTTGCGGCACTTCCTGAACCAGCCCGTAAAGCTCCGACGTCGAGGCCTGGTAGAATCGCGTCTCCCGTTCCATCCCGAGAATCCGGATCGCTTCCAACAGGCGCAGCACGCCAATGGCGTCGGCATTCGCGGTATATTCCGGGCTTTCAAAACTCACGCCGACATGGCTCTGCGCCGCGAGATTATAGATCTCGGTCGGCCTGATCTGCTGCATCAACCGGATCAAATTGGTTGAATCGGTCATGTCGCCGTAATGCAGCAGGAACGGCACATTGCCGAGGTGGGGATCCCGGTAGAGGTGATCGACACGCGCGGTGTTGAACGACGACGACCGCCGCTTGATGCCGTGCACCGTGTAACCAAGGCCAAGCAGATACTCGGCGAGATAGGCGCCGTCCTGGCCGGTGACGCCGGTAATCAGCGCAACGCGCCGTTTTGGATCCTGTATTGCCATATTCACTCCAACACCGCGCCGGCGCTGCCCGCGGGCACCGGATCGCACCCACGCCCGCCGGGCAACTCCAAACCGCGCCAGGCGGCCGCCGGGCGGGCGAAAGCCCATCGCGCCCCCAATTCGCCCGGCTGAACCGGGTAACGCAAGAGGCCTCACGCACGCGGCGCAGGCCATAGCACCGGGCCGGGCGCCAAGTCCAATGCCAAAGTCGTTTGGAATCAGGCTTTTAGGCGCCCCATCCGGAGCGCCGATGATTGACCCCTGGATCTGGATTTTGCGCGGCTTGGTCCGGGCCTAGGCCAGTCGCCGAGAGCCGCGAGCCGGCTAATTTGCTGACCATTGCCGGGCAAAAGACATTTCCAGCGTATCGCTTTCCCCCATGGAGGGCCACCTCGCGTTGCTGACGGCCACACCGGATCAGCGGATGGCGCCAAGGATAAGGTTGTACGCCGGATGTCCGGCGAAGGTGTCGAGTTTTCCTCGGCACAAGGCATCATTAGTCGGATGGCCTAGCAGTGGCGGCCGATATAGGATCAATATCGTGATTGCGAACGATAGATAAAGAGCGCGTCAAGCGCCGTATCTGGAGGGATCAGTGGCTTACACTTTGGAAGTGCGCGGGGTGTCGCTGCGCTTTGGTGGCGTGCGTGCGCTGACCGAAGTCAGCTTTGGCGTCAATGACGGCGAGTTGTTCTCGATCATCGGGCCAAACGGCGCCGGCAAGACCTCGATCATCAATTGCATCTCGGGCCGCTACAAGCCGACCGAGGGCCAGCTGTTCTATCGCAACAAGGACATCACCGGACTCAATCCCAACGCCCGGCCCCGGCTGGGCATCGGCCGTACCTTCCAGAATCTGGCGCTGTTCCATCATATGAGCGTGCTCGACAACATCATGGTCGGGCGGCACCACCTTTTGAAGAACAATTTCATCACGGGATCGGTGTACTGGCTGACCGGCGCGCGGCGCGAGGAGCTCGAACACCGCCGCAAGGTCGAGGAGATCATCGACTTCCTCGACCTGCAGTCGGTGCGCAAGGCGACCGCCGGCACGCTGCCGTTCGGCCTGCGCAAGCGCGTCGAGCTCGCGCGCGCCATGGCGCTGGAGCCGCAACTGATCCTGCTCGACGAGCCGATGGCCGGCATGAACTTCGAAGAGAAGGAGGACATGGCGCGCTATATCGTCGATCTCAACGAAGAGTTCGGCATGACGGTCATGATGATCGAGCACGACATGGGGGTGGTGATGGACATCTCCCATCGCGTCATGGTGCTGGATTTCGGCCGCAAGATCGCGGAAGGCGATCCGGCCACCATCCTCGCCGATCCCCATGTCAAGCGCGCCTATCTTGGCGAGGAAGACGAGGCGTTGGTCGATCCCGACGACACGCCGGCGCCCGCGGAGAGCGCGGCATGATGGATTACGCCGGCCGCGTCGCGCAAGCCGACACCTATCCCAAGCTGTTGCGTCTCAACGCCAGGGAACATGGCGGCGCGATCGCGCTGCGCGAAAAGGACCTCGGACTGTGGCGCGTCTTCACCTGGACCGACTACCAGGCGCGCGTGCGCGATTTCGCGCTCGGCATGATCGAACTGGGCCTCGGCCGCGGCGACGTCATCGGCATCATCGGCGACAACCGGCCGGACTGGGTCGCGGCCGAAATCGCCACCCATGCGATCGGCGGCATGAGCCTCGGGCTTTACCGCGACGTGCTGGACGAGGAAGCGGCCTATCTGCTGAGCTATGGCGAAGCCAAACTGGTGTTTGCCGAGGACGAGGAGCAGGTCGACAAGCTGCTGGCGTTGGCCGATCGCGCGCCGAACCTCAGGCACATCGTTTATTCCGATCCGCGTGGCATGCGGAAATATGACGATCCCCGCCTGATGGACGCACGCAAGCTCGTGGCGATGGGGAACGATCGTGCCGCGCGCGAGCCTGGCCTCTACGACAGGCTCGTCGATGCGACCCGCGGCGAGGACATCGCCATCCTCTGCACCACGTCAGGCACCACGGCCCATCCGAAGCTCGCCATGCTCGCGGCCGGCCGCGTACTGAAGCATTGCGCGGCCTATCTCGCGTTCGATCCGAAAGGGCCGGATGACGAATATGTCTCGGTGCTGCCGCTGCCCTGGATCATGGAGCAGGTTTACGTGCTCGGCAAAGGGCTATTGTGCCGGATGAAGATCAACTTCGTCGAAGAGCCCGAAACCATGATGCACGATTTCCGCGAGATCGCGCCGACCTTCGTGCTGTTCGCGCCCAGGGTCTGGGAATCGATCGCCGCCGACGTGCGCGCGGGCATGATGGATTCCTCGCCGCTCAAGCAAAAGCTCTACGACCTCGGCATGAAGACCGGCCTCGCCGCGCTGGCGCAGGGCAGGCATTCGGTGCTTGCCGACACGCTCTTGTTCCGCGCGCTGCGCGACCGGCTGGGCTTCACGCGGTTGCGTTCGGCCGCGACCGGCGGCGCCGCGCTCGGCCCCGATACGTTCAAGTTCTTCCAGGCGATGGGCGTGCCGCTGCGGACGCTGTATGGCCAGACCGAGTTGCTGGGGGCCTATACGCTGCATCCGATCGACAAGGTCGATCCCGACACTACCGGGGTCGCCATGGCCGACACGATCGAAATCCGCATCGACGATCCCGACATCAATGGCGTCGGCGAGATCGTGGTGCGTCACCCCAACATGTTCCTCGGCTATTACAAGAACCCGGAAGCTTCCGCCGCCGACGTCAAGGACGGCTGGATGCAATCGGGCGACGCCGGTTATTTCAACGACAACAAGCAGCTCGTGGTGATCGACCGCATCAAGGATCTCGCCGAAACCGCGCGCGGCGACCGCTTTTCGCCGCAATATATCGAAAACAAGCTGAAATTCTCGCCCTACATCGCCGAAGCCGTGGTGCTCGGCGCCGGCCGCGACGCGCTGGCGGCGATGATCTGCATCCGCTACTCGATCATCTCGAAATGGGCGGAGAAGAACCGGATTTCGTTCACCACCTACACCGACCTCGCCTCGCGGCCCGAAGTCTACGCGCTGTTGCGCAAGGAGGTCGAAACCGTCAACACGACGCTGCCGCCGGCGCAGCGCATCTCCCGCTTCCTCCTGCTCTACAAGGAGCTCGACGCCGACGACGGCGAACTGACCCGCACGCGAAAAGTCCGGCGCAGTGTCATCAACGAAAAATACGCCGATATTATCGACGGGATCTATCGCGGCAGGCGCGACATTCCGGTCGACACCGTGATCCGCTTCCAGGACGGCACCACCCAGCGCATCCGCACCACGCTTGGGGTGGTCGACCTCGGGCGCGCGACGGCGACCGCGGAGGCCGCGGAATGAGCCAAATTTCGTTCAGTACCCGCGGAGAGCCCCCCTCACCCGGCGCGCGTCGCACGCCGACCTCTCCCCGCAAGCGGGGCGAGGTTAGGGCAGCACCGCCGTTCTTTCACCTCTCCCCGCTTGCGGCCGCAAGCGGGGAGAAGTTATCACCACCCGAACCCGCATGAACACCCAGCTCCTCATTCAATTACTGGTCAACGGCCTCGTGGTTGGCACGCTGTATGGCGTGGTCGCGATGTCGTTTGTGCTGATCTACAAGGCGACCCAGGTGGTGAATTTCGCGCAAGGCGAATTGCTGCTGATCGGCGCCTGGGTTTGCTGGTGGCTGCTGACCAGATACCAAATCCCGTTCTATCTCGGCATGCCCATTACGCTCGTGTTCATGTTCCTGTTCGGCATCGCCGTCCAGGTGGTGATCCTGCGTCCGATGATCGGTGAACCGATCATCTCGGTGATCATGGTGACGATCGCCCTTTCCACCGTGTTCGCCGCGCTGATGAAATGGATCTTCGGCGTCAATCTTCAGCCGTTTCCGCGCATCTTCACCACCCACAACGTCAACATCCTCGGGCTTCAGGTTCAAACCGTCTATCTGATGAGTCTGGCGGTCTCGCTCGCCATGATGGCGGGGATGGCGTGGTTCTTCCGTTTTTCGAAATATGGCCTTGCCATGCGCGCCACCGCATTCAACCAGCAGGTGGCGCAATCGCTCGGCATCTCCGTCAAGAGCGTTTTCGCCATGGCGTGGGCCATCTCCGCGACCGTCTCGGCGGTCGCCGGCGTGGTGGTGGCCGTGGTCAATGGCGTCTCGGCGGGGCTTTCGGCCTACGGCGTCAAGGTGTTTCCGGCGGCGATCCTCGGCGGCCTCGACAGCGTCGGCGGCGCCGTGCTCGGCGGCATCATTATCGGCCTTTTGGAAAACCTCGCGCACTTTCTCGACAGCGAATACCTGCACTGGGGCAATCTCTATGAAATCGCCCCGTTCTACGTGCTGATCGTGATCCTGATGATCAAGCCATACGGCCTGTTCGGCACCAAAGATATCGAGCGGATCTAAACCATGGCAGGCCCGAGCCTCATTCCCGCCGGCGATTTCCGCACCAGCTATGCGGCGGACACCACCGTGTTCCCGACCAGGACCGGCCGCCACGCGATGATTGTCGGCATCGTCCTGATCTGCCTTGCGCCGCACCTCTTGAACGAATACAGCCTCAGCCTGCTGATTCAGATCGGCATCTTCGGCATCGCAGCACTCGGCCTCAACATTGTCGTTGGCTTCACCGGCCAGATCTCGATCGGTCATGCCGCCTTCTTCGGCTTTGGAGCGTTCACGTCGGCCTATCTGTCCAACCGTTTCGGAATACCGGTGTTCTTCTGTATTCCGCTCGCCGGCATCGTCACCGCGGGCGTCGGACTGATTTTCGGGCTGCCTGCCGCGCGCCTCAAGGGACTTTATCTCGCGATCGCCACCCTGGCTGCGCAATATGTCCTGCTCGATTTCTTTGCCCGCGCCGAGTGGTTCACCGGCGGCAGCGTGCCCGCCAGCGCCGAACCGTTCTCGATTTTTGGCTATTCGTTGCGCGGCGACAAGAAATACTTCTATGTCGTCCTGGCCTATGTCGTCGTCAGCTATCTGCTGGTGACCAACATGATGCGTTCGCGCGACGGGCGGGCGCTGGTCGCGGTGCGCGATCACTATCTGTCCGCCGAGATCATGGGCATCAACCTTACCAAGTATCGCACGCTGTCGTTCGGGCTCGCGGCCTTCTTCGCCGGTGTCGGCGGCGCGCTCTATGCGCATTACAATCAGGTGGTATCCAACGAAGGTTTCGGTATCGATCGCTCGATCATCTTCCTTGCCATGATCATTATCGGCGGCCTCGGCTCCATCATGGGCACGCTGATGGGCACCGCCTTCATGGTGCTGCTGCCGGAATCGATGGAATGGCTCAGTGTCGCGCTGCGCGGCAGCCCGATCGATGCGATGCTGGGGCTGAAGAACAACATCGCGTTCTTGCGCGAGATGTCCATCGGCGTCATCATCATCGCCTTTCTGGTTTTTGAGCCGGACGGACTTGCGCACCGGTGGCGACAGATCAAGGCCTACTGGAAACTCTACCCGTTCTCGCATTGAGGTCGGAACGGGACGGACTTTAAGAAGACCTCGAGTGGAAACCGGAGGATGAAGCCTATGACAATGAAAACCTTGTTGAGTACGGCCGGGCTGGCATTGCTGCTCGGTGGCATCGCGGGGACGGCCCAGGCCCAGATCGCGCTTGGACATCTTGCCGATTATTCGGGGCCCACCTCGGACGTTGGAACGCCTTTCGGTCAGGGTGTCGCGGACACCTATGCCTGGATCAACAAGAACGGCGGCATCAACGGCGTCAAGGTCAACGTCGACACGGTTGACTATGGCTACCAGGTGCCGCGCGCGATTGCGCAGTACAAGAAATGGTCGGGCACCGACAAGGTGGCGGCCATTCTCGGATGGGGTACCGCGGACACCGAAGCCCTCACCGGCTTCCTGGCGGAAGACAAGATCCCGGATATTTCGGCCTCGTACGCCGCGGCGCTTTCCGATCCGACCGGCGCGGGCGGCAAGGCCAAGCCGGCGCCCTACAACTTCTTCTATGGCCCGAGCTATTCGGATGCGCTTCGCGGCATGTTGACCTGGGCCGCCGACGACTGGAAGGCGAAGGGCAAGCCCGGCAAGCCTAAATTCGCTCATATGGGGGCCAACCATCCCTACCCGAACGCGCCCAAGGCGGCGGGCGAAGCGATTGCGGCCGAACTCGGCTTCGAGGTGCTGCCGCCGATCGTGTTCGCATTGACGCCCGGCGACTACAGCGCGCAGTGCCTGACGCTGAAAAGCTCCGGCGCCAATTACGCCTATCTCGGCAATACCGCGGGCTCCAACATCTCCGTGCTCAATGCCTGCAAGACCGCCGGCGTCGACGTGCAGTTCCTCGGCAATGTCTGGGGCATGGACGAGAATGGCGCCAAGGCCGCCGGCGCCGCCGCCGACGGCGTGGTGTTTCCGTTGCGCACCGCGGTGGCCTGGGGCGGCAACGCACCTGGCATGAAGACCGTGATGGAGATATCCAGGATGTCGGATGCAGCCGGGACTGCCTATCGGCCGGTGCACTATATCGCCGGCGTTTGCACCGCGCTCTACATGAAGGAAGCCGTCGAGTGGGCCGCCAAGAACGGCGGCGCGACCGGCGAGAACGTCAAGAAAGGCTTCTACCAGAAAGCCGACTGGGTTCCGGCGGGCATGGACGGCGTCTGCAATGCCTCGACATGGACTGAAAAGGACCATCGCGGCACGCTCAAGGTCGATCTGTACCGCATGAAAGTCGCGGGCGCGACCGATGCGCCGCTGAACGATCTGGTCAAGAATGGCGGCATCAAGCTCGAGAAGGTCAAGACCATCGACTTGCCGCGCAAGGCCGAATGGCTCGGCTGGTAAGCCAGCGGGATTTCCGCAGGGCTCTCCACACCGGCTGTCATCACCCGCCTTCTCGGGTGATGACAGGGAGGGGGTATCGCGACATGGCTGAAACCGCCGAAACAACGCGCGCAACGCCAGGCGCCGCGACCGCCCCGCTGCTGTGCGTGCGCAATATCGAGGTGGTCTACGACAACGTCATCCTGGTGCTGCGCGGGTTGAGCATCGACGTGCCGCGGGGTGCGATCGTGGCGCTGCTCGGCGCCAATGGCGCCGGCAAGTCGACGACGCTGAAGGCAATCTCCGGCCTGCTCAAGACCGAGGACGGGGAAGTCACCCGCGGCGAGATCATTTTCGACGGCGCGCGCATCAACGGCATCGACCCCGACAAGATCGTGCGCCGCGGCATCTTCCAGGTGATGGAAGGCCGCCGCATCATCGCCGACATGACGTCGCTGGAAAATCTGCGGCTCGGCGCCTTCACCCGCAGCGACAACGAGGTCGGCGCCGACATCGACATGGTGTTCCAGTATTTCCCGCGCCTGAAGGAGCGCACGGGATTGGCCGGCTATCTCTCCGGCGGCGAGCAGCAGATGCTGGCGATCGGCCGCGCGCTGATGGCGCGGCCGAAGATGATCCTGATGGACGAGCCGTCGATGGGGCTGTCGCCGCTGCTGGTCAAGGAAGTGTTCGCGATCATCAGGGAGATCAACCGCGATCTCGGCGTCACCATCCTGCTGGTGGAGCAGAACGCGCGCGCAGCACTTTCGGTCGCCAGCCACGGCTACATCATGGAGCAGGGCAAGGTAGTGCTCGACGGCTCGGCCTCCGAATTGCGCGACAATGAGGACGTCAAGGAATTCTACCTCGGCGGTGCCGGCGACCAGCGCAGGAGTTTCAAGAACCTGAAGAGCTTCAAGCGGCGCAAGCGGTGGCTGTGAGCGTTCTGAGGCGTTCAGCCAAGCACTTGCTCTGCTTCCACCACCGCGCAGAGGACATGATAAAACGAAGACGCAGGGATCGTAGCGACCAGCGATTTGCCGTCGCCATCGAATTGATCGTACCAGCCACCTTGGAGGGGGTGTCGCAGGTAATGCCGCTCCAAGCGCAACAGTGCGGCGCGGGCCTCGTCCGCGGCGCCCGCCTCCCCCGCCTCGGCCTGCGCGATCCACGCCTTGGCGATTTCGCTCTGCGGCCACAGGCGCCGGCTCGGCCTTCTGATATTGCCATCGGCGTCGCCCTCGTCGATCAGGCAGCCCGTCGTCGCTTCGCGATATCGCAACGCCGACGCCAGCAGTTCGGCGCGGT
Organism: Bradyrhizobium sp.; assembly: GCF_049691595.1. Taxonomy (GTDB): domain Bacteria; phylum Pseudomonadota; class Alphaproteobacteria; order Rhizobiales; family Xanthobacteraceae; genus Bradyrhizobium. The sequence goes on from NZ_JBAVNZ010000659.1 coordinate 24,503, forward strand.
AGCGTCCGGTCGGGCAGCCGGTAATCCGCTCAAAGCCCTTCAACAGCCAGACCCATTCCGCCTGATGTCCCGGCTCGACGCGGACCGGCTCGATCCTCGACCAGTCGTCCTCGAAATATTCGCCAAGCACATGCTTCTGCCTGTCGTAGAGATTGGCGAGAAAAAGGGCGAAAAATTCGCCGGCGCGATTTTGAAACGCCGCGTCATGGGTGGCTTCGAACGCGGCGATCATCGCTTCGAACAGATGCATATGCGGATTTTGCCGGCGCGGCATCGACGCGGGCAACCCCTCCAGAAAGCCGCCATGCGGCGAGCGCAGCCGGCTATCCAGGAACGCAAGCAGCGCGTCGATTTCGGAACGGACCTGGGCATCGCGATCGAGCGCATAAACGTTGGCGAGCGCCAGCAGGACAAACGCGTGGTCATAGGTGTCGCGCAGCGGGTCCAGGACGGCGCCATCGGGCGCGAGCGCATGAACAAAGCCCGGCCGGCCATCGGGGGCCTTCGCCGTCGTCAACAGGTGATCGAGCCCCTTCAGCGCGATCTCGCGCCCCTCGGGATACCAGCCCATCTGCGCGGCCTTGGCGAAGCAATAGATCTGCCGGGCCTGCACGAAAACGCGTCGGGGGGCGTGACGATCGGCGCGGCCGTCCTGATCGAGCCGGTCCACGAAGCCGCCGGTCGCCCGGTCCCACCCTTGCTTCGACCACAACGGCAGGGCGTGATCGATCATGCGAAGCTTCAGTTTCGCAACGATGTCGACCGATTCTTCAGCCGCGGCGGATTGTCCTTCAGCCATTGCGTTTCCTGGAGCCTCACCAACACCGGTCGCAGCCGTCTGATATCACGTAACAGGCGGGGCGCAATCGGCCCGACCATGCAGGACCAGTCATGACCGACCATTACGACGCCCTTGAAACGCGCGATCCCGAACAGCGCGAGGCCGCGCTGTTTTCCCGGCTGCCGGACCTGCTGCGCAAGGCCATGGAGGCACCGGCCTATGCCGAGCGCCTGCGCGGCATCGATCCCGCCGGGATCGTCAACCGGGCCGCGCTGGCCCGCCTGCCGGTGCTGCGGAAGTCCGAACTCCCCGCCCTGCACAAGGCCGCGCTGCCCTTCGGCGGCTTCGTGGCGGCGCCGCCGGGCTCGTTCGGGCGGCTGTTCACCTCGCCCGGCCCGATCTTCGAGCCGGAGCCTGCGCATGCCGATCCCTGGCGCGGCGCGCGGGCGCTGTTCGCGGCCGGGTTCCGGCCCGGCGACGTGGTGCTGAATACGTTCAGCTATCACCTCACGCCCGGCGGCTTCATTTTCGACGCTTCCGCGCGGGCGCTCGGCTGCGCCGTGATTCCGGCCGGTCCAGGCAACACGGAAGCCCAATTCGAGCTGATCGAGGCCTATCGCCCGGTCGGCTATAGCGGCACACCGGATTTCCTGAAAATCCTGCTCGATGCGGCCGCCAGCGCCGGACGCGACGTTTCCTCGATCACGCGCGCGCTGGTGTCGGGCGCCGCATTTCCGAAATCGCTGCAGGATGAAATCAAGGCGCGCGGCGTCGATGCCTGTCAGGCGTTCGGCACCGCCGATCTCGGCATCATCGCCTTCGAGACGCCGGCGCTCGACGGCATGGTCGTCAACGAAGACCTGATCCTGGAAATCGTGAAGCCCGGCACCGGCGATCCGGTCGCGCCGGGCGACGTCGGCGAGATCGTCGTCACCTCGCTCGACCCGCATCATGCGTGGATCCGTCTCGCGCTCGGCGATCTCACCGCAGCGCTGCCGGGCACCAGCCCCTGCGGGCGCACCAACATGCGCATCAAGGGCTGGATGGGCCGCGCCGATCAGACCACCAAGGTCAAGGGCATGTTCGTGCATCCCGAGCAGATCGCCAAAGTGGCCAAAGCCCATCCCGAACTCGGCCGGCTGCGGCTGGTGGTGGCGCGCGCCGGTAACGAGCAGGATGTCATGACCTTGCGCGCCGAGTCGCCGACTCAGGATGCTCAACTCGCGGTCCGTGTGACCGAAACCCTGGCGGCGCAGACCAAGTTGCGCGGCGAGGTGCAACTGGTGGCGCCGGGCTCGCTGCCCAACGACGGCAAGGTCATCGCCGACGAACGGACGTATGGCTGACGGGAGGGAAGACGGGAGCGAGCGGACGTCCCGAATCTGCATCCCGCGTATGC
>NZ_JBAVNZ010000660.1:0-2610 GCF_049691595.1 Bradyrhizobium sp.
GGAATACGACCGCGACGAGGACGAGGGACGGCGCGCCAGGCGGATCGGCCAGATGATCGAGGACGTGCTCGAAGGCAAGTTGCGCCTGCCCGAAGCGGTGGCAAAGCGCGCCGCCGGACGTGGCGGCAGGGTCCGGCCGTTCGTGGTCGAGCCGGAAGTGATCATCAACAATCAGTGGTCGGACCGCTACACCGTGATCGAGGTCTCCGGGCTCGACCGGCCGGGGCTATTGTACCAACTGACGACGGCGATCTCGAAGCTGAACCTCAACATCGCCTCCGCCCATGTCGCGACCTTCGGCGAGCGCGCGCGCGACGTGTTTTATGTCACCGACCTGCTCGGCGCCCAGATCAACGCGCCGACCCGGCAGGCCGCGATCAAGAGCGCGCTGATCCATCTGCTCGCCGATGCGGACAACGCGGCAGAGCCGGCGGCGTAGAGAGTTCTATTAAGACTCCATCCGACCGTCATTCCGGGGCGCGCGTAAGCACGAGCCCGGAATCCATAACCACGATCGTGAGTATGGATTCCGGGCCCGCGCCAGGAGGCGCGTCCCGGAATGACGAGTGGTGAGGTCGTCGTCTTCATTGCAGCACAATCACATCCTCTCCCGGATGATCTGCATAGAGTTTCTCCACCAGCGCGGCGCGGCGCTCCAGCCCGGCGCGCTGGTTGATGTAGCCCTTGTCGGTGAGTTCGTTGCCGTCGATCGAGGCCGGCTCGACCATCAGCATCGCCCGCGCAATGCGCATGCTGCTGGCGCCCGACGTGGAGGCGTTGTGCGCCTCCAGGCCCCGCTTCAGGCACGCGATCACCTCGGGATGCCTGACGACCTCTTCATAGCTCGCCTCGGGATTGCCGACGATCTGGCGGCAGGCGTGCAAATTGGGCCAGGCCAGCAGTCCGATAAAGGGGCGGTCCTGGCCGGCGACCAGCGCGTCCTGCACCACGGGCGTCGCGGCGGCGATCGCGTCGGTGCGCAGCGAACCCACATGCACGAAGGTGCCGGTCGTGAGCTTGAAATCCTCGACCACGCGGCCGGCGAAGATGATGCCCTGCAGCGGATCCTCAGGGTCGACGAACACGCCGGCGTCGCCGATGCAATAAAATCCTTCCTCGTCGAACGCCGCCCTGGTGAGATCGGGCCGGCCGAAATAGCCCGGCGTGACATTGACGCCGCGCAGGCGCAGTTCATATTTCGATCCGACCGGCACCATCTTCAGTTCGACGCCGGGGAACGGCAGCCCGATCAGGCCGACCCGCTCGGTGTCCCAATAGGTGCCGGTGGAGGTCGGCGCGGTCTCGGTCGAGCCCCAGCCGGTATAGAACACGATGCGCCGGCCGGTGGCGCGCACCGCGAGCGCCTGCATCCGGTCGTAGAGATCGTCGGGCAGCCGCGCGCCGCCATAGGCCATCAGGGCCAGATTCCTGAAGAAGCCGCGGCAAAGCGCGTCGTCCTTCTCCATCGCGGCGGCCAGCGCGGCATAGCCCGCCGGCACGTTGGCGTAATAAGTCGGCGACACCTCGCGCAGGTTGCGCAGCGTCTCGTCGATCAGGCCTGGCATCGGACGGCCATCGTCGATATAAAGCGTGCCGCCCTCGGTCAGCACCGGATTGAACAGCGCGTTGCCGCCCATGGTGTGATTCCAGGGCATCCAGTCGAGATAGGTGGCCAGCGGCGCATTCGGGTCGCGCGGCCGCACCTGCATCATCATCGCCGCGTTGGCGCACATCATTGCCTGCGTGTTGATGACGGCCTTGGGCATGCCGGTCGAGCCCGAGGTGAACAACAGCTTGCCGACGGTGTCGGGCGTGATTTCGGCGATCGACTCTTCGACGTCTCTGGTCACCGGCGTGGCCGCGAGATCGGCAAAAGACACGCTCCTGATGCCGTCGCAGGGACGCGCGACATGGACGACGGTGACGCCGTCGAGATCGAGCGCTTTCAGCGCCTTCTCGAAGGTCGGTCCGTCCTGCACCATCACCACCGCCGGCTTGATCAGGTCGAACAGATATTTCAGCTTGAGGTGATCCTGGCTCATCAAGGAATAAGCCGGCGATACCGGCGCGGCCGGAAACCGCGCCTGCATCGAAGCCTGCGTCATCAGCGCGTGCTCGATCGAATTGCCCGAGAGGATCGCGACCGGACGGCCGGGCTCCAGCCCGAGATTGAGCAGGCCCTGCGTCAGCGCGTCGACCATGCGCTTGGCTTCACCGTAGGACAGCTTGCGCCATTGCCGGTCGGCGCCGGCGCGCTGCGCCAGCCAGGTGCGCTCCGGCGCTTGCTTCGCCCATTTGGCGAGCGAAGCGGGGATGTGCTTCTCGTAGGGCTGCAGCGGAATCCGCGACTTCAAGATGATGACGCCGTCCGGCCGCCGCTCGACCGCGATATCGCGCGCCAGCCATTGGATCTTGCGAAAGGCCGGCTTCTCCAGCACCGCGGCGGCATTCCCACTCATCTTGCGCCTCCAAATACCCTTGGTCTGTTGTCTGGTCCTTTGCGGATCCTTGTTGTCATCCCCTGATATAGACAGGCTTTCGCTTTTCGAGAAAGGCCCTGATGCCCTCGTTGAAATCTTCCGAGCGGCTGCACAGGACCTGATTACGGTC
>NZ_JBAVNZ010000661.1:0-12544 GCF_049691595.1 Bradyrhizobium sp.
CGGATCATGATCCGAGCCTTCGCGAAATTGTCGCGCCGGCCGGTTATTGTTGTGTCATGAAAGATACGCATTACCAGATCCTGTCAGCCTTGACGTTGCTGGCGGCGCTCACATCGTCATGCCCAGCCCAAACCGCCGCGCCGGTGGAGTTGCGGATTCTCGCGATCAACGATTTCCATGGCAACCTTCGCCCGCCGCCGGGCGGAATCAGGATCGCCGATCCCGACGACAACACCAAAAAGATCGTGGTGCCGGCGGGCGGCGCCGAGCATATGGCGACGCTGGTCGCGCAGCTCCGGCAGCGCCACAACAACAATATCTTCGTCGCCGCCGGCGATCTGATCGGCGCCAGCCCGTTCTTGTCGGCCATGTTCCATGACGAGCCCACCATCGAATCGCTGTCGATGATGGGGCTGGCGCTTTCCTCCGTCGGCAATCACGAATTCGACGAGGGCAAGGACGAATTGCGGCGGATGCAGAATGGCGGCTGCCACCCGACCGACAAATGCCAGGGGCCGCATCCGTTTGCCGGAGCGAAATTCCATTATCTCGCCGCCGGCACGATCGACAAAGGCACCGGCAAGACCCTGTTTCCCGCCTATGAGGTCAGGGAGTTCGAGGGCATCCCGGTCGCCTTCATCGGCCTCACCCTGAAGGCAACGCCGAACATCATCTCGCCGCCAAGCGCGGCCGGTCTCGCGTTCCGTGACGAGGCCGAGACGGTGAATGCGCTGGTTCCCGAATTGAGGGGCCGCGGCGTCGAAGCCATCGTCGTGCTGATCCACGAGGGCGGCACGCCGACCGGCGACTATAATGAATGCCCCGGCATATCGGGCGCGATCGTCGACATCGTCAAGAAGTTCGACAAGGCCGTCGACGTCGTGGTCTCCGGCCACACCCACCAGGCCTATGTCTGCGAGATCGACGGCCGGCTTGTCACCTCAGGCGACAAATACGGCACGCTGGTGACCGCGATCGACCTCAAGCTCGACCCGGTCACGCGCGATGTCATCAGCGCCAAAGCCGACAACACCATCGTTCGCACCACCACCCTGGCCAAGGATGCAGGGCAGACCGCGCTATTGGATTCCTACGACCGGTTTGCCGCGCCGCTCGCCAACCGTCCGGCGGGATCGGTGACAGAAACGCTGTCGCGCACGCCCAACCAGGCCGGCGAGAGCGTGCTCGGCGATATCATCGCCGACGCCCAGCTCGCCGCGACCAGCTCCGGTTCCAGCGGCGGCGCGGTGATCGCCTTCACCAATCCCGGCGGCGTGCGCATCGACATTCTGAAGAAGGACGACGGCGCGGTCAGCTATGCCGATCTGTTCGCGAGCCAGCCATTCCGCAATCAACTGGTGACGCTGACACTGAGCGGAAGGCAGATCAAGGACCTGCTGGAGCAGCAATGGCTCGACCCGAAGCGGCCGCGGATCCTGCAGGTGTCGAAAGGTTTTGCCTATGCCTGGGACGGCACGAGGCCGGACGGCGATCGCATCGTCGCCGGGCGGATGTCGCTGAACGGACAACCGATCGATCCCGCGGCGAGCTACCGGGTGACGGTCAATAATTACCTCGCCGTCGGAGGCGACGGCTTCACGGTGTTGAAGGAGGCAACGGCGCAGCAGTTCGGCATCTACGACATCGATGCGCTGGATGCTTATTTCCGTTCCAACAGTCCGGTCGGACCCACCGCGGGCAATCGCATCGTCCGCATCAACTGAGCCGCAAGGCGCCATCCGCGGCGCGGCCCTTTCCGAGCGGGCGATGTCGGCCTAGATTAGGGCCCCCTCGCATGCGCATCGAATGCGCCCGGATATTGCATGACGCTGCTTCTGACGCATCCCGCCTGCCTCGACCATCTGACGCCGCCGGGCCACCCCGAGCGCCCGGACCGGCTGCGCGCGGTCGACCAGGTGCTGGCGCAAGAGCGCTTCGGCGGCCTCGTGCGCGGCGAAGCCCCCGAAGGCAATCTGGATTCCGTCATGCTGTGCCACGGCGAGCATTATGTCGGGGAACTGCGGCATATAGCCCCGACCAGCGGGCTGATCTACATCGATGGCGACACCTCGATGTCGCCGGGAACCTGGGAGGCGGTGATGCGCGGCGTCGGCGGCGCGGTTGCGGCGACCGACGCCATCATGTCCGGCGCACACAACAATGCGTTCGTCGCGGTGCGCCCGCCCGGCCATCATGCCGAAGTCAGCAAGCCGATGGGTTTTTGCTTTTTCGACAACGCGGCGATCGCCGCGCGCCACGCCCAGCGCAAATACGGCATCGGTCGCGCCGCCGTGATTGATTTCGACGTCCATCATGGCAACGGCACCCAGGATATTTTCTGGGCCGATCCGACCGTGATGTATTGCTCCACGCACCAGATGCCGCTGTTTCCCGGCACCGGCGCCAGCGGCGAGCGCGGCGAGCACGACACCATCGTCAACGCGCCGCTCGCGCCGGAAGACGGCAGCGCCAAATTCCGCGCCGCGTTCGAAAACCTGATCCTGCCGCAGTTGCAGAAGTTCGGCCCCGAGTTCGTCGTCATCTCGGCCGGCTTCGATGCGCATTATCGCGATCCGCTGGCCTCGCTCAATCTCAAGGCCGACGATTTCGGCTGGGTCACGCGCAAATTGATGGACCTGGCGGAAGGAAGCGCTGGCGGCCGGGTGGTCTCGGTGCTGGAGGGCGGCTATGATCTGCAAGGGCTGCAGGAGTCGGTGGCCTCGCACGTCACCGCATTGATGGGTGCGTGAATTCCGGCCACAATGGGCCCGCGAAAATTCGTTTTGATTCTGCGCCAGCGAACCGGCGCATACGGGAACGCAATATGGCCGAAAATACCCAGCTGGACGTCGGGAAGCTGAGCTTCGAACGTGCGATCGAGGAGCTTGAATCGATCGTCAAGCGGCTCGAGGACGGCAAGGTACCGCTTGAGGAATCGGTCACGATCTACGAGCGCGGCGAGGCGCTGAAGCGGCGCTGCGAGGAGCTGCTGCGGCAGGCGGAAGCGCGCGTCGACAAGATCACCACCGACGCCAACGGCCAGGTGACCGGGACCGAGCCGCTCGACGTTCAGTAGCGCCCGAGAACGCGACCGTACGCGGAACAATCGAGAATATCGGGCGAATTTGGCGCTCAGGCCCCACCCTCGGCCGAAATAGCTCTTGGCGTGTCATACGGCCTGATATAGTCCCGCCGTCATCCGGGGATCGTACGTGCGCGTTCAGCACCGCCATATCATCTATATTCAGGGATACGACCCGCGCGGGCTGGCGCAGTATTACCGCATGTTCAGGACCGAACTGCGGAAGTTCAGCCAGCTCTATCAGCTTTCCGCCACGATGAGCCGCCCAAAGGGCACCCCCGATGCCGAGATGGCGTCCTGGACCATCGAGACCCAGGCCGACGACTGGCAGACCCGCACCAGCTACGATTTCCTGCGCTTCGAGGACTTCATCCAGCGTGACCTCGCTTCCCCGATCTGGCGCACGGTTTTCCATGCGGTGTGGATCTATTGGCGGCTGGTGTTATCAGGCACGATTGCGCGGTTTTGGCGGGCGAACTGGCGGTTCGCGACCTTCATCACCTATCCGCATTTTCTCCTGCTGCTGGAAGCGCTGTGCGCGGCTGGCCTCGCCTTGGCGTTTGAAAGGGGTCTGGACGCGTTCGGCATGCCCGGCCCGCTCCGCATCGTCGCGGCCGCCGCCGTGTTCGTGGCGGTGCTCGGCGCCGCATTGAAATACACGGAAAACCAGACCTATCTGCTCTATGTGCTGTCGGACACGATCTGGACCTGGGAGTTTTCCCACCGTCAGCGCCCGGAATGGGACCAGCGCATCGACCGCTTCGCGCAACACCTCGTCGATATCGCGCGCTCCGGCGAGGCCGACGAGATCGTGATTGTCGGGCACAGTTCGGGATCGTTCCTGGGCACCGAGATGCTGGCGCGGGCGCTGGAACTCGATCCGGCGCTCGGACGCCACGGACCGCGCATCGTCCTTTTGACGATCGGCGGAAATTTTCCGATCGTCGGCTTCCATGCCGTCTCGCAGCCGTTCCGCGATCATCTGCGGCTGCTGGCGGTCGAGCCTTCGATCGACTGGATCGACTGCCAGTCGCGCAAGGACGTGATGAATTTCTATCCGTTCGATCCGATCGCCGGCCACGACATCGATCCCGGCGAACAACGGCGCAATCCCAGGATCGTCTCGGTCCGGTTCCGCGACATCATCAAGCCGGAACATTACAACGTCTTTCGCTGGAAATTCTTTCGAGTCCATTTCCAGTTCGTGATGGCCAACGAACGGCCGCACGCCTACGATTTCTTCATGATCGTCTGCGGCCCGATTCCGCTGACCGAACGCATGGCGGTCCCCGACGCCGCGCTGGCGGTTGCGACGGGCGACCCGGCCACCCGCGAATGGGCCTGGAAACGGATCGAGTCCGCCAAAGCCGATCACGCCAATGCCGCCGATTTGGCCAAAATGGAGACTTCCGCACGCCGCAGCGGTTGAAAAATCGAGGTTTTTCAAGCCTGCCCCGGCAAGCCCCGCCCGTTCAGCGGGTTGGCTTTGGCGGTCGCTTTGGTGTAAAGCTTGCGGTTCTATGGGCTGTGGAGAGCGGCCTGCCGCTCGTTTCAGACCGCAACAAGCTCTTCAAATGGCTAAGGAAAAACTGACCGGGAAGGGTGAAGCTACCAAAGTGATGCATATCACTTGGTGCGATCCGGAGTGCATCTAGGTTTTCAGATCAGGCACCGGCTTGCCAAGCTGGCTCCCGGCGTCTGGATTTTCACTGCGCAGTCGATGCGCGACCCATGTCCCGTCGGGCCCCTCGCCCCGACATGCAAAATTGGATTATCGCTGTGACCACATTTAGCAAGACGCCGCTCCTCGACACCATCCGCACGCCGGAAGATCTGCGCCGGCTCAAGATCGATCAGGTGCGGCAGGTCGCCGACGAGCTGCGCCAGGAAACCATCGACGCCGTTTCCGTGACCGGCGGTCACTTCGGCGCCGGCCTCGGCGTCGTCGAGCTGACCACGGCCATCCACTATATCTTCGACACGCCGCGGGACCGTCTGATCTGGGACGTCGGCCATCAGGCCTATCCCCACAAGATCCTGACCGGCCGCCGCGACCGCATCCGCACATTGCGCACCGGCGGCGGATTGTCCGGTTTCACCAAGCGCACCGAGAGCGACTACGATCCGTTCGGCGCCGCGCACTCATCGACCTCGATTTCCGCAGCGCTCGGCATGGCCGTGGCGCGCGATCTGTCCGGCGGCAAGAACAACGTCATTGCCGTGATCGGCGACGGCGCGATGTCTGCCGGCATGGCCTATGAGGCCATGAACAATGCCGGCGCGATGAATTCGCGCCTGATCGTCATTCTCAACGACAACGACATGTCGATCGCCCCGCCGGTCGGCGCGATGTCGGCCTATCTGTCGCGGCTTTACTCCGGCAAGACCTACCGTTCGCTGCGCGAGGCCGCCAAGCAGCTCGGCAAGCATTTGCCGAAGGCGATCGCCGATCGCGCCAATCGCGCCGAGGAATATTCCCGCGGCTTCATGGTCGGCGGCGGCACGCTGTTCGAGGAGCTTGGCTTCTACTATGTCGGTCCGATCGACGGTCACAACCTCGACCATCTGCTGCCGGTCTTGAAGAACGTGCGCGACATGGAGGCCGGCCCGATCCTGCTTCACGTCGTCACGCAGAAGGGCAAGGGTTATCCGCCCGCGGAAGCCTCGGCCGACAAATACCATGCCGTGGTCAAGTTCGACGTCGCCACCGGCGCGCAGGCCAAGGCGAAACCGAATGCGCCGGCCTACCAGAACGTGTTCGGCCAGAGCCTCGTCAAGGAGGCCCAGAAGGACGACAAGATCGTCGGCATCACCGCGGCGATGCCGTCGGGCACCGGCATCGATATCTTCAACAAGGCCTTCCCCAAGCGCACCTTCGACGTCGGCATCGCCGAGCAGCACGCGGTGACGTTCGCGGCCGGCCTCGCTACCGAGGGCTACAAGCCGTTCTGCGCGATCTATTCGACCTTCCTGCAGCGCGGCTATGACCAGGTGGTTCATGACGTCGCGATCCAGAGCCTTCCGGTTCGTTTCGCGATCGACCGCGCCGGCCTGGTCGGCGCCGACGGCGCCACCCACGCGGGCTCGTTCGACAACGCCTATCTCGGCTGCCTGCCGAATTTCGTCATCATGGCCGCTTCCGACGAAGCCGAACTGGTGCACATGGTCGCCACCCAGGTTTCGATCAACGATCGTCCGAGCGCCGTGCGCTACCCGCGCGGCGAAGGCCGCGGCGTCGAAATGCCCGAGGCCGGCATTGCCCTGCAAATCGGCAAAGGCCGCATGGTCCGTCAGGGCAACAAGATCGCGCTTCTGTCATTCGGCACGCGTCTCGCCGAATGCGAAAAGGCCGCCGACGAACTCGCGGCCCACGGCCTTTCCACCTCCATCGCCGACGCGCGCTTCATGAAGCCGCTCGATGTCGATCTGGTGCTGAAGCTGGCGCGCGACCACGAAGTCCTGCTCACCATCGAGGAAGGCGCGATCGGCGGCTTCGGCTCGCATGTGATGCAAACGCTGGCCGAGCACGGCATGCTCGACGGCGGCTTGAGGATGCGGGCAATGGTGCTGCCCGACGAATTCCTCGACCACGACACGCCGAATGAGATGTATGCCCGCGCCGGGCTGGATGCCAAGGGCATCGTCGCCAAGGTGTTCGAGACGCTCGGCAAGGATTTCAAGGCCGAGACCGTCAAGCTCGCCTGAGATCCGGCGGCCGGCGTGTAGTGTTTTCGAGCGAAAGCCTGCCCCGGACCTGATCCGGGGTGGCGACCGGTTCGCAGAAGGAAAACGCGGCAAAAAAACATCAACGCCGGTGATCCCATGAAAATCTATCTGGCAGGCCCCGATGTGTTCCTGCCGGACCCGATCGGTATCGGGAGGCGCAAGGCCGATATTTGCGCGCGACACGGCGTGAGCGGCCTTTATCCGCTCGACAACGCGGTCGATCCGTCGGCCGGCGATGCGTCGCTCCGAATCTTCAAGGCCAATGAGGCGATGATGGATGCAGCCGACGCTGTGATCGCCAATTTGACGCCATTCCGCGGCCCGAGCGCCGACGCCGGCACCGTCTACGAACTCGGCTACATGGCGGGCCGCGGCAAGCTGTGCCTCGCCTATAGCAACGATCCGGCGCCCTATGCCGAGCGGGTCGCGCGATCCGGCAACGTCACGAAATCCTCGAATGGCCGCCTGATCGACCAGAAGGGGCTCGCCGTGGAGGATTTCGGCTGGTCCGATAACCTCATGATGATCCACGCGCTCGATCTGCATGGCTGTCCGCTGCTGACGCCACCGCGGGCGCCGGCGGATATCTGGCATGATCTTACTTCGTTCGAGGCCTGCGTCCGTCTCGCGGCCGAACGCGCGACGAGCAGATCGAGCTGACATTGGCGAACAAGGACAGCACCGAAGTGTTTTCGCGCAAGCGCGCCGACGTGCTGCTGGTCGCGCGCGGCCTGTTCGAAAGCCGGGCCCGGGCGCGGGCCGCGATCGAAGCCGGGCTGGTCGTTGCCGACGGCAAGCCGGTCCTGAAAGCATCGGAAACCATCGCAGCCGATGCCGCGTTGTCCGCGCAACCCGCGCATCCCTTTGTCTCGCGCGGCGGCGTCAAGCTGATGGGCGCGCTGGAGCAATACCCTCTCGACATCGAGGGCCATGTCTGCCTCGACGTCGGCGCATCGACCGGCGGCTTCACCGAGGTCCTGCTTGCCAACGGCGCCAGCCTGGTCTTTTCAATCGATGTCGGCCGCGGCCAGTTGCATCATTCGCTGCGCGACCACCCCAAAATCGTGTCGATGGAAGCGACCGATATCCGCACGCTCGAAGGCAGGCGCCTGCCCGCCCGGCCGGATGTCGTCGTCATCGACGTCAGCTTCATCTCGCTGAAAGCCGTGCTGCCGGTGGCGTTGTCGCTGGCGGCGGCGCCGATGCATCTCCTGGCGCTGATCAAGCCGCAGTTCGAGGCGGAGCGAAAGCATTCCAGGCGCGGCATCATCCGCGACGCAACGGTGCATCGGCAAGTCTGCGACGACATCGCTTCGTTCGCGGCTGCGCAGGGATGCACGGACATCCGGGTATTTTCCTCGCCGATATCGGGCGGCGACGGCAACCTCGAATTCTTCATCGGTGCGCGCCGTGGCTGAACGTCTCACGATCGATCATGTCGGTCATTTCGGCGACGGTGTCGCCCTCGCCGGCGGCGGGAGCGTCTATGTGCCGTATGCGCTCGGCGGCGAGACGGTGGAGGTGGCGCCGGTACCGGGCCATCCCGACCGCCGGCGCCTGCTGCGGGTCGAACAGGCGAGCCCCGAACGGGTAACGCCGTTCTGCCCGCATTTCGGAATCTGCGGCGGCTGCGCGATCCAGCACTGGGAAACCGAACGCTACCGCGCCTGGAAGCGCGATCTCGTGGTCGGGATGCTGGCACAGGCGAAGCTCGCCTGCGAAGTCCATCCGCTGATCGATGCCCACGGCCGCGGCCGCCGGCGGATCACCCTCCACGCCCGGAGGGGCACGCACGAAGTGCTCAAGGTGGGTTTTTCCGCCGCGAATTCCCACGACATCATTCCGGTCGATCGCTGTCCCATTCTCGATCCCGGCCTCGCCGGCGCGCTCGATGCGGCGTGGGCGATCGCCGAGCCGCTGATACCGACCGGAAAGCCGCTCGACATCCAGATCACGGCCACAGACAGTGGCCTCGACGTCGACGTGCGCGGCTCCGGACCGCTGTCCGCAAGGACCATCGCGACGCTGTCGCGCGTGGCCGAAGCGCACCACCTGGCGCGGCTGACGCGCCACGGCGAACTGGTGCTGATGCGCGTTCCACCGACGATCACCGTCGGCACGGCGCAGGTGATCCTGCCGCCGGGATCGTTCCTGCAGCCGACCGTCGCCGGCGAGGAAACGCTGGCTAAGCTGGTGAGCGGACATTGCCAGCGCGCGAGAAATATCGCCGACCTGTTTTGCGGGGTCGGTCCGTTCGCGTTGCGGCTGGCGGCGACGTCGCGGATTTCGGCGTTCGACGGTGACGCCGGCGCGGTCGCAGCGCTGCAGAAAGCCGCAACATCGACGCCGGGATTGAAACCGGTCAAGGTCGAGACCCGCGATCTGTTCCGGCGCCCGCTGATGCCGCAGGAACTGCGCGACTACGATACCGCGGTGTTCGACCCGCCGCGGCAAGGCGCGCAGGCCCAGGCAACGCAGCTTGCAGCCAGCAAAATTCCGACCGTGATCGCGGTATCCTGCAATGTCACGACATTCGTTCGCGATGCGCGAATCCTGATCGATGGCGGCTATGAGATCAAAGGCGTCACGCCAGTCGACCAGTTCCGCCACACACCGCATGTCGAACTGGTGGCGCGGTTCGTCCGATAGGGATTATCGTCCCCAGCGGTCCTGCCAGATTTTCTCGCCGATCAGGCAACTGACCCGCGGCTCCTTCTCGGCTACCGGCACGACCGGGCGCGCCGGCCTGAGGCCCGCGACTTCGAGCAGTAGTTTGGTGCGGATCGCTTCCTTGAACTTGTCGCGATCCTTGATCGTCACCACGAAGGAACCGGGACCGCCGATCACGCAGTCCTCGTAATAATAGTCGAGATTGTCGATATCCATGGTGGAATAAGACGGCTCCTTCACCATGATCGGCAGGCCGTTGATGATGATGCCCTTCTCCAGCGCGGCATCGCGGGCGGTGACAACCGGCATGCCGTTGTTGTTGGGCCCGTCACCGGAAATATCGATCACGCGCCGAAGGCCGCGATGCGGGTTCTCGTCGAACAGCGGCATCGCAAAATTGATCGCGCCCGAGATCGAGGTGCGCGACGCGCGGCGGATCGGGGTCTTCATGATCTCGCTGGCAACGGCATCGGCGGTCTCGGGGCCGTCGATCACCCGCCAGGGAATGATGATCTTCTGGTCGCTGGAGGCCGCCCACTCGAAATAGGTCACCGCGATCTTGCCGTTCGGACCGGTTTTCAGCGCCTGCAAGAACTCCTTGGAGACGATGGCCTGCGCATAGCCCTCGCGCTGGATCGCGAGTTCGTCCATGTCCATCGAATAGGAGACGTCAACGGCAATAACCAGTTCGACATCGACCGACGGGTTGGTTTCCTTCTCGGTCAATCGCTGGCCAGGCTGGCTCGCCGGATTGGGCGCGGCAATACCCGCCACATCGCCGCTGGCCAGCACGCCCGCGACAAACACAACTCCGATCGAGACATACCAGCGCATCGCGGCCCTCCCGTCGCAGGAATGCAATCGTGACACGCAAAGTGCGCCGCGCAAAGCGCGAACCTCTCCTGTCCTTCACATTCAGGTTAACCCGGTCACTCGCCTGCCAAAGGAGCAGCGCGGAACTCGGTGAACCCGGCGCGTCCGCGGTGGCCTGAAACTCTCGCGAAACACCCCGGTTTCAGGACCGGCCGGAAGCCTGTAAACTGATCGAGACCGCCGTCGGCCGCGGCGATCAGTGAAGGACGCAGCGGATGGCTGCGCCGGCTGATCCCGTTGCGGCGCCGTTAAGGAGACGCCGCTGGGATGATCGACACCGTCACCAAGCCGAAAACCAGGGTCAAGACCAAGGTCGAACGGCCGCGCCTGCACAAGGTCATCCTCGTCAATGACGATTTCACCCCGCGCGAATTCGTCGTCACCGTCCTGAAGGCGGAATTCCGCATGACCGGAGACCAGGCCCACAAGGTCATGATCACCGCCCACCGCCGCGGCGTGTGCGTGGTCGCGGTCTTCACCAAGGACGTCGCCGAGACCAAGGCCACCCGCGCCACCGACGCCGGCCCGCCAAGGGCTATCCGCTGCTGTTCACCACGGAACCGGAGGAATAGCGCGAAGACGAAAGCTCCTCGGAGATTTCAGGCCACCGAGGTTTCGTCGAGCAGGCCGTAGACGCGCTCGGCTTTCGAAAAGCCGGATATCGGGAACTCGCCGAGATCGCTCCACCCTTCCCGGCAAAAGCCAGCGAAGCTTTCCGACGCCACGATCGTGCGATTGAGGCGGCCGGCGATCTTCTCCAGCCGCGCTGCCAGATTGACCGCGGGACCGATGCAGGTGAAGTCGAGCCGGTTGCCGCCGCCGATATTGCCGTAGAGAATCTTTCCGACATGCAGCGCGACCCCGAAGCGGAAGCGCTCGACGGTTTCGCCGATCGGGTATTGCATCGCCTGCACGCTGGCGCGCGACTCGCGGGCGGCTTCAAGCACCTGCGAGCAGACCTGCTGGATATCGCCGTCCTGCGCCTCGATCGGAAACACCGCCAGCAACCCGTCGCCCATGAACTTCAGCACTTCCCCGCCATGCGTTCTGATCGACGACACCTGGCAATCGAAATAGCCGTTGAGGATGTCCACCACGGTTTCGGCCGGCAGCCGGTCGGAGAGCGCGGTGAAGCCGCGCAGGTCCGACAACCAGATCGCGGCATGCATCGTATCGGTATGACCGCGGCGGATCTGGCCGCCGAGAATTCGCTCGCCGGCGCGGTTGCCGACATAGGTATCGAGCAGGTTCGCAGCGGTGCGGCGCAGGTTGATAATCTCGACAATCCGCGCCAGCGGCGTCACCAATGCGCGCAGGTAGGCAAGCTGTTCATCGCTGAACCCTGCCGGTTGCCGCGTGGTCCAGCTCGAGGAGTGAACGATGCCATCGGAAAAAATCAGCGGCAGCGCAATGTAGTCGGTGACGCCCTCCGCGCGCATGTCGTCGAAAAACGGAAAGCGCCTGCTCTCGGGATCATCCAGCCGGAATCGTACCTCCTGCTCCTTCTCGTACAGGATCGCCAGCGGACTCCGCCTGAATTCCGGGGACTCCGGGGCGTCGAAATCCGCGCTGTTGACGACGACCTCGGCGCCGGGCCGCCAGATGAAGCTGAGGCCAAAAATATCGGGGCGCAACGTCCGAACGAACACGTTCACGCGCCATAGCGGCATGCCTGCCTGGACCAGGCGCTCGCAGGATTCGGCCATCATCCGCCGGGGATCGGCCGCCGACCGCGCGCCGCCGATCAGCCAGTCGGTGAGTTTGTGCAGATCCGAAGCGTTCATCACGGCACCCAAGGCAAAAGCCGAAGTCAGGTACCCGGCAATATAGGCGCTAGCCGCCGACCTGTCCGCGATGCCGCAGGAAATGATCCGCCAGCACGCAGGCCATCATGGCCTCGCCGACCGGCACGGCGCGGATGCCGACGCAGGGATCGTGACGGCCTTTGGTCACGATATCGGTCTCGGCGCCCTGGCGGTCGACGGTGCGGCGCGGCGACAGGATCGAGGATGTCGGCTTCACCGCAAAACGCACCACCACCGGCTGGCCGGTCGAGATGCCGCCCAAAATGCCGCCGGCATGGTTGGACAGGAACCGCGTGCCGTTGTTGCCGGTCCGCATCTCGTCGGCGTTTTGCTCACCCGACAGCTCCGCCGCGCCAAAGCCGGCGCCGATCTCGACGCCCTTCACCGC
>NZ_JBAVNZ010000662.1:0-4363 GCF_049691595.1 Bradyrhizobium sp.
CCGGCACCAAGCTCGCAATGGAGGACGCGATCGCGCTGGCGGACGCCATGCATCGCGCGCCGACGGTCGAACTGGCCCTGCAGCAATATGAACACGGCCGCCGCGAGGAGGTCGAGAAAACCCAGCATGCCGCCGACGTGTCGCTGGTCTGGTTCGAGCACGTCGATCGCTTCTGGGATTTTGACCCGGTGCAGTTCGCCTTCGGCGTCATGACGCGGGCCAAGGCGATCACCTACGACAATCTCACGCTGCGCGCGCCGGATTTTGTCGCCGAGGTCGACAAGGCCTTTGCGCGGCAGGTCCACGCCCGGGGTTTCGACGTGGATATCGAGAAGCCGGTGGCGCCGATGTTCCAGCCGCTTCGGCTGCGCGACATGACGCTCGCGAACCGCGCCGTGGTATCGCCGATGTGCATGTATTCGGCCAACGAAGGCGTGCCCGGCGATTTTCATCTGGTGCATTATGGCTCGCGCGCGATCGGCGGCGCCGGTTTGATCTTTACCGAAATGACCTGTGTGTCGCGCGACGCCCGCATCACGCCCGGCTGTGCCGGGCTGTGGAACGACGCGCAGGAAGCCGCGTGGCGCCGAATCGTCGATTTCGTTCACGCCAATTCCGCCGCCAAGATCGCCCTGCAACTTGGCCATGCCGGGCGCAAGGGCGCCACCAAACTGATGTGGGACGGCATGGACCGCCCGCTGGAGCAGGGCGGCTGGGACATCGTGTCGGCTTCGCCGATTCCTTATTTCCCCGACAGCCGTGTGCCGCGCGCGATGGACCGCGCCGCGATGGATGCGGTCAAGGCGGCGTTCGTTGCGGCTGCCGGGCGCGGCGAACGCTGCGGCTTCGATCTCCTGGAGCTGCACTGCGCTCACGGCTATCTGCTGGCCAGTTTTATCTCGCCGCTCACCAACCAGCGCAGCGATGAATATGGCGGCCCGCTGCCCAATCGCCTGCGCTTTCCGCTCGAAGTGTTCGAGGCGTTGCGGGCGGTGTGGCCGGCGCACAAGCCGATGTCGGTGCGTATCTCCGCCACCGACTGGGCCGAGGGCGGCATCACCGGCGACGACGCGGTCGATATCGCGCGCGCCTTCGCCGAGGCCGGCGTCGATCTGGTCGACGTCTCCACCGGCCAGACCGTGCGCGACGCCGAGCCGGTCTATGGACGCATGTTCCAGACGCCATTTTCCGAGCAGGTGCGCAACGAGGCCAAGGTGGCGACGATGTGCGTCGGCAACATCACGACGGCCGATCAGGTCAACACCATCCTGGCCGCCGGCCGCGCCGATCTGGTGGCGCTCGGCCGCCCGCATTTGGTCGACCCGGCATTCACGCTGAAGGCCGCCGCCTGGTATGGTGCGGATGCGTCGTGCCCGCCGCAATACCTGCCGGGCAAGGAGCAGATTTTCCGCAACAGTGTCCGCGACCGGCAGGATTTCGACGATTTGAAAATTAAGGCTAAGCCGAAGACCCGGGCCGAGCTGAAGGTGGAGGCGACAAAGCCGCTTGCGGCCGAGTAATGGCCCATGCGACCTTACCGGCCGTCGCGCAGGGTATAGAGTGGAGTCAGGCGATGAAGGCGATTATCGTCGGAGGCGGCATTGGGGGCCTTACCACCGCGTTGATGCTGCGGGCCCGCGGCATCGGCTGCGAACTGTTCGAGCAGTCGGACACCATCCGCGAACTCGGCGTCGGCATCAATACGCTTCCCCATGCGATCCGGGAACTCGCGGGCCTCGGCCTCTTGCAAAAGCTCGACGACGTCGCGATCCGCACCGACGTGCTCTATTATCTCAACCGCCACGGCCAGGAAGTCTGGCGCGATGCCCGCGGCATCGACGCCGGCCATGACGTGCCGCAATTCTCGATCCACCGCGGCCGGCTGCAGAGCGTGATCCACTGCGCCGTCGAGGAGCGTCTGGGGCGGGATGCGATCCACACCGGCTGCAGGCTCGGTGCCTTCACCCAGGATGAGGGTGGCGTGACGGCGTATTTCTTCGATCGCGCCGGCAGCCACGCCAGGACGGTGCGCGGCGATATTCTGATCGGCGCCGACGGTATCCATTCCCGGGTGCGCGAAACCCTGTTTCCAGACGAGGGGCCGCCCTGCTGGAACGGGCTGATGCTGTGGCGCGGCGCGCGCGACTGGCCGGTGTTTTTGAGCGGCCGTTCGATGATCGTCGCCGGCGGCCTGAACGCCAAGGTCGTGGTCTACCCGATCGCGGAAGGATCGAGCCCGGCCAGCCGCCTGACCAACTGGGCGGTGCTGGTGAAAATCGGCGACGGCAATGCGCCGCCGCCGCGCCGCGAGGACTGGTCGCGGCCCGGCAAGCGCGAGGAACTGATGCCGCACGTCGCGCGGTTCTCGGTGCCCCATGTCGATGTGCCGGGCCTGATCGCGGCGACGCCGGAATTCTACGAATACCCGACCTGCGACCGCGATCCGCTGCCATATTGGTCGAGCGGTCGGATCACGTTGCTTGGCGACGCCGCCCACCCGATGTATCCGGTCGGGTCGAACGGCGCCTCGCAGGCCATCCTCGATGCGCGCGCGCTGGCCGATGCGCTGGTGCGCTCGGAGCATCCGCGCCAGGCGCTGACGGCCTATGAGCAGAAGCGGTTGCCGATGACGGCGGAGATCGTGCGTTCCAACCGCCGCGGCGGCCCGGAAGGCGTGATCGACGCGGTCGAGCAGCTCGCGCCCGACGGTTTTGACGATATCGAGCGGGTGCTGAGCTACGCGCAACGCGAGGCCATCGTGCGCGGCTATGCCAGCAAGGCCGGGTTCGCGGCCGTGCCGGGGCTGGCGGCGGTGCGGGCGTAAACTGGCCTCACGCCCCCGGCGGGGGCGGCAGGAAGTGGATGTTGTGTTCGGCGGCCAGCGCCACCACGACATCGGGAGTCTGTTCTTTCAGATTGTGAAGGCCCCAGAACAGATCATACAGTTTCTGGGTCGGCGATACCCAGAACAGCACTTTCGCGGTCTGGCCGGACTTGTTGAAGATGCCGTGCGGGACGCCCATGCCGAGGCGGATCAGATCGCCCGGCGTCGCCTGGGCCTCGCCGCCGCCCAGCACGAAGTCGAGTTTTCCCTCCAGCATATAGAGATATTCATCCTGGTCAGGATGAATATGCGGCGGCACGAAGGTGCCCGGCGGCAGCGTCGCATGCCAGGAAAAGCAGTGGTCGGTGCGGTTCTTCGGCACATAGGTCTGGCCGAGGATATTCCAGGAAATGCCCTGCATGCCCTCATTGGCCCGGGTGATGCCGGTGATCTCGCTCTTCATCGCCTTGATTCCTTCCCATCGTTAATTCGACGCGTTTTCTTCACGCCAACCGGGTTCGGCTTCGCTGGAAAACGCTTCAGTCTGTTTCAGTTGCCCGGCATGCAATCCTTGGCGTAACGGTCGCCGTAATTCTCGAACACTTTCTCGACGATCTCGGTCTGGAATTTGCCGTCCGCGCGTTTTGCGACCTTGGTCAGGTAGAAATCCTGGATAGGATAACCGTTGACGTTGAACCTGAAGCCGCCGCGCAGCGAGGTGAAGTCGGCCTTCTTCAGCGCCGCCGTCACCGCTTCCTTGTTGGTGAGGTCGCCCTTCACCGCCTTGACGGCGCTGTCGATCAGCATCGCGGCATCGTAAGCCTGGAAGGCATAGGTACCGGGTACGCTGTTATAGGCAGCTTCATAGGCGGCGACGAATTTCTTGTTCTGCGGAGTGTCGAGGTTCGGCGCCCAGTTCGAGCCCCCGAACATGCCGACCGCCGCGTCCTGCTGCGCCGGCAGCGTCGATTCATCGACCGTGAACGCCGAAAGAACCGGAATTTGATCGGCGAGACCGGCCTGTCTGTACTGCTTCACCAGGCTCACGCCCATGCCGCCCGGCATGAAGGTGAATACCGCGTCAGGCTTCAGCGATGCGATCTTGGAGAGCTCAACCTGGAAATCCAGCGAGCCCAGCGGCATGTAGGTCTCCTCGACGATTTCTCCCTTGTAATCGAGTTTGAAACCGGCGACGGAGTCCTTGCCGGCCTGATAGTTCGGAACCAGCAAATAGACGCGCTTGTAACCGCGATCCCGGGCGACCTTGCCGAGCACCTCATGCACCTGATCGTTCTGGTAGGAGGTCACATAGAAAAACGGGCTGCAGTTCTTGCCGGCATAGCTCGAGGGGCCGGCATTCGGGCTGATCAGGAAAGTCCTGGTATCCGTTATCGGCTTGTGGATCGCCTGCAGGATATTGGAGAAGATCGGGCCCACCACGAAATCGACCTTGTCGCGTTCGAGCAGGCCCTTGACCTTGGTCACCGCACCGTCCGGCTTGAGCTCGTCATCGACCGCAATGACCTCGACCTCGCGGCC
>NZ_JBAVNZ010000663.1:0-5456 GCF_049691595.1 Bradyrhizobium sp.
GCACCCGGCGGCAAGCCTGCGTCAGCCGCATCTCCCTTGACGGAAAGCGTCCTGATCTTGCGCGGTTCGTTGTTGGGCATCGTGCCGTTGGCCGCGGCTGGCGGCGAGACCGACGAGGTGACGCCCGCCGCCGGTTGCGGGGTGCCGGCCTGATTCAATGGCGGAAACACCACGCGCGGAGCGGTCCTGGCGCCGACGTCGACAGGGGCTTCCTCGCGCGAAACGAGCTTCTCGGTGCCATCGCCCTGCACCAATCGGTCAGGCGTCTTGGCGATGCCGTCCGCCGGCGCCGACACGATCTTGGTCGGACTATTGTCGGCCTTGATGATCGGTGGCTCTCCGCTGCGAGGCGAGCCGACATAGGTGCGATAGGCAAAGGCCGCGCCCGTCCCCACCACCGCCAACGCCAACACGGCTGCGACCGTCATCAGGCCGCCGCGGCGCCGGCGCGGCGCCGGCTCGTCTTCCTCGTAGCCGTCCTGGTAGGCGTAGGCATCGTCGGTGTAGGCCGGGTCGCGCTCATCCTGTTCGCCGGACCCGATCTGGCCATACAGCGCATCGTCATAGCGCGACAGATCGGGCTCATGACCGCCTTCCGGGAACGGTAGCTCATCCCGATATTCTTGCGCCGGCGCGACTTGTTCTGTCGGGTAGCGCAGCGGGTGCACGGGGCTCGGCTGAAATTCGGGCTCTTCAGGCTCCAGCGGCGGCGGCTCCTGCCAGGCGCGCTGCATCCATGGCGGCGGGCCTGCCGGAGCAACCTGTTCTTCGTCGATAGCAGGCTGGTATTGCGGACGGACATTCGCCCGCGACTGCAGCGGATGCGGCGGCTTGCCTGCCGCGCCAAACGGATCGTTCTGGCCGATCAGCCGCGCGAGCTCCGCCAGCGGATCGCTCTCGGCCTGATGCGACGCGTTCGGGTACGTGCCGCGGTCATGTCCGCGGTCGTAATTTTCCTGGGCAGGAAAAGGTCGGTCCTGGTATCGATCAATCATCGCGATGATGCATCCCGTTCGGGACAGCGCCAACCCGCTTCATAAACGAATTGGTCCCTGCCGGATACCCCCACAAATCCCGTATGTGTGAGGGCCGTTGCCCCTGCCTACCGCATCTCGGTCGGCGCGTGGACGCCGAGAATGGCCAAGCCCGATGCCAGAACCGAGACGACGCCCTGAACCATCGCCAGCCGCGCCTTCGTGATCTCTGCATCATTCCTGATAATGAAGCGTAAATAGGGCAAGTCGCGCCCCCTGGTCCAAAGCGCGTGAAATTCGCTCGCGAGATCATAGAGATAAAAAGCGATTCGGTGCGGTTCATGAGCGACCGCCGCGGCCTCGATCGTGCGGGGATAGAGCGCCAGCCGTTTCAGCAGGTCGAGTTCCGCCGGGTCGGTCAGCCGCACCGTCGCGGCATTTTCGAGCCAGGCCGCCCGGGCGCCCGTCTCCTCCGGCAGATCGGGAACCACCTCGCGGGCGTTCTTGAAGATCGAATGGCCGCGGGCATGTCCGTACTGGACATAGAACACCGCATTGTCCTTGGACTGCTCGATCACCTTGGCGAGGTCGAAATCCAGCACCGCATCGTTCTTGCGGAACAGCATCATGAACCGCACCGCGTCGGAGCCGACCTCGTCGACCACTTCGCGCAAGGTGACGAACTCGCCGGAGCGTTTCGACATTTTTACGGGCTCGCCATTGCGCAGCAGCCTGACGAGCTGCACGATCTTGACGTCCAGCGCCGCCTGGCCTGCAGTGACGGCCTTCACCGCCGCCTGCATGCGCTTGATGTAGCCACCATGGTCGGCACCGAACACGTCGATGAGGTTGTTAAAGCCGCGATCGAACTTGTTCTTGTGGTTGGCGATGTCGGAGGCGAAATAAGTATAGGAGCCGTCCGACTTCATCAGCGGACGGTCGACGTCGTCACCATAGGCGGTGGCGCGGAACAGCGTCTGGACACGGTCCTCATAATCCTCGACCGGCCCGCCCTTCGGCGGCGGCAGACGCCCCTCATAGACATCGCCGCGCGCGCGCAGGAAGTCGATGGTCTCGCTGACCTTGTTGTTGCCGTTCTCGATCAGCGAGCGTTCCGAGAAGAACACGTCGTGCCGGATATCGAGCGCGGCGAGATCGCCCTTGATCTCGTCCATCATCATCGCGATGGCCTTGGCGCGCACGATCGGCAGCCAGACATTTTCCGTCATCGCCAGCAGCTTGTCGCCGTACTCCCGGGCAAGCGCCTGTCCCACAGGCTTGAGGTAATCGCCGGGATACAATCCTTCCGGTATCGCGCCGATGTCCTCACCCAGCGCCTCGCGGTAGCGCAGGTAAGCCGAGCGCGCCAGCACATCGACCTGCGCGCCGGCGTCGTTGACGTAATATTCGCGGGTGACGTCATAGCCCGCAAACTGCAGCAGGCTGCACATCGCGTCACCAAACACCGCGCCCCGGCAATGGCCGACATGCATCGGCCCGGTCGGGTTGGCCGAGACATATTCGACATTGACCTTCTCGGCCCTGCCGATGCCGTTTCGCCCGTAAGCCTCGCCTTCGCGCAGCACGGTACGCAGCGCGTCCGCCCAGACCGCTGGCTTCAGCGTGAGATTGATGAAGCCGGGTCCGGCGACATCGACGGACAGGACCAGTTCGTCCGCGCGAAGCCATTCCGCGAACTTCTCGGCGAGATCGCGCGGTTTGGCGCCCGCCTCCCTGGCCAGAACCATCGCGGCGTTGGTTGCCATATCGCCATGCGTGGCATCGCGCGGCGGCTCGACCACGATGCGCGAGAAATCGATGCCAGCCGGCCAACCGCCTTCTGCGGCAAGCGCGGCGCAAACGGCGTGCACGCGCGCCAGCACGTCGGCAAAAAGATGCGGTGAAGCGGGGATATCGGCCATGGGCCGCCGCCTAACGCAAATCCGGGGTCGAGTCAAAAAGCCTCTGGTGTTCGGTCAGCGCAAAGCGATCGGTCATGCCGGCGATGAAATTGCCGATCCGGCGGGCCCGCTCGGCCTCCGTCTCGCTTTGGCCGCCGTCCTGCCATTCGGCCGGCAGATCGCCCGGCGTGGCCCGATAGCGCGCGAACAGGTCGAACAGGATCTGCTCCGCCTCGCCCATCACCCGCATCACCCGTTCGTGGCGATACATCCGCTGCTTCAGGAACGCTTTGATCTCAGCCTCCTGCCGCATGGCTTCGTCCGGGAACGCGATCAGCGGCGCAGGGTGATGGCGGACATCGTGGACGGATTGCGGCTGCACGGCCTGCAGGCGCGTTTGCGCCTCCGTGACCACCGCCCCGATCAGATAGGAAATCAGCTCGCGCACCAGCTCGGCGCCGCGCCTGATGTCGTCGAGCGCGGGATAATGCCGCGCGATATCGGCGATGATCCCGGCCGTGAGCGGAACAACCCTGAGATCATCGAGATTGAACAGGCCCGCGCGCAGGCCGTCGTCGATGTCATGGGCGTCATAGGCGATGTCGTCGGCGAAGGCCGCAACCTGGGCTTCCAGAGAAGCGAAGGTCCAGAGTTCCAGATCGTATGTTCTGACGTATTCGGAAATACCGACGGGAATGCCGCTCTCCCGGTACCGCCCTGTCGGGGTCCCGTCCCGCCCGGTCAGCGGGCCGTTGTGCTTGACGATGCCCTCGAGCGACTCCCACGTCAGGTTGAGCCCGTCGAACGCGGGATAGCGATGCTCCAGCGAGGTGACGACCCGCAGCGTCTGCGCGTTGTGGTCGAACCCGCCATGGGACTTGAGGCATTTGTCCAGCGCCCGCTCGCCGGCATGGCCGAATGGCGGATGGCCGAGGTCGTGGGCCAGCGCCAGCGTTTCCGTCAGATCCTCGTCCAGGCCGAGCTGCCGGGCCAGCGCGCGGGCAATCTGCGCCACTTCCAGCGAATGGGTCAGCCGGGTGCGGTAATGATCGCCCTCGTGGAACACGAAAACCTGGGTTTTGTGCTTCAATCGGCGAAAGGCGGTGGAATGGATCACCCGGTCGCAGTCGCGCCGGAACGGGCTGCGGGTCTTGCTCGGCGGCTCCGAAAACAGCCGCCCCCGGCTGCGGTCGGGGTCGCAGGCAAAAAGCGCGCGGGGGGCAGCCATTCCGACCGACACGGCAATTTAATCCTTATCCATTTGATTCCGTTGGCCGGCGCACTTAACTATGTCGGGTGCGGGATACCAAATGAAATGGGTATGACGCCTGGAGACCTTGTCATGACTACTGCCATCACCGTCAGCGAGCGGGCGGCCCGCCGGATCGGGGAAATCCTCAAGGACGAGGGTGACGGGGCGATGCTGCGCATCAGCGTCGAGGGCGGCGGCTGCTCCGGCTTTCAGTACAAATTCGATGTCGATCGCGCCAGGGCCGAGGACGATCTGGTTATATCGCGCGACGGCGCGGTGGTGCTGGTCGATCCGGCATCGGTACCGTTCCTGGCCGGCTCCGAGGTCGATTTCGTCGACGATCTGATCGGCGCCTCGTTCCGGGTGGTCAACCCCAACGCCACCGCCTCCTGCGGCTGCGGGACCAGCTTTTCGATCTAGGGACGATTCTCGGTAAATAGCGCCCTTGCATTCCCATGCGCGATTTGCCGGGCTACATGGGCCGGCAACTGCGCCAGCCAGGCGCGATAACCCGCCATGATCTCCCCGTAGTTGGCCCAGCGCTCGGAGACCCAGGTGTCGGAGCCGAGCAGGAACCGGTCGGGATATTTCTCGAACAGCGCACGCCATTCCGGGGTCAGCTTCCCCGATTCATCGATGATGCCGCTGCGGTAGGAGAGTTCTCCCCACAGCCTGGGATATTTGGCGAGCATCGCCGCGACGCGGTCGGCGGGCAGGCCAAAGCCGGTATGCGCCCAGATGATCCGGGCTTGCGGATTGTGCCGCATCAGGATCTCGACGGCCTCCTGATCCGCATGGGCATGCAGATAGAGATTGTTGGCCACCGCAAAATCGACGGTCTTCCTGACCATCTCGGTGTCGGCAGCCTGCCCCGTCAGATGAAACTCGCCGACGCCGCGATAGTAGCCGCGCCTGAACTCCTCCTGCACGAGTTCGAAGATCACGGGATCGTTGAACCAGGTGCCGATGTCGGCCCGGACGCGGTAGGGCCGGATGAACGGCACCACCTGCAGGCCGTCCGCCCTGGCATCGACCAGCGCATGGGTGCCGGTATTGGGGCGGCTGGTCGCGAGGATGCCGGTGACGCGATGTTTCTTGAACAGCGCCAGCACCTCATCGACCTGGTAGAACGGTTTCGGCTCCCAATTGTAATGCAGATGCGCGTCGAAGATTTCGATCGGCTCTTCCGCCTCGGCGCGATGACCGAGGCCCGCGAAAGCACATGCGGCGATCAGGATGGCGATGCGCCGGCAATGAGGCCTCATGTTCGGCCGGGCCACCCTACTCGGCCGCGACCACATGCGGCCGTTCGGCATCGCCGCCGTCCTC
>NZ_JBAVNZ010000664.1:0-12519 GCF_049691595.1 Bradyrhizobium sp.
GTACAAGCGCGGCTATGGTCGAGGTGGGATTTGCCGTCGCGCCTGTCGGGAACACGCTGCTCCCCAAAATGAAGAGATTTGGATGGTCATGGGTGCGACACTCCTTGTCGACCACCGAGGTCCTGGGATCGCTGCCCATCAGGGTCGTTCCCATGATGTGGCCTGAGCCGCCATAAATCAGCGAATCCGGCGGGTCGGCCTGCATCACGCGATCGGTCGCACCGAGCTGGTCAAAGATGAAAGTGTGAACGTCAATAACGGTCTTGAAGCAATTCCGCACGTAGTCGTCGTTGTCCAGGCGATACTGGATCATTGGCCTTGGGATACCGAGGCCGTCATTGTTCGCCGACAGGGTGACGCGATTGGTTTCCAGCGGCAGCTGCTCGCAGGCGCTGTTGAGCGTGATCTGCCGCGTCGCGTGGTCGCGAAGCTTGTCCCGCAGCGATGTGCCGAAATGACCCCAATTCTCGACAAAATCCAGAATGGTGCCGTTGACGTTCTGATTGCCCGTCGGGTCCTTGGGCGGAATGAAATTGCCGCGCGGCGAGCCCGTCTTGGTGCTCGACCACCCGTCATTCTTGATCGAGGTCTTGAA
The DNA here is from genome assembly GCF_049691595.1 of Bradyrhizobium sp. Taxonomy (GTDB): domain Bacteria; phylum Pseudomonadota; class Alphaproteobacteria; order Rhizobiales; family Xanthobacteraceae; genus Bradyrhizobium. Next base: position 596 of record NZ_JBAVNZ010000664.1, read on the forward strand.
GCCGGCATAGCGCTCCCGAAAATCGCCGTCGCGGAACGCCGCGATGTCGGACGTGGTCTGGGGGCCGCGGAAGGGAAAAAGCGCCTTGGGAGCAAGCGCAAACGATTGCTTGATGGGGTGGTCCATCAGATAACGGCCGACCTTGTCGCTCGATGTGGCGGCGCTTGAGGACAGCAGAATTCGAGGATTCTCGATTCCATTAGCCGCCAGCACGACAATGCGGCCCGACGCCCGGTCCAGCGTGCCGTCCGGCCGCTTGTACCAGACCCGCGATACCCACTTCTTGTCCGGATCGATGTCAAGCTTGGTGACCACCGCCTGCGTGCGCAGAATGGCTCCCGCCCGGACGGCCTTCTCGACATGGATAATTGCTTCGTATCTTGCCTTGGTCGGGCACAGCGGCACGCACGAGGTATGCCCGTCGCATTCCGGGCGGCCCTGATAGGGCTCGGAATTGATGGCGTGCGGCACCGTGTTCACCCGCAAGCGCAGGCCATGCTTTGGAACGGCCTTGCCGTTGATGGCGCCGGCCAGCCGCTTGTCGATATAACTCGGCACCAGCGCCGGCATGGGAAAGGGCTTGCTGCGATAGGCGCCGAACTTCCGCTCGTAGTAGTATTCGTTTTCCTCGTCGCTTCCGGCTACCCCCATTTCATATTCCGCGCGGACATACCAGGGTTCGAGGTCGCGGTATGAAATCGGCCAGTCAAATCCGACCTTGTAAAGACTCTTCATTTTGAAGTCGTTCGGCAGCATGCGGATGTAGATGCCCTGCCAATGCCAGGTCGAGCCACCGACGATCCGCTCGTAGTAGCTCTTGAAGAAACGTTTCTTGCTGATCGATTCGGCGTCGTAGTCGTAATAGTTCTTGCCGCCATCCTCGATCGGACTGGGTTGCAGAAACCGGTACGTGCCGGGGGTCTTCCTGGGATCAACCGCCTGATCCACCGGCAGCACGTCCTCGCCGCAGAACGGCGAGTCCGGGGCCTTCGATGGAGAAGCCGTGAAATTGTGGACCATCGCCCAGCGGCCGAGCGAATCCGGGGGTACCCCACCCGCCTCCAGGATCAGGACGCGATAACCCGATTGGGCCAACTGGCTTCCGGCAAGGGCGCCCGCAATTCCGGAACCGATAATGACAACATCAAACTCGGCATATTCGAGGATCGGTCGCATGCTTGTCTCCCCGGAGCCCTGAAAAATGGATTGAACTATAAAATGGGAGCCGTCGCCCAGTATCGCCGCGGCCCTCCCGGCGTCATCGGCGCATGGGCCGAGATGACTTTCCACATCAGCCCATGTTCGTACTGCTCCGGCGTGCCATAGACCCAAGCCTTCTTGCGCGTATCTGCTGGATCGTCCTGAAGAAGTGGCCGGTTCGGATCTGTGCCTGCATCGAGCGGGATGAAGAACGCCGACGTGTACCAAAGATAAATCAGCTGCTTGGCGCCCGCGCGGACAGCGCCATCCGACGACATCATGATGCCTTGCTTGATGTCACCATCCTGGGGCTTCTTGTCAGCCGCGAGGCCCCGATAGGCCTTGACGAGGATGTCCAGATTCTTGGAAATCTGCGGATGCGTGGCGTAACGCTCCATGTACTGGTTCGCCAAGTGGCGATCCAGCGGTGCAACGCCGGTCAAGGCCGCCGACATCGCGATGAAGGTTTCCAGATAGGCCAGATCGAGTTCATAGCCGTCCGGCTTGTCGAGCGTCGGATAAGGAACGACGCAAAGCGGGTCGCCGGATTCCCATAATTCCATGACGGCGTTCGCGTCGCCCGGCCACAGAATAGCCGCGGCGCCTGCGGCGGCGAGTTGTCCGAGGAATTGTCGCTTGGAAATAGCCGCGTCGGAAAATTGAATTGCGTCTGAACCGTCGAGCGGAGTCATTGACCCCTCCAACCTAATTTCTGCGCAAAAAAATGAAACGAACGATAACGATGCCGGCAGGCGAAACCTTCTGAAAAACAGTCCGCCCAGTCAGAAGCGAGTTCGATAAAGCTTGGCACTTTTTCTTATTGGTCGTTCAATTCCTGTTGTGGTTCAATCCTTGGTAGCAATTTTGTTCAATTAAATTCCCTCCATAAGATGGCACAAATCGCCATGGCACTAAGTGATATAGATTACATGACACGTCACAATTTACGAAGAGCCGCGATGATCTCGCATCCCTTCGAAGCAAAGCACCAGGCATTCTCAAAACGAAATCAACGGCGCGGCGTGGCGTTGCCTCCAGGGGGACGCCACATTGCTTTGCATGACCGACGGACCGCGTGTTATGCGGGGCCATGGCTGCCCCCATCCTCCCCTTGGTCGACGCGGTTACGCACTGGCCTGAACGCGGCGCGCTCGTCGGCCTCGATTTGGGTACCAAGACCATCGGCGTCGCGGTCTCCGACCCCGATCGCAGGCTTGCGACCGGCGTCGAGACCATCCAGCGCACGGCCTTCAAGGCCGACGCGGCGCGGCTGATCGCCATTGCCGGCGAGCGCCGCGCGGTCGGCTTCGTGCTCGGGCTGCCCATCAACATGGACGGCAGCGAGGGGCCGCGCGCGCAATCGACCCGCGCCTTTGCGCGCAACTTTTCCAATCTCGCCGCTTCCGCCATCGCGCTGTGGGACGAGCGGCTATCGACCGCCGCGGTCGAGCGCGAACTTATCGGGATGGACGTCAGCCGCGCCCGCCGCGCCGAGGTGATCGACGAGCACGCCGCGATCTTCATCCTGCAGGGCGCGCTGGACCGGCTGGCGAAGCTGCGCGGAGACCGCTGACGATGGCGGTGGTGATGGCGGCGCTGCTGCCGGTGTTCCTGCTGATCGTGCTGGGCTTCATCCTGAAGCGAAGCCTGATGCGGCTGGAGACGCAATGGCATGGGCTGGAACGCCTGACCTATTACGTGCTGTTTCCGATGCTGCTGGTGCAGACGCTGGTCAAGGCCGATCTGACCAACGTGCCGGTCGCAGGCGTCGGCGGCGCGCTTTTGCTGGCAGCGGCCGCGATGTCGCTGCTGTGCCTCGCACTGCGGCCCCTGCTCGCCCGATTGGCCATCGACGGCCCGGCCTTCACCTCGGTCTTTCAGGGCGCGACGCGCTGGCAGACCTATGTGGCGCTGGCGGTTTCCGGCAATCTCCATGGCGATGCCGGGCTGGCGCTGGCCTCGGTCGCGATGGTCGCGATCATCCCGCTGGTCAACGTGCTCAGCGTCGCGGTGCTGGCGCACTACGCTTCGCCTGTACGGCCGTCGGTCCGCGCCGTCGTCATGACCGTGGTGCGCAATCCCCTGATCTGGGCCTGCGCCATCGGCCTTCTCCTCAACATTCTGCACCTCCCGCTTCCCAAGATATGGCATGAGGTCGCGGACGCGCTCGGCCGGTCCTCGCTCGCGATCGGCCTGCTGGTCACGGGCGCCGGCCTGCATCTCGAAGGGATGTTTCGACCGAGCCTTGCCGCGACCGTCGCCGTTGTCCTCAAGCTGATCCTGATGCCGGCGCTCGCGGTCGCGCTTTCGCTGTGGTTCGGCCTGTCCGGCTCCAACCTTGCGATCGTGGCGGCCTGCTCGGCGGTGCCGGCTTCCTCCAGCGCCTATGTGCTGGCCCGGCAGATGGGCGGCGACGCGCCGCTGCTGGCGCAAATCATCACCCTGCAGACGATCCTTGCGGCGGTGACCATGCCGATCGCGATCGCGCTGGTGGCGTGAGTTTTAGCTTGATCCCGCCAGCCAGATGCTCTGCGCCGTCGCCGCGAGATTGTTGAGGCCGTGCAAAACGATGGTCAGCCAGGTCGAGTTGCTGCGATAGCGCAGGTAACCGAGCAACAGCCCGATCGAAAACACCTCGCCGAAAAAGAACCAGTCATACTGCAGGTGCAGCACCGTCCAGGCCGCCGACGACAGGATGATGGCACCCGCCGGTCGCAACGACGATTCCGACCAGCCGCGATAGAGGAAGCCGCGCGCAAACAATTCTTCCGACATCGGTCCTACGACGCAGAAAGCGACCACCAAGAGCCACAGCGCACCGTCGGCCTGCGCCGATTTCAGCACGTCGCCCATGAATCCCGGTGCGACCTCACGCCCGAGCGCGCGGGACAGCAAGTCCCATCCGGTGACCAGGACGACCAGCGCCGCGATGCCGATCAAAAGGTTTTTCCACGAGGTCCAGCGCAGCGCGAGATAGTCGGCAAAGGGGGTGCGCGACAGACGTATCGCGATCCACAATGCGAGCAATACCGCCGGCAACCCTGCGATGACGGACAGCGAGATCGTCAGTCCGCCGCCGACGACATGGATCGCGGCGGCGATATCGAACGGCACGTCCTGCCGCAACGCGAAATAAGCCACGACCGCGATCTGCCCGATGAACATCGCGGCAAAGACGAACAGCCCCCACAGCGTCGTGCCCCAGAATTTCCAGATCCGGGGCGGACGTTGCGCAAGCGTGGCCGTCATGGGAGGAATTTCGGGAGGGCGGGAATGCATCAAAGGCTTCAGGGCAGCGCCCGCTCCAGCAGGGCACGGATATCGTTATCAGCCAGCTCGACCGCGCCGTACATGCTGGCGTGATGTGTGGCAAGGCGGGTCGCCGCGAACAGTTCGGCGTGCCGTGCCGACACCTGGTTGAGCGCGGCAGCGGCGGCGAGCAGCGCCAGCCTTTCGACCGCCAGTCGCGCGACCCGTTCGCTATCGGGTCTGCGGAACGATTTGCCGACCAAGCCGACGGCCTCGCCGGCACCCCGCAGGCCCCTGGTTTCGTCCGCGAGCCGCTGCAACACGCTCGATGCCGCGTCCGGCTCGCGCGACAGGGCGCGGAGCACGTCGAGGCACATCACGTTTCCGGAGCCTTCCCAGATCGCGTTGACCGGCGCCTCCCGATAGTGGCGGGCCACAATGCCCTCCTCTACATAGCCGTTGCCGCCCAGGCACTCCATCGCCTCGTAGAGAAAACCCGGCGCGCTCTTGCAGACCCAGTATTTGATCGCCGGCGTCAACAGCCGCATATGGGCGGCTTCGCCGGCGTCATCGGGCGCGCGGTCGAACGACCGGCACAGCCGCATCACCAGCGCAATCGAAGCCTCGACATGCAGCGCCATGTCCGACAGCACCGCCTGCATCAGCGGCTGATCGGCGAGATGTTTCTGGAATACGCTGCGGTATCTGGCGTGATGCAGCGCATGCGCCAGGCCCGACCGCATCAGGCCGGCGGAGGCGATCGCGCAATCCTGCCGCGTCAACTGCACCATCTGGATGATGGTGCGGATGCCCTTGCCCTCGTCGCCGACCCGCAGCGCATAGGCGCCGGTGAATTCCACTTCGGAAGAGGCATTGGAGCGGTTGCCGAGCTTGTCCTTCAGCCGCTGGAACCGGATCGCATTGATCGATCCGTCCGGCGCAAAGCGCGGCATGAAGAAGCAGCTCAGCCCTTCATCGGCCTGCGCCAGCACCAAAAAGGCGTCGCACATCGGCGCCGACATGAACCATTTGTGCCCGGTGATGCGATAGGCATTTCCGTCGCGCACCGCCCGCGTCATGTTGGCGCGCACGTCGGTGCCGCCCTGCTTCTCGGTCATGCCCATGCCGAGCGTCATCCCCCGCTTGGTCCACCATGGCGCAAAGCCGGGGTCGTAGGAACGCGTGGCGATCACGGGCATCGTCTTGGCCTGCACATCCGGCTGCGACGCCAGCGCCGCCACCGCCGCACGCGTCATGGTGATCGGACAGAGATGACCGGCCTCGACCTGCGCGGCCATATAGAATTTCGCGGCGCGCACGACTTCGGCGGCGCCACCGGCCGGTTTGCCCTCAATCGTCCAGGTCGAATTGTGCAGGCCGGCGTGGGCGCTATGCGCCATCAGCTCGTGATAGGCGGGATGAAACTCGACCTCGTCGCGGCGGTTGCCGCGGGAATCGAAGCTACGCAGTTTCGGCGTGTTCTCGTTGGCGATGCGGCCCCGCTCCGCCATCGCCACCGAGCCCCAGTGCCTGCCGAATTCCGACAATTCCTGCCGCGCCGACGTACCGCCATTGGCCGCGACGGCGTCGGCGAGCGGCCGGTCCAGCGCGAACAGGTCGACGTCTTCGAACGGCGGCGACTGGTTGAAGACCTCGTGGGTCGAAAATGAAGCCTGTGTCATGGCCGGTCCTGATGGTCGGGAATCGATGGCGCGGTGCCGGGATCGGGAAAATCATAGGCCTGCCCGCCCGCGCCCGGCAGAAAAAAATGCCCCCACGCCTTCGAATAGTTCACAAATCCTTGCCCGGCCATCGCGGCCACCAGCGCATTGCGCCAGCGGCGCTGTGCCGGGGGTAATCGAGGTCGCCGCGGTACCGGCCTTCATGTTGGAACAATCATGCTGAATCGTCTTGGCCGGACTTGTTCCATGGCTGTCTGGCGCGGGGACAGACCGGGGGATAACTTCCGGACGCCCTATTCGCCCTTGCCCCCCGTTGCATCTCTGCCTATAGCTCTGGCTTTAATGACCCCTGCATTGAAATCGACCTTCGTCCTCGGTCACCGGCACCTGCTGGGAATCGAGGGGCTTTCCGCTGCCGACATTGCCGGCCTGCTCGACCTTTCCGAGGAATATGTCGAGCTCAACCGCCAGGTAGATAAGAAGCGCGCCTCCTTGCGCGGCCGCACCCAGATCAACCTGTTCTTCGAGGCCTCGACCCGCACCCAGTCCTCGTTCGAGATCGCCGGCAAACGGTTGGGGGCCGACGTCATGAACATGTCGGTGTCCTCGTCATCGATGCGCAAGGGCGAGACGCTGGTGGACACGGCGGTGACGCTCAACGCCATGCACCCGGACATCCTGGTGGTGCGGCACCATGCCTCCGGCGCGGTGGAACTGCTGGCGCGCAAGGTCGACGGGTCGGTCGTCAACGCCGGCGACGGCGCCCACGAGCATCCGACCCAGGCGCTGCTGGACGCGCTGACCATCCGCCGCAACAAGGGCCGGCTTGAAGGGCTTGTGATCGCGATCTGCGGCGACGTGATGCATTCGCGGGTGGCGCGTTCCAACATCCTCTTGCTCAACATCATGGGCGCGCGGGTCCGCGTGGTGGCGCCCTCCACGCTGTTGCCGCGCGGCATCGAGCGGATGGGCGTCGAGGTCGCCCGCGACATGCGCGAGGGGCTGAACGGCGCCGACATCGTGATGATGCTTCGGCTGCAGCGCGAACGCATGAACGGCTCGTTCGTGCCCTCGAGTCAGGAATACTTCCACTATTTCGGCCTCGACCAGAAGAAGCTTGCTTATGCCAAGCCGGATGCGCTGGTGATGCATCCGGGACCGATGAACCGCGGCGTCGAGATCGATTCGATCGTGGCAGACGGCGCGCAATCGCTGATCCGCGAACAGGTGGAAATGGGAGTGGCGGTGCGGATGGCGGTGCTGGAAGCGCTCGCCCGCAACCTGCCGAACGCATAAATGCTGACCGGTCGCCGCCCGATCCTGCTCGCCAACGCCCGCGTGGTCGACCCGTCGCGGGATTTCGACGGCCCCGGCGACGTCCTGATCGCCGACGGCATGATCCGCGACTCCCGGCGCGGCATCGGCGCCGCCGGCGTCCCCGAAGGCACCGACATCATCAACTGCGCCGGCAAGATTGTCGCGCCCGGCCTGGTCGACATGCGCGCCTTTGTCGGCGAGCCCGGCGCCGGCCACCGCGAAACCTTTGCCTCCGCGAGCCAGGCGGCGGCCGCCGGCGGCATCACTACCATCATCTGCCAGCCGGATACCTCGCCCGTGATCGACAATTCGGCGACGGTGGATTTCGTGCTGCGCCGCGCCCGCGACACCGCGATCGTCAACATCCATCCGATGGCGGCGCTGACAAAAGGCCTGCTCGGCCTCGAGATGACCGAGATCGGCCTGTTGAAGGCCGCCGGCGCCGTCGCCTTCACCGATGGCGACAAAAGCGTCACCAATGCGCAGGTGATGCGCCGCGCGCTGACCTATGCCCGCGATTTCGACGCGCTGATCGTGCACCATACCGAAGACCCCAATCTGGTCGGCGAAGGCGTGATGAACGAAGGCGAATTTGCCGCCCGCCTTGGCCTGTTCGGCATCCCCAATGCGGCCGAGGCCGTGATGCTCGAGCGCGACATGCGCCTCGTCGCCCTGACCGGCGGGCGCTACCACGCGGCCTCGCTGAGCTGCGTCGAATCGCTCGATATCCTCAAGCGCGCCCGCGACGTCGGCCTCAAGGTCTCGGCCTCGGTTTCGATCAACCATGTCACGCTGAACGAAAACGACATCGGCCCCTACCGCACCTTCCTGAAACTCTCGCCGCCGCTGCGCACCGAGGACGACCGCCTCGCACTGGTCGAAGCCGTCGCCTCCGGCCTGATCGACGTCGTGATGTCCGATCACAATCCGCAGGACGTCGAGGTGAAGCGGCTGCCGTTTGCCGAGGCGACCGCCGGCGCGATCGGCCTGCAGACCATGCTGCCGGCCGGCTTGAGGCTGATTCACAATGGCGAGATGGATTTCAAGACCCTGATCCGCGCGATGTCGACGCGACCCGCGGAACTTTTGGGACTTCCGGGCGGATCGCTGCGCGCGGGCTCCCCGGCGGATGTGGTCGTGATCGATCCCGACATTCCCTGGGTGCTGGATCCCGCCGATCTAAAGTCGCAATGCAAGAATACGCCGTTCGACGAAGCCCGCTTTACCGGCCGGGTGGTGCGGACGATTGTCGGCGGGCGGACGGTCTATGAGCATGTCTAGAGCATCTTCAAGCGAAAGCCTGCCCCGGACACGATCCGGGGTGGATAGCGGTTCGCGTCAAGAAAACGCGTTAAAAAGAGCCTCTGATGCGCGCGAAATATGCCGGGATGGGAGCAACCGCGATGTCCGCTGACGCATTTCTGGTCGTCGCATTCCTGCTCGGCTATCTCCTCGGCTCGATCCCGTTCGGACTTGTGCTGACAAGACTCGCCGGCACCGAGGATCTGCGCTCGATCGGCTCCGGCAATATCGGCGCCACCAACGTGCTGCGCACCGGCCGCAAGGGCCTCGCCGCGGCGACGCTGATCGGCGACGCGCTGAAGGGCACCGTCGCGGTGGTGATCGCCGGCTACTACGGCGGCCCGAACGCCGCGATGCTGGCGGGGCTCGGCGCTTTCCTCGGCCATCTATTCCCGGTCTGGCTGAAGTTTCGCGGCGGCAAGGGCGTCGCCGTCTATATCGGCGTGCTGCTCGGCCTGTTCTGGCCCGCGGCCGTGGTATTTTGCGTGATGTGGCTCGCCACCGCCGTCACCTCGCGCTACTCGTCGCTGTCGGCGCTGGTGGCGGCCTTCATCACCCCGATCTTCCTGTGGTGGTTCGGCCATCCGGCGCTGGCATCGCTGTTCGCGGTGCTGACCATGCTGCTGTTCTACATGCACCGCGAAAACATCAGGCGGTTGCAGGCAGGGACCGAGGGGCGGATCGGGGAGAAGTAGTAGCTTCACCTCTCGACTGTCATTCCGGGCCTGCGCGAAAAGGCGCACCCCGGAATGACGGCGTGCCTTACGCCTTGAGAGCATCTTCAACGAAGCGCGCCGCCGCCAGCGCTCCCGCATCGTTGCCAAACCGGGCGATGACCTGCACACCGACCGGCAATCCACCGTCGGCGACATCAGCGGGAATATTGACGCAGGGAACACCCATCAAGGTCCAGAGCCGGTTGAAACGGGCGTCGCCGGTCGAGCCAAGCCCCTTCGGCGCCGCCCCCGGCGCGGACAACGTCAGCAAGACATCAATATCCTCGAACACCCCTGCCAATGCGCGCCTCGCCTTCTTCGCAACTCCGCGCGCTGCGTCGTAAGCGGCGGGCGCTATCCCCTTGCCTTCGTCGAGCCTTGCGCGCACCAGTGGCGCCATCGCGTCGTAATGCGTGTGGTATTCCCAGGCCAGTGCCTGATGCGCCTCGAATTCCTGGATCGTCGGCTGGATCCGCCAGGCTTCTGCGACGATCTCCGGCAATGCCAGCGTGCGGACAGAAGCCCCCGCGGCTTCCGCCGCCTTGATCGCGATCCGCAGCGCCTCCCCGCCCGCCACCTCCGGCGCGCCGGCAAAATCCTGCGTCACGACGCCGATGCGCAGGGTGGAGATCGCAGCTGGCAGCATCAATTCGGGCCGGCCGGTCATCGCCGACAACCCGTGCGCCAGATCGCTGACGCCGGCCGCGAACAGCCCGACGGTATCCAGTGTCCACGAATAACATTTGATGCCGACCGTCGGCAGCAAGCGGAACGACGGTTTTATGGCAGCGACGCCGCAGAACGAGGCCGGCCGGATCACCGAACCGCCGGTCTGGGTTCCCAGCGCCAACGGTATCATTCCGGCGGCCACGGCTGCCGCCGAGCCCGACGACGAACCGCCCGGCGTATGACCATGATGGCGCGGATTGAGGGTTGCCGTCGGATCGAGCGAGGCGAACGCGGTCGTCGTGGTCTTGCCGATAATGGTCGCGCCCGCCTGCCTCAGGGCGGCCACGACGGGCGCATCCCCGCGCGGGCGAAAACCGCGGTAGATCGGCGAGCCCATCTCGGTCGGAAAGTCCGATGTGTCCATGATGTCCTTGATGCCGACCGCGATGCCGCGCAGCGGCCCGGCACTCGCCGCGCGGGCATCTTTCGCATGGCAGACGAAAGCGCCGATGGTCTTGTCATGGGCGCCAATCGCCTCCAGCGATTGCGCGATCGCCGCATCGGTCGATAGATCGCCGGAATCGATACGGCGCTGAAGTTCGGCGAGCGAGATCATTGGCAGTTGTTCCCCGTGGCAATGCATCGCTTTTACGGAGGGGGTCAGCATCGGGCAAGCGGTCGGCTCGTCGCAAACGAGTGTCCGCAAACGAGTTGATCGCAATCTGCGGTTGGGCAAAGCTGTGTCCGCATGCACGACCGGACACACTTTGGCGATACGCCCGTCGCTCTGAATCGCCTTGTCGCTCCCCGAATCCCCGCCTGGCGGCAAGCGCAAATCACCGGTCATTCAGCAGCTTCATTTTCGGTGGGGATATGTTTCGTTTCGAAATGCAGCCTCAATGCCGCCGCTAAATTACCCAAAATGCAAACCACGGAACCTATAAGGAAATCTATGGAGCGATGGATGGGCCGGCTCCGAGGAGATTCGAAATGCCTTCTCAATTTTTGCTTGCCGTGCTCGGCGCCGCACTTATCGCCGTGCCGGGGAATGGAAACGCCGCCCAGCCCGGCAGCCGATACGACACCGTGTGGGAGATTGCGACCGAAGTAGGACGCGTTCTTGGCGCGGCCTCGGTGTGTCCAGCAGTATCTCCGCCGCGCATCAAAGCCATGGCCGACAAGGTTTCGGGTCTGATCAGCGCTTACGCCGTCAACAATGAAGAAGCGTCCTCGATACGACACGCATACGATCAAAGTAAGGTCGTGGGCCAGCGCAACGTGACCAACAAACAGACCGATTGCGCCGCGGCCGAACGCAATCTTTCTCAATTGGAGCGCACCGTCACCTCGCCGCCTCAGACCCCAGTTTCGACCTTGTCGGCTCAGACCTCGGTTCCGACTTCGCCGTCTCAAACCTCAACCACGACCTCGTCGCCTCAGACCTCGATCAGGGCTGATGCCTCACCGCCACCGGCCCGAGTGGCAACCATCACTCCACCGACGTCGGCAGCGCCCATCACCGATCCTTCCCGGTCGTCCATCGACACGCTGCGGTTCGCAGGTTCGAATACCGTCGGAGCCGAGCTCGTACCGGAGCTGGTCAGACTGTACGCAAGGACCTCGGGCGCCAACGACATTCGCGAGGAGAAGCCGGGAGAGGACAACTGGTCGCTGCGGGCAGCCGGCAAGTCAGCCGAATTCAAGGCAGAAGTCGCCAGTCACGGTTCGGCTACCGCGGTGAGCGCGCTGCTCGCGCGCAACGTCGATATCGGCATGATGTCGCGACCGA
>NZ_JBAVNZ010000665.1:0-6287 GCF_049691595.1 Bradyrhizobium sp.
GCGTCGCGCCGGTCTCCTCGCATCGGCCGCCGCAAAGCCCGGCGTCGCCGATGTCCAGGCAGGCGGAAATTCCGGGTGTCGCCGCCGTGATCGCGGTGGCGTCAGGCAAGGGCGGTGTCGGCAAATCGACCACTGCGCTCAATCTCGCGCTCGGCCTGCGCGATCTCGGGCTGCGCGTCGGCCTGCTCGACGCCGACATCTACGGGCCGTCGGTGCCGAGGCTGACCGGCATCCGCGAGAAGCCCAAGCTCGATGGCAGCAGGAAAATGATTCCGATCGAACGGTTCGGCCTGTCGATCATGTCGATCGGTTTTCTGGTCGAGGAAGACACCGCGATGATCTGGCGCGGGCCAATGGTGATGTCGGCGATCACCCAGATGCTGCGCGATGTCGCCTGGGGCACGCTCGACATCCTGGTGGTCGACATGCCGCCCGGCACCGGCGACGCCCAGTTGACGCTCGCGCAGAACGTGCCGCTGAAGGGCGCGGTCATCATCTCGACGCCGCAGGACCTGTCCCTGATCGACGCGCGGCGCGGGCTTGCGATGTTTCGGAAGGTCAACGTGCCGGTGCTCGGCATCGTCGAGAACATGAGCTATTTCCAGTGTCCGCATTGCGGCACGCGGTCCGACATTTTCGGTCATGGCGGCGCGCGGCACGAGGCGGAGCGGCTCGGCGTGCCGTTCCTCGGCGAAATCCCGCTGCATATGTCGATCCGCACCACCTCGGATTCCGGCAACCCGGTGGTGGCGAGCGAGCCGGACGGCCCGCACGCGGCGATCTACCGTGCCATCGGGACCAAGGTCCGCGATCAGCTTCAAGGGGTTATTGCCGCGGCTTGAAGCCGTTTTTGAAGCCGCTTCGGCTACTCAACTGGGTTGATATTGCATCACGATTGGCCAGAGCACATGCATGTGCAGGGTGCAAAAATCGTAGTGAATCCGCACCTCGGCCGTCTAATGTAACGATTTTTGATTTCGCTTACATAACGGATTGGCTAATGTAAGCGGCGTGTCGTCACAACCTCAGGTCTCCCCGCGAATGGGCCGGTTCGCCAGCGCCAACTTTGGCGACGAGACCGTGCGCGCCTATGTGCCGCCGCCGCTGCCGCCGAGACCGCCAGTCGAACTCGGCGGTCTCATGCCGCTCATCGAACAGGCCAACCGCGCGCTCGGGCGGCTGGACGGGGTTACGTCGATCCTGCCGTCGCCGCCACTCTTCCTCTTTATGTACGTGCGCAAGGAAGCGCTGCTGTCCTCGCAGATCGAAGGAACGCAATCCTCGCTCTCCGACCTGCTGCTGTTCGAGAACGACGAAATCCCGCTGGTCGCTGCCGATGACGTGCAGGAGGTTTCAAACTACGTCGCCGCGATGAATTACGGGCTAAAGCGGCTGCGCGAGGGATTTCCGTTGTCGCTGCGCCTGATCCGCGAAATCCACGACGTGTTGTTGCGCAAGGGACGCGGCAGCAGCAAGCAGCCCGGCGAATTTCGCACGTCACAAAACTGGATTGGCGGCGCAAGGCCGGGCAACGCCCTGTTCGTGCCGCCCCCACCGAACGAACTGGCGGGGTGTCTGGATAATTTCGAAAGGTTTCTGCACGACGACAAGACGCCGACCCTGATCCGGGCGGCGCTCGCTCACGTTCAGTTCGAGAGCATCCATCCGTTCCTTGACGGCAACGGTCGTCTAGGGCGTCTGCTCATTACATTTTTGCTATGCGCCGACGATGCACTGAAAGACCCGATGCTGTATCTGAGCCTCTATTTCAAGCAACGGCGCAAGCAGTACTATGATCTGCTGCAAGCCGTGCGCGACCGGGGCGACTGGGAAGCCTGGGTTGAATTCTTCCTCGCCGGCGTTATCGAGACCGCCAACGAGGCGGTAGAGACCGCGCGGCAACTGCTCACCCTGTTCGAAGAGGACAGGACGCGAATCCGTGCGCTTGGTCGCCCGGCGGCCTCCATGCTGCGTGTTCACGACCTGCTGCAACGCCAACCGATGATCGGCATCGTCCCCGCGAGCAAGCAATTGAAGGTGACGCATCCGACGGTGATGAAGGCGCTCGCCAATCTCCAGGAGCTCGAGATCGTTCACGAGATCACTGGCCGCCGGCGCGGGCGGTTGTTCGCTTATGGCAGCTATATGAACATTCTGAACCGGGGCACCGAGGCTCTGAAAGATTGAACGGATGGGCGGCGGCTGTTCTCGCGCTTGTGGCTAAGAGGCTTGCCGCTCATCAGTTCGTAGTGCTCGGCCCGTATCGTTTGCTCCGCCAAACCGATCTGGAACGCCCGTCTCGTGTAGGACATATCCAGGAATTTCAACGCATGGAACTCATCGTTAATTCATTGAGAACAAGATAAAATTCGCAATGAAGCGATATGCAAGATCGGATTTTTGAGGCCTATGCGACTTTGGTTTAGTCACGAAGTCATGCCTTTGTCGCGTTTTCGCCGCTGGACTTCCGTGTTAAAGCCGCCCCGGCCAGCGTGCCCCGGATGACGTGGAATTCGCCCCGCCGAGGCGCCAGGAAATATCAGAAGAGCCTCTCAAGGAGATGCCTGAATGAAGCGCCGTGATTTCTTGAAGGTTTCGGCGGCCGGCGCTGCCGCGACCGCCGTTGCGTCGCCGGCGATCGCGCAATCCTCGCCCGAGATCAAATGGCGGCTGACGTCGAGTTTTCCGAAATCGCTCGACACCATCTATGGCGGCGCCGAATATTTTTCGAAACAGGTTGCCGAGATGACCGACAACAAGTTTCAGATTCAGGTTTTCCAGGCGGGCGAACTCGTCCCCGGCCTGCAAGCACTCGATGCGACGTCCAAGAACACGGTCGAGATGTGCCACACCGTGTCGTATTACTATGTCGGCAAGGATCCGACCTTCGCGATCTATGCCTCGGTGCCGTTTGGCCTCAATGGGCGTCAGCAGAATTCCTGGTGGTATCAGGGTGGCGGCATGGAACTCGGCAACGAGTTCTTCAAGAAATACGGCGTGATCGGCTTTCACTGCGGCAACACCGGCACCCAGATGGGCGGCTGGTTTCGCCGGGAGATCAAGACCGTTGCCGATCTATCCGGCCTCAAGATGCGTATCGGCGGCATTGCCGGCCAGGTCCTGCAGAAGGTTGGCGTGGTGCCGCAGCAACTCGCCGGCGGCGACATTTATCCGTCGCTCGAGAAAGGCACCATCGACGCCGCCGAATGGGTCGGCCCGTATGACGACGAGAAGCTCGGATTCCAGAAGGTCGCCAAGTATTATTACTATCCCGGTTTCTGGGAGGGCGGCACGGCGGCTCACGCGTTCGTCAACATCGACAAATGGAATGAATTGCCGAAAAGCTATCAGGCCATCGTCGGCAATGCGGCGGCTAACGCCAATAGCTGGATGGCGGCGCGCTACGACATGCAGAACCCTTCAGCCTTGAAGCGCCTGGTGGCCGGCGGCACCCAACTTCGCCCCTTCACGAACGAGGTATTGGAAGCCTGCCTGAAGGCGACCAACGAATTGTGGGCCGAGATTTCCGCGAAAAACCCCGATTTCAGGAAATCGATCGACGCGATGCAGGCCTACCGGTCCGACCAGTATCTGTGGTGGCAGGTCGCAGAATACACCTTCGACAGCTTCATGATCCGCTCGCGCACCCGCGGCTGATCTAATCCTTAAGTCGAAGGACGCGCCCGGTCTCCGCGAGGCGACCGGGCTTTTTTGTGCCCTGCGGTGCAGTTCAGGATGGAAATCGGGGGCCGGATGCTCCATGCTGGCACCAAGCCTCGCATGAAGGCGGACACGCACCATTACGATGGAGGAATTCAGTGAAGCGACGAGATTTTCTGAAGGTTACCGGCATCGGCGCGGCCGGTGCCGCGACGATGGCGGCACCGGCGATCGCCCAGTCGATGCCGGAAATCAAATGGCGCATGGCGACAAGCTGGCCGAAATCGCTCGACACGCTGTATGGCGGCGCCGAGGTGATGGCGAAGATGGTGACCGAAGTCACCGACAACAAGTTTCAGATTCAGACATTTGCCGCCGGCGAAATCGTGCCGGGATTGCAGGTTCTTGACGCCGTGCAGAACGGCACCGTCGAAATCGGCCACACCGCGTCTTACTACTACTTCGGTAAGGACCCGACCTTCACCTTCGGCTCGGCGGTGCCGTTCGGACCGAACATGCGGCTCAACCAGGCCTGGTACATGCTGGGCGGCGGCAGGGAGATTCTCAACGAATTCTACAAGAAGTATAACGTGATGTCGCTGCTCGCCGGCAATACCGGCTGCCAGATGGGTGGTTGGTTCCGCAAGGAGATCAACACCGTCGACGACCTCAAGGGACTGAAATTCCGGATCGGCGGGTTTTCGGGACGGGTACTGCAGAAACTCGGCGCGGTGCCGCAGCAGATCGCGGGCGGCGACATCTACCCGGCGCTCGAAAAAGGCACCATCGATGGCGCCGAATGG
Source organism: Bradyrhizobium sp. (assembly GCF_049691595.1). Classification (GTDB taxonomy): domain Bacteria; phylum Pseudomonadota; class Alphaproteobacteria; order Rhizobiales; family Xanthobacteraceae; genus Bradyrhizobium. The sequence goes on from NZ_JBAVNZ010000665.1 coordinate 4,464, forward strand.
GTAGGTCCCTACGACGACGAGAGGCTCGGATTCTTCAAGGTCGCCCCCCATTATTACTATCCCGGCTGGTGGGAAGGCGGTCCGATGCTGCTCAGTTTCGTCAACCTCGAAAAATGGAATGCGCTGCCGAAATTCTATCAAAGCGCGCTCGAGCAGGCCGGTCACTACGCCAACAACTGGATGATGGCGAAGTACGATCAGTCCAATCCTCAGGCCTTGCGCCGCCTGCTCGCAGGCGGCGCCAAGTTGCACGCGTTCCCCCCGCCGGTCATGGAAGCATGTTTCAAGGCGGCAAAGGAATTGCACAGCGAGGTCGCCGCATCCAACGCGGATTTCAAGAAGGTCCTGGAATCGCTGACGGCCTTCTCCAATACCGGATACCAGTGGTTCCAGGTCGCGGAGGTCGGCTACGACATCTTCATGGCGCGTCACGCCCAGAGCTGACGTCATATTGATCGGTGAGAAGGACAAAACCCCGGAGCGAAAGCCCCGGGGTTTTGCTTTGCGGGAAAGCAGCCGGCTGCGATCAAGGCGCGGACCCGGATGCGGATAGCTGCCAGCCTGATGAAGGCGAGGTAGTTGGCGGCGAGCCCGCAAGAGCCGGTCGCTGCGCTTGATGCTCCGAAATGACGCATGGATTGTCCCATTCAGTCACACGCGATTCCACAGGCTGTATTCATACGGGAGTTTCAACTTAACGCGCTCTTAAGTAGAACGGGGCATGTTTTCCCTCCACACGGGACGTTCTGTTCGAACGAAGAGGGGGGGGGGACAAAACGGATGTCAAATTCGGACGCACTTTGGAGTTCGGTCGACAAATTAATCAAGGATCGCGTCGCGCTTGTTGCTGATAGTCATCCGTATCTGCGCTCGATAACCCGCAAGATTCTTTTGCAACTCGGAGTGAAGGAGACTCACGAGGTTGACGATGGGTTTGAAACTGTCGAAGCCATTTGCACATTCGATCCGTGCGCCGTGATTTTGGATTGGGGTATTCGGGGCATGGATGCTCGGGAGGTGGTACGTGTCGTGAGAACATCGGGGATAGTTCCGAACCCGAAAATACCGATCATTGCAATTTCAGGCCCTATCAAAAGATCAAAAGTGGTCGAGGCCAAGGATTTGGGTATAGATCAGCTCGTGCTCAGGCCACTTTCCCCCATGCTTTTGCAACAACGTTTTTTTCCGGCATTGATGAAATCGATTCGGCCCCCATCGCTTCCCGATGCGGATGGCACTAGCCTGCTGACGCCGAAGAACGCGGCTGAGGTTCTTCAGGTCGACCCGTCCTGGCTTGCCAAGGCGCGCAAGAGCGGCGACGGCCCGCCCCACGTTCGCGTTGGGCGCTCCGTTCGCTACCGCGAGGCCGATCTGACCCGGTGGACTAAATCCCGGCGGTGGATTTCGACGGACGAACAGAAATCGTCGACACGGAAATCCAAACAGGCACATAGTCGATGAAGCCGAGCCGCGAAACTTCGACGAATGCGACGCTCGAATTGTCTCGGCAAATCGGCAAGTGGCCGGGGCTACAAATCAGGGCGATTTTGGAAAAGATCGGGTAACGCACGGTCACTGCAAGAGAAACCCGCGGACCTGTTTCGGTCGCTGTCGGCACTTCACGACATTTCACGGCATCGCAGAATTTGGTCGCTGTCGGCGTCACAGCCGACAGCGAGCAAGCCTTGCCAATCAAGCTCGATTTATGCGTGTGCGCGCTAGTTCTTCGGCGGCTGGCCGAAATCGATCGGCGGCAATTCCATCTGCGGAATTTCGATCTTGATCGTATTGGGATCGACCGTCGACAGGGCGCCCTTGTAATGC
>NZ_JBAVNZ010000666.1:0-11939 GCF_049691595.1 Bradyrhizobium sp.
ATGGATTGCTTCGCGTGCGCTCGCAATGACGATTTTGCTAGGCGCCCACACTCTCCCCCAGCCATTGGATCGCGGCCTCGGTGCCGCCCTTGCCATGGGGAATGTCGAGCGCGTTGAGCCCGACCTCGATGACGCCGAGCGTGCCCAGGATCATCGGCGCATTGACATGCCCCATATGGGCGATCCGGAACGCCTGGCCCTGCAATTCGCCGATCCCGACGCCCAGCACCACGCCGCATTTTTCCTTGGCATAACGGTGCAGTGCCACGGGATCGTGGCCGTTCATCGTCACCGTGGTGACGGTGTTCGAGCGCTCGGACGGCTCGGCGATGTTGAAGCCGAGCACCTGGCCTTCGGCCCAGACCGCGACCGCGCGCCGCACCGCCTCGCCGAGCAGGCGATGGCGCAGAAACGTGTTTTCCAGCCCCTCCTCGAACAGCATGTCGACGGCCTGGCGCAGCGCGAACAGCAAATGCACCGGCGCGGTGCCGGCATATTTGCGGTAGTGCTCGGCGCCGTCGCGCTCGGTCCAGTCCCAATAGGGCGTGCGCAGGTTCGCCTTCCTGTGCACCTCGCGGGCGCGGTCGTTGGCGGCGACGAAGCCGAGGCCGGGCGGCGTCATCAGGCCTTTTTGCGAGCCGGACATCGCGACGTCGATGCCCCAGGCGTCCATCTCGAACGGCATGCAGCCGAGCGAGGCCACGGCATCGACCATGAACAGCGCGGGATGGCCGCTCGCCCTGATCGCCTTGCCGATCGCTTCGATGTCGTTATAGGCGCCGGAGGCGGTATCGACCTGCACCGCGAGAATCGCCTTGATCGTGTGATCCCGGTCCTGCCGCAGCCGCGCCTCGACCTCGGCCGGGCGGATCGCGCGGCGCCAGTCGCCCCTCAAGACCTCGACATCGGCGCCCATGGCGGCGGCGGCGTTGCCCCAGCCAATCGCGAAGCGGCCGCTTTCCAGCACCAGCACCTTGTCGCCGCGCGACAGCACGTTGGAGAGCGTCGCCTCCCATGCGCCGTGGCCGTTGGCGATATAGATATAAGAGTGTCCGCTGGTGGCGAACAGTTTGCTGAGGTCGTGCAAGAGACTTTCGGTCAATTCCACCATCTGGTCGGAATAGATGTCCAGCGCCGGGCGGTGCATCGCCCGCAGCACCTCGTCGGGCATGTTGGTGGGCCCGGGGATGGCCAGAAATTCCCGGCCCGCGCGAACGGTCATGGGTGGTGTTTCCTTAACGGATGGGCTGAACAGCCATTTCGAGGGGTTTTACGCGGTGCGCGGGCCTGAGGGAAGCCGCTACCGTTTGGTCTCGCGGCAGCCAGCGGCTTCGGCCTCGTCGACCGAGCAGAACCAGCGCGTGCCCTTGCTGATCTTCATCTCGATCTTGGCGTACCAGCGGCTGCCCGGCTGGTGATAGATGCATTCGCCGGAGCGATTGACATTGCCCTTGATGGTGCAGTCGGGCGACGGCGCCACCGAACCCGATGCCGAGGCCAGGAGGATGGTGGAGGCGTTCTCCGGCGGCTTGGTCGCGCCCAAAATGGCGGTCTTCTTGTTGCGGGCGCGCCAGTCCCACGGCGCGATGAACGCGCCCTGCCACATCCCGGCCTTGGCCTCGCGCGCGGCCTTTTCATCGGCGTCGTAATCGTGGGAGACCCGCGTGTAGGACAAGGCCCAGCCGCTCGCCACCAGCCATTTCTGGATGTCTTCGCCATCGACTTCGCAGCGCGCGACGATCCGCCCGCGGCGGTCGGTGGTGCGGGGGTGACAGGTCCAGCTCTTGTCGCCGGCATGGCGGACCAACTCGTCGCGCGCGGCAACCCCGCAGGTCCAGCGCTCGCCATGATGGTTAAGGCAAAGCTGATCGGTCGACGGCGCGTCGATCCCGCCCAGCCGAATGCGGCTGTTGCCGATCTGGATGTGATCGCCCTCGCGGATCTTCGGGACGCCGGCGATCTCGGCCGAACGGGCGATTTCGGGCGCCAGCAGGATCAGAACGGCAGCGAGCAGCGTCTTTGATTTCATCGGCAATCCCGGCAGAGCATGATTCGCCCAAAGATTGTGCGGGCAATTGGGCTGGGCGGCCAGTGCCCGGCGGGAGCGATGCTTTCAACTTTCCGCTACCGTCGTCGCGAGGCGTAGCCCGGATGGCAACGCGAATGGCGAATGGCGAATAGCGAATAGTGGATCGAGCGCGGGCCGCTCCTGTGTCCTGGTCGCTACTCGCCATTCGCCCTACCCTCGCATCCTCGGCCGCGCCAGCGAAAGTGCCATCAGCACGAAGGCCGAGGTGACCTCGGGGCCGCCGACCACAATGCGCGTCGGCGTCTTCATCTTGTTCCATTCATAGGCCCTGTACGGGCCGTGCCGGCCGCCCTCGCCGAACTGGCCGACGATAACGCGCAGCGCCGGGGTGAAGGTCGCGGCGTCGGCGCCAAGATGCGCCAGCGCCATCAGGGCGAGCGCGGCATCGAACGCGTTGATCTCGCGGGCGATCAACTCGTTCTGCACATAGGCCAGCACCTTGCCGCGGATGAATTCGAAGGCGCCGTCGGGGTCGATCGCCTCTCGCGCCGGCGCCGGCAGCGCCATGAAGGCGGCATAGCAGCGGCCGAAATAGGCCGAGTAAAGCTCGGGCAAGTAATAGATATGCGAGCGCGGATTGGTGAACGCGCCGCTGTCGGCGAGCCGTTTCTGAAAGCCGATGATGCGGTGAACCGTCTGAAGCCGCCGCGGGGTTTCGAGGATTTTCCACCGCGCAACATTGCGGAAGCTGACTTCGAGAATGTCGAGGTTGAGCGTCGGATCGAGATCGTTGCCGAACGGCCGCTCGCCGGCGAGATTATCGATCCAGGTCACGACGCCGCCCTCGTAATCGATATGGTCGTTCAAGGGCACGGTAACCCGCGGCTCGTTGGCGCCGCTCCGGACCTGATAGCCGCGGTAAAAATCCAGCAGCGGCTGCTCGAGGATCGGATCGTCGGAACCGGCCTGCGTGGCGGCCGAGAAGGCGCAGGCCGTGGTGTCGCAATCCGGCACGTAGATGCCAAAACCGAGATCCTGCTTGATCTGGGCGAAGAATCTCGAGAATCGCGGATGCGGCAGCGGCGCCAGCGCGGTGACGACGCTCACGGTCGAGCCGTCATGCGACGGCACCTGCTCGCGGCTGGTGGAGAGGCAGAACGCGACCATGTCCGCGATGGCGCGACGCGCGGCACCGGCCTGGTCCGCGGATGCCATGCCGGTTTCGACAAAACTCAATAGCGCCTCGGTGAAGAACGCGTCGTAATAGGCGGAGCGATGGCGGATCTGCATCGGCTGCCACATCGGCTCGGCGATCCCCCGCCAGGGCGGGTTGATCAGCCCCCGCGCCGGCGACCGGGCGATGAATATCCGCGCCAGGTTGAACAACAGCGTCGAGTTCTTGTAGCCGCGCGAATTAAGGCCAGTGAGCGCGACAAGCAGTTCGCGGCCGCCGATGTCGGCGTCGCCGATCAGGTTGAACGCGGCATAGGTCGGGATGACGCCGTTTTTGGCAAACGACCGCAGCAGATGCGCGCCGCAGCGGCGGATGACGGTGTCGATCTCGGCGGCAGCGGGGGTGTGCCGGGCGGCCGGGGCGGGGACCGGGGCGGGGTGGCGGACATCGATGGTGGCCAGCAGCTCGGCCACCGGCTGGCCGATCGCCGCCCAGTCTGGCTCGGCGTCGTCGCGGGCCCTGCTCAGGGCTTCCTGGAGCGCCCGAAGGCGGGTTTCATCCCGCAATTCCGGCAGCCCGGTCCGGCGCAACAGCGACCGCAAGGCCGGGTTACCCAGCGCGGTCCGATAAAATTTCCCGAGATGCGGGTCGCCGCCCTGGTAGCTGAGTAGCAGCGGGTCGCAGACGTCGTATAGCGACGGACCGTCCTTGCAGGCGGTCAGTGCCCGGACCGCGGCACCGGCGAAAGTGTGAAAACCCATGCAATTTCTTTCCGCCGGACGGTCATTTCAGGCGCCGCTGAATCCGCCCCGCGGCCGCCACTTGCTGTCGAGGCCAGCAAGCCTTTGAAAATGATATGAATCAACAGTAAAGACAAATGTGATGTTTGTCACACAACTTGATGCTTTTTTGCAGCATAATCAGGCTGCATCGACTCCATTCGCCAAAGGCGGTTGCCCGGGACGGCCATGCGGGTTAAGGGTTTGTTTGTTGCGATGCCGCAAATTGAGCTTAATTTAACGGCACAGACTTGGGGCTTCCCCTAAAACCCTGACGGCACTGACGCGACTAACTGGCGCGCCCTAAACAATGCCCTGGACAACGATTGGGAATTGAAACGCGATGAATATCAGGCAGCTACGCATCTCCCGCCGCTCCGTCACCGCCGCCGCCGCGTTGCTCGGCATGGTGTCGCTGGCGATCGGCGCCCACGCCGCGCTGAACAAGCGTGCGCTCGATGCCGGCAAGGCGATTGCCGCCGAGCAGGCCGGCGACGCGGAGAGTAAGGCTTCCCGCCTTGCGCTCGTCATCGGCAACGGCCAATACCCCGACGCGTCGGCGCCGCTGACCCAGCCGATCAACGACGCCCGCGGCCTTACTGCCGCGCTGCGCAACAAGGGTTTTGACGTCGACGTGGTGGAAGACGCCACCAAAGACGACATGAACCGCGCCATCGGCCGGCTGAAGGCGAAGATCCAGCCGGACTCGGTGGTGATGCTGTTTTTCGGCGGCTACGGCGTCCAGGTCGGCCGCGAAAGCTACATGATCCCGGTCGATGCCGCGATCTGGAGGGAATCCGACGTGCGCCGCGATGGCGTCAGCGTCGAGCAGGTTTTGGACGCGATGAAGGAGCAGGGCGCGAAGGCCAAGCTCGTCGTGCTCGATGCCTCCCGCCGCAATCCCTATGAACGCCGCTTCCGCTCGTTCTCCCATGGGCTCGCGCCGATCAGCGCGCCGGAAAACGCCCTGATCTTGTCCTCGGCGACGCCGGGCAAGGTGGTCGACGATTCCAGCGGCGCGCACAGCGTGCTGGTGGCGGAACTCCTCAACAACCTGCATCCCCAGGCCGGCGCCGAAAGCGCCTTCAACAGGACCCGCGTCGCGGTCTCCCGCGCCTCCGAAGGCGAGCAGATCCCCTCGGTGTCGTCCTCGCTGCTCGAAGACATCCGCCTCGGCGGCTAACTCCTTAAGCTCCCTCGCCGCGCTTCCGGCATCACGCGGAAGATGCCGCCCCTTGCGCCGCTACGCTCCCTCTCCCGCTTGCGGGGGGAAGGCCGGGGGTGGGGGCGCTTCCGCGGTCGCGGTCCCGCGGATAGTCCGCTTCTCCCGCCCTCGGATATCGAGAAAGCGTACTCGCCTACTTCGCGTCCATGCTGGTCATCACCGGCCGCACCGGATCGCCCTCCCGCAGCAGTGCGCCGGCGCGCGCCACCACGATGTCGCCCTCCGCGATGCCATCGCGGATCTCGACCTGGCCCGCCGCCATCAAGCCGGTTTCGACCCGCCGCGTCTCGATCCGGTCGCGTTTCACCACCTGCACCACGGTGCCGGCGGTGGAATAGAGGATCGCAGTCAGCGGCACCGAGACGCCGCAGCTCTGCCCGGTCTTGATCACCGCCCGCGCCGCTGAATTCACCAATAGCCGCCGGTTGCTCGAGACGCCGACGAACACCTGGCCGAGCTGGCTGTTGGGCTCCACTGTCGGCGCCATCCGCCGCACCTTGCCGTCGAGCTCGCCGGCGCCGATGATCCTGATCCGCGCGGTCTGGTTGACCGCGAGCCTGGCGATGTCCCTGGTCGGCACCATGCCGACCAGATCATACTCGCTGCGGGCGATGATCGAGAACAGCGCCTCGCCCTTGGCTGATGCCGTCGCGCCCACGGTCGCCGTCGAGGCCGAGATCACGCCCGCGACCGGCGCCTGCAGCATGACCGCGCCGCCTTCCGGCAGCGTCAGCCGCGCCAGATTCTGCCCGGCGCTGACGCTGTCGCCGGCATCGGCCAGCACCTCCGCGACCTTGAGCCCGAACCGCTCCGGCCTGACCTGCGTCTCGTCCCGCGGGATGACGATGCCGGACACCTCGACATTATTGGCGAAGCAGAATTTTGTGGCCTTGAGCACCGTGACGGCGGCGCCCTTTGGCGCGGCGTCGGGCTCGCTGGCGGCAAGGGAGGGGTGGGCGAGGGACAACAGGCCTGCGAGGACGAGGGCGGGGAGGTTTGGCGAAAGGTGGCGCGGGGGGAGGAGGGGCATCGATGTACCAGTCTGGTTCCGGGTTCTATCGATATCAGAAGGCTGCCTCTCGAGCCAAGCGCCGAGGCTTGAGATCAGGAAGGGCGCGGCGCTGGGTAACCCGTTCGGTCGCCGAAACCGGCGTCCAAGCCCGTATGGGCCAGAATACCTCGTCTCTTTGATGCGTTTCCGATTGCAACTTGTGCGAATGGTACTGATTTGCCCGACGGGCTGTCGCGTGAATGGCCTGTCCAGCCCCTTTCGAAAAAATATTCCGCTCCGCCCGTCGGGCAAATCAAAACTATAACTTCCGCCGTCCCATCCCCCAAGAGGGGCGTATCATGATCGTCACGAACGCGGGGTGGGATGCGGTGGACGCGGCAGCGTCGGGCGTGACACGTGATCGCAGGGCGGGTCCTTTGGGCTTCGTGAGCGATCGGCGGCACGCAGACGACCGGCGCCAAAGCGGACGGCAAAACCGTGTGGTCCTGGCACCCGTTGCTGGTGTCAAGTCGGCGGAGATTTTGCGAAACCAACCGGGTTCGACAAGATCGTCAATTCGCCGACGACGGTGACAAAACGAATTCGTCGCCGAGGAGAGCGCGGCATAAGCGTTAAAACCATTGCGCAGGGAAGGTCGGATGCCCCGGCTGATACCTGTATGCTCGTGTGCGCATTTTTTGCACATCTTGCACACGAGACCGCGGGTGCCAGCCAGCACCCGGCCTTCCCTGCGCCCTCTGTTTCAAAAGGGCGGAAATTTTCGGACAAGACTCGGGCGCATCGCGCCGCGAGATCATGAACCCATGTCTGAGACCCGTCATTGCGAGCGAAGCGAAGCAATCCATTCTTTCTTTACGCGGTGCCATGGATTGCTTCGCTGCGCTCGCAGTGACGGACTGCACCCCAATCAAACCGCCGACATCGCCTCCGCGCGCTCGTCCGCCTGCGCGATGTGCCTGGCGATCTCGGGATTGATGATGGCGGCATGGGTGATCGGAAGCATGTGGCCGGCGGCCGGCAGGTGTCTTGCATCGGCGCCCGCGATGATCGCGGCCAGCCGTTCGACGATGCGCTGGGTCATGATTGGCGACAGGCCACCCGAAAACAGCAGGGTCGGCACGCGAAGGGCCGCGGCGCGCGACTTCACGTCCGCTTCGCCGAGCGCCGCCGTGAAATCGAAGGCGAGCTTGTTGGCGTGCTCGATCATGCGAAGCCAGGTATTCGCCGACAACGGCTCCGCCGGGCCGGAGCCGTTCCAGAACGCGGTGAATTTTTCCAGCGCCTCCAGCACGAGGCCATCGCAGAGATTTTGGTAGACCTGATGTGCGAGACTCTTGAAGCGATCATGCAGCCGGCGGTCGCCGTCATCGTCGCACAGCAAGGTCGGCAGCACCGGCTCGATCAGGGTCAGGCTGCGAACACGCCCGGCGAAGGGCGAGGCGGTCGCGATCCGAAACGCGATGCCGCCGCCATAGGAATGGCCGACGAGATGGATCGGTCCCTCCGCTTCCTCGAGCCGATCGCAGAGGTCGTCAACCTCCTGCGCCAGCGTCGTCGGCAACTCGGCGCCACCGGGATTGCTGCCGTAGCCGGAAATATCCGGCGCGATCATCCGGTAGCGGTCACCGAGCTCGGCGGTGAGCCGCGTCCATTGCCGTCCCGACCCGAGCGAACAGTGCAGGGCGACGATGCAGCTTCCCGAGCGGCCCGCGCGCGGTATTTGAATCACAGGTGTCATCGTACGATTCCTGATGGGAAGCATGAAGGCTTGAAATTGAATCGCTGGCGTTCGAGTTACCTCGCCCCGCTTGCGGGGAGAGGTCGGATCGCTCTTGCGATCCGGGTGAGGGGGACTTTCCGCGAGTCCAACTCTGTGGAGAGAGCCCCTCACCCCAACCCTCTCAGAGCGAGCTACGCTCGTCTCGGCCCCGCAAGAGCGGGGAGAGGGAGATGCAGTCGCCGGATCGCGAGATCCCGCGAGGTATCAGCGCCTGGTGATCACGACCTCGAGGTATTCGCTGGGCACGACCAGGGTGCCGTCGCTGGCCCGGTTCATGCGCACGATGAGCGCATGCAGGTCGTTGTGAAGTTCCTGCTGCTTCGCCGCATCGAGCGCGGCGAATGCCTTCAGCACCGGACCGTAGAAGGTCTTGAAGATGTCCAGAAAATGTTCCGGCGAGCGGTAGCGGAAGTTGAAGATGCGCGATTCCGCCTTGATCGAGGCGGCAGCAGCGTCGAACATTTCGGTCAGCCGCGCGCGGGTGCCCCACAGCGCCGGCGATTTGGCGCCCGCGGGCGGCGGCAGATATTTGCCGAGCGTCTTGAACACCTGCCCGATAAAACCTTCCGGCGTCCAGTTCGCGAGACCGATCCTGCCCAGGGGCCGGCAGACACGCAGCAGTTCGGCCGCGGCGCGGTCCTGGTTCGGGGTGAACATCACGCCGAAGGTGGAAAGCACGCAATCGAAGCTCGCATCGTCGAACGGCAGGTCCTCCGCGTCCGCCTCGGCGAATTTGACCGTCATGCCCTCGGCCTCGGCGCGGGCGCGGCCGCGCTCCAGCAGCGCCGGCACATAATCGGTCGAGGTGACGTCGCACCATCGGCGCGCGGCGGCAAGCGTCGCCATGCCATTGCCGGCGGCCACGTCGAGCACCTTCGATCCGGCGGGAAGATCGAGCGCCTCGCAAAGCTCCTCGCCGACGATCTGCAGGGTGTTGCCGACCACGGCATAGTTGCCGGAGGACCAGGCGGCCTGCTGGCGGGTCTTGAGCGCGGCAAGATCGGGCGCCGGCGCGGGGGCGGAAGACAATGTCGGTGCGGTCGCAGTCGTGCTGGCCATCGGATTCTCCTTATCAGGATGCGGCCACAGGGAATCGGACCGCGGTGAACCTGATATGCCCTTGCGCGGACCTAAAGACTCTGACAGCGGGATGAGGTTATCTTGAGGGTAGCCTGATTTTTCGATGAGATGCCCATCAGCCGTTCGGTGGATGACGACGTGCAATTCGTGTTTTCCAATCATGTGCTCGACGTCGGTCTCCGCGAGCTTCGCCGCGGCGGCGAGCGCGTGGCGGTTGAGCCGCAGGTGTTCGATCTCTTGATTTACCTCGTCGAGAACCGCGACCGTGTCGTCACCAAGGACGACCTGATCGCGGCGGTCTGGCAGGGAAGGATCGTTTCCGAATCGACCCTGACCTCCAGGATCAACGCGGCGCGGAAGGCGGTCGGCGACAGCGGCCGGGAGCAGGGCGTGATCCGCACCATCGCGCGAAAAGGCTTTCGCTTCGTTGGCGAGGTGCGCGTTGAGCGCGCTGCATCCCCGCCGCCGGAGCGGGCGGCCGAGCCGACGCGGCAGGCATTGCCGGTGCTCGATCGTCCGGCGATCGCGGTGTTGCCGTTCGCCAATATGAGCGGCGAGCCCGAGCAGGAATATTTTTCCGATGGCATCAGCGAGGACATCATCACCGCGCTGTCAAAGCTGCGCTGGTTTTATGTGATCGCCCGCAACTCTTCCTTCGTCTACAAGGGAAAATCCGTCCACATCGGGCAGATCGGCGAGGAGCTCGGCGTCGATTATGTCGTCGAGGGCAGTGTGCGCAAAGACGGCGATCGCGTCCGCATCTCGGCTCAGCTCAACGATGTCACGACCGGCGGCCACATCTGGGCCGAACGCTACGACCGCAGTCTCGCGGATGTGTTCGCCGTGCAGGACGAGATCACGCGGGCGATCGTCGCCGCGATCGAGCCGCAACTCTACGCCGCGGAGAATTTCCGCGCCCAGCGCAAGGCTCCGGACAATATGGACGCCTGGGATCTGGTGATGCGCGCGCTGTCGCATTACTGGCGGGTGACACGGCAGGACAATGTGGTGGCGCAGGCGCTGCTCGAAAAAGCCATCAATTTCGATCCGTGCTACGGCCAGGCGCTCGGTCTGCTCGCCGCCAGCCGCATTTTCGGCGCCCATATGGGCTGGGAGGAGATGGCCGAGGCGCTTCGGATCGCGGAACGTTCCGCGCTGGCGGCGATCCATTCCGACAGCGAAGATCCCTGGGCGCATTATGCGCTCGCCAGCGTCTATCTGTTCAATCGCCAGTTTGACGATTCACTCGCCGAATTCGAGCTGGCGCTTCGGCTCAATCCCAACTTCTCGCCCGCTCGGGGCCTTTATGGGGTTGCGCTCGCCTATTGCGGGCGCTGGGAGGAGGGCGATCGCGCGGCGCGCGAGGCGCTGCGGCTCAGCCCGCGCGACCCGTTCGCGGCGATCTATTGCGGCGTGGCCGCCTATTCGCAGTTTGTCGGCGGCAATTACCAGGAGGCGATCGGGCTGTCGCGCGAAGCGTTGCGACTGCGCAGCGATTTTGTCGGCGCGCACCGGGTGCTGACCGCGGCCGCCGCGATGGCTGGCCATGACGACGTTGCAAAAGCCGCGTTGCAGGAACTCCGTCGCGCCCAACCCACGATCTCGCTGTCCTGGATCGCTGACCAGATGCCGTTCAAACACGATACCGAGCGCAAACATTATCTCGACGCGTTCCGGCGGGCCGGGTTGAGCTGATGAGTGAAGCGCGGGTTACGACGACTGCTTCTGCCATAGCGCCGCCGGCGCCCTGGCCTCGGTCGCTTCACCTTCCTCCCGCCAGCGCAAGATCTCCGCCGCCAGCACCGGATGATTAAAGCCCTTCAGATTGAGATCGTCGATCGGCCGGCCCTCGACCCAGGGCTCGACCATGCCGTAGACGCGCCTGGAAACCACGATCTGGTTCGCCTTGGCCTCGTCGCACAGCCGCGAGGCGAGGTTGGTGACGCTGCCGATCGCGGCATATTCGAGCCGCTGCTCGAAGCCGATCTGGCCGAGCGTGGCGTAGCCGAGCGCGATGCCGATGCCAAAGCCGAGATTGTGGCCGCGGTTGCGCCACCGCTCGGTCAATTGCCCGATGACGTCGCGCATCTCCACGGCCATCTTCACCGCCCGCGCGGTGTGGTCCGCAAACTGGATCGGCGCGTTGAACAGGATCATTACGCCGTCGCCGGCATAGCGGTCGAGCGTGCCCTCATAGCGGAAGATCAGTTCGCCGAGCGCCGCGTGATATTCCCGCAGCACGTTCATGGCCTCTTCCGGTTCGGTGCTTTCGGTGAACGCCGTAAAGCCGCGCAGGTCGCAGAACACCACCGTGACCTCGCGGCGGTGGCTGTCGAGCAGCGCATCGTGGCCGTCGGAGGAGGCGATCAGTTGCGCGACCTGCGGCGCCAGGAAGCGCTCCAGGCGGCGGATGCGCTCGATTTCGGCCAGTTGCGTCTCGACGCGCTGTTCCAGCGACTTGTTCCAGTCCTTGAGCTGGTTGGTTTGCTCCTGCAGCTTGTCGGCCTGCTGGCGGACGGTGTTGTGCGCAGTCTCCAGTTCGCGGCCCTTGTGGTCCACCTCCGTGAACAGCCGCGCGTTGCGCATCGCCAGCGCCGACTGGTGCGCAAAGGTCTTCATCAGCCCGGTCAGGTTCGCCGAAAACTCGCCGGCATTGTTGCGCAGCACCACCAGTGATCCCAAAAAGCCCTTCTGATCGACCAGCGGCACCACCAGCACGGAATGGAAGCCGGCCGCGACCGCCACGTCGCGCAGCGGATGATCGGCGGCGGCGGCAAGATCGGCAATCGCGATCGGCTCGCCCCTCGCCGCGGCCTCGCCGAGCACGCTTCCCGCCTCGTCGATCGCCAGATGCCGGCTC
>NZ_JBAVNZ010000667.1:0-16140 GCF_049691595.1 Bradyrhizobium sp.
GCGGCGGGCATGGCAGGATCTTCCTGACGCGCAACGCCGGCGCGGCCGGTGGTGACGACGTCGAGGCCGCGGCCGTGACGGGCGACGATCCGGTTCAACTCGGCCAGCGCCTCGATCTGGTCGACGATCACCTTGCGCATCTGCGCGGTGTTTTCGGCGGCCTCCTGCGGCATTTCCAGCACGCCGCGGCGCAGTTCATTGCGGGTGGCTTCGAGCTCATTGTGCATCTCCGCGGCCATCTGCTTCATGGCCTGCACCATCGCCGCGAACCTGTCGGTCGAATGCTTGAACATCGCATCGGTTTCCTGGGCGCTCTGCTGGTACAGTTCGCTCATGGCCTCGTGGGTCTGGCGGCGCTCCGCTTCGGCCGCGACGCGGACCGCTTCGAACTGCCGGCTGACCGCGGCCGACCCTGCGCCGGCGGTTTCCGCCACCACGCGTGCGATGTCGCGGGCGCGCTCCTCGGCCGCGGCCAGCGATTCGTCGAGCAGGCCGGTGAACCGCGACAGCCGCTGGTCGAGGTCGGTGGTCCTGAGATCGATGGCGCTCACCAGCGATTCGAGCTGCGATTTGCGCTCGGCGACGGACGTCGTGGTGTTGCGATTGGATTGTTCGACCACCGAAGCGGCATCGACCAGCGCCCGGCCATGGTTTTCGAACTCGCCGGACAACGCGCCAAGATTTTCCAGCGCCTTCGCGGTCTTGCTGTTGAAGATCGTCAACTGATCTTCCAGCGTCTGGGTCGCGGCGCCGTTGCGGGAAGTGACGTCATTCATGGCGGAGACGAAGTCGGCGACGCGGGTCACCAGCGCACGCTCCAGCGAATTGAGATTGTCGTGGGCGCCGGTCAGCACTTCCTGCAGCAGGATGTTGCCTTCGCGCAGCCGCTCGAACAGCGCCACCGTGTCGGTGCGCAGGATCTTGCTGGTCTCCTGCATTTCGGTGACGGCAGCGATCGATACCTGACGCGACTGGTCGATGGCCGCCCGCGAGGCCTGCTCCAGATCCTTCAGCGACTTGGCTACCGCGCCGGTTGCGAGATCGCCGGCGGAGGTGATCGTGCGCGCGACCTCCGAACCGTTGGTCGACATCCCCTGCGAGAATGCCTGGCTTCTGGTCTCGATCGACTTCAGGGCGTCGGCGGTGGCGCGATCGATGTCGGTCGCAAGCAGGGTGGTCTTGGCGGTGAGGGCCTCGACCAGCGATCCGCGCCGGCTGTCGATCATCTGCGCCAGGCGCTCGGTCTGCTGCTGCACATAGCTGACGATCTCGTCGGTCTTGCCCGTGATCGTCGAACCGAAATGGTTGCTGGCGGCGAGCACCGAACGCTCGATGTCGGCCGAGGTCGACTTGACCTTGGCACTGACTTCGTTGGTTGCGGCGACCAGCGCGCTCTGCGCATTCTGTGCCGAGGTCTGGATGTGGTCGGTGGTGTTGGCGGTGACGGTGCCGAGCGAACGCTCGATATCGGCGGCGATCGCCTTGACCTGGCCGGCCGCCTCGGCGGACGCCGCGACCAGCGTGGTCTGGGCTTCGCGGGCACCTGAAACGACCGACGCGGCGGTCGCGCCGCCTGCGGCCGAGAGCGTGCGCTCGACGTCGGCGGACAACGCCTTGATCTGGGAGGCGACATCGCCGGAGGCCGCCACCAGCGTCATCTGCGCATCGCGGGCGCTGGTCAGGATCGCGGTCGACGCGGTGGTGCCGACGGCGGTCAGCGCCCCCTCCACCTCGGCCGAGGTCTGCTTGAGCTTCGCGCCGACGTCGGACGATACCGACAACAGCGCCTGCTGCGCCGCGCGGGCGCCGGTCTGGATGGTTTCGCTGGTGTTGACCACGAGATTGGTCAGCGAGCGCTCCGCATCCTCGACGTGGGACCTGATGCCGCTGGACAACATCTCGGCGCGCGCCATCAGGTCGTCGCTGGCCTGCCGGCCGCTGCTTTCGATACGGCCCGCGACCGCTTCGACGCGCGAGCCAAGCAGGTCCTCGAACTGCGCCACGCGGGTATCGATGTCGCCGGCGATGGCGCCGACCCGCGTCTCGATCCCCTGATGGATCTCCTGGAACCGGGCCGAAATGGTGTCGGTCAAATGGGCGCTGCGGCCATCGATGGTGTCGGTCACATGCGCGATGCGATGGTCGACCGCGGCGATGGCCTGGGCGGTGCCGTCGGTCAGCGAAGAGGTGAGGACGCCAAGCCGCGCGTCGATCGACTGGATCGCCTGCGCCGCGCCTTCTGTCAGTACCGAGGCCAGCGAGCCGAGGCGGTTGTCGATGGTCTCGGTCACCGACTTCGCCCGTGTGTCGAAGGTCGTTTCCAGCGACTTCAGCCGGCCGTCGATCGATTCGTCGAAGGATTTGATCCGGCCGTCGAGCGAGGCGTCGAGACCGCTCACGCGGTTTCCGAGCGTGGTCTCGAACTGCATCAGGCGCTGGTCCAGCGTCGCGGTGATCTCGCCGCTATTCGAGGTCAGGCGGGCGTCGAAGGTATCGACATAGTTCTTCAGATTGTCCGCGAGATCCTGGGTCCGCTGGCCCATGCGCTCGACGATTTCGCCGCCGAAGGTTTTGACGGTGCGATCGAATTCCGAGATGTGGCGGGTGATCAGCGCGCCGAGCGTGCCGCTGTCGCGCGCGAACTTCTCCGCCAGTTCCGCGCCCTGGTTCTTCACCAGTTCGTCGAAGGCGCTCATCTGCAGGCTGAGACTGTCATGCGCGGTTTCGGTCTGGCTGACGACTTTGGCGACCAGTGTGTTCACGGTCACGTCGAGCGCTTCGCTGGCCTTGTCGCCGGAGTTGAGGATCTGGCTGGCGAGGCGGTTGCCGGCTTCGTCGATCTTGCTGACCAGATCGCCGCTGCGCAGCTCGAGCTCCAGCAGCAGCGAGTCGCCGGAATTCTTCAAGGAGTCGTGGACCTGTTCGGTGCGATCGGAAATGCCGTCGACGATGGTCGCCGAGCGCTGCTCGAATTCGCCGGTGATGCGGTCGATGCGCTCGTTCAGCATCTCGTGGACGCGATCGGCCAGATCGACGAACTCGTCATGGACGTGGCCGGTCTTGAAATTGAGGCTGGTGGTCAGCCGTTCGCTGGCGTCCAGCACGGCGCGCGTGGTCTCGGCGCTGGCTTCCTCGAGCCGGTCGAGCAGGTCGCCGCCGCGCTCGCCGAGCGCGAGGATCATGTTGTCGCCGGCATTGCTGAGCGCGCCGGTGATGTGGGCGCCGCGCTCTTCCAGCGCGCCGGTGATGCTTTTGGCGACTTCGTCGACGCGGGAAGCGATCGCATCCGAGATCAGCGCGATGTCGTGGCGCAGATCGATCTGCACGCCGGAAATGGCGTTGCGAACCTGCTCGGCCTGCCCGACCAGATTGTCGCGCTGGTGGGCGATGTCCTGCAGCAGCGCGCGGATACGGACTTCGTTGTCGCTGTAGGCGCGCTCCAGCGCGGCGACCTCGTTGGCGACCAGCGTCTCGAGTTCGCCGGCGCGCGCGATCGCACGTTCGACGCCGTCGCCCATCGCCGCGACCTCGCGGCGGATCGCCTGGCCGACGGTCACCATCGAATCGCTGGCTGCGACCTCGGGCTCGGAGAAGCGGATCGCGACCTGCGCCATCGACTGCGCGATCATCCGCATTTCCTGGCCGCGCCAGGCAAGGCTTGCGAGAAAGTAAAACAGCATCACCGGCGCGAAGAACAGCGCGGCAAGACCTCCCAGCACCAGCACGCCGCCGCTCTGGCCGATCGCGGCCTGCAGCGAGGACAGGAAGCTCACGGTCAGAAGAACGCAGCCGACCAGCCAGACCGCCGCAAATATCGAGGCAAAGGTATAGACACTGCGCGCAGGGCGGCCCTTCTGCAGCGCCTGCAGGATTTGTCCGATGGTTTCACGATCGTCATTGGCGGCGCGTCGCGGCGCGCGCGACTCCTCGATGGCATCGAACATCGGGCGGTCGGAGCTCGGGAGAGTATCGAACGGGGTTTCCGGGTAAGCCGCGGTCGAACCCGAAATGGTCGGCGGCGCAATTTCGCTGCTGATCGAATTGCGGCTGGCGTCAGAGCTTCCCTCGCCGATGTTGAGGGCCTCCTGGATGGCAGACAGCGCGACTTCGGTAGGATCTTTGACCTTCTTGGAATTGTTCGCCATGTTCAGTCCAAGCCCTCTAGCGTTTCTACGCGTCCGACCGGCCTGCGAACGTCCCCCCGCAAGCTTGAAGCCGGTGTCATGCCCGGCGCGGAGCGACACCGCGCATGTCGGCCGCCCGTCCGCTCCATCCGCAACCATCCTATTGGTTGACCGATACGATTGAAATGGCTGCGGTTAACACATCCTTAATCATCCTTAATCATCGTTAACAGCTTTGTTCCTTAAGGCCTTCTTGGAACTCGAATTTCTCGCGGTGATTGATAAATTGAGGCAAGTATTCGTCTAAAAAGCGGCGAGTTTGCGACAAATCCACCGAACCTCGCATTAACCCAATCCATGATTGGCTGACGAAAGCGGCCCCGCCGGGATCGCTGCGACAGGGAGATTCGGGTTAGGCCATGCCGCTTCACCTCGGACGGATTGAATGGATGCCATCGCCGCCGCTCGCTCCCGATGACGGTCCGATCGATTTCGAGCACCTCAAGCGCATGACGCTCGGCGATGCCGGCCTCGAGCAGGAGGTGCTGGCGATGTTCTCGGCCCAATCAGCCAAACTGATCGGCAGGCTTGCCGCTTTGCCGGAGGATGCGCGCGCGCTGGCGCACACGTTGAAGGGTTCGGCGCGCGCGATCGGGGCGTTCGGCGTCGCCGATGCGGCTGCGCGGCTGGAAGCCGCATTGGCCGGCGGTGCTGATCCGTCCGACCCGCTCGCCGAACTCGGCGACGCGGTGGTGTTGGCGCGGACGGCGATCGATGCGGCCCTGCGCCGCTCATGAACCGGATCGGCGAAACTCCCGCCAAAAAACGCCCCCGCAGGTTTTGCTTTCGACCGCTGGCGCTGCGCGGATCGAGCCGTTATAGGACTGCCGGGACCCTCCTTGTCCATTCCGGCAGCACGAGCGATCATGGCCAAAATTCACTTTGTCGACCATTCCGGCGAAACCCGCACCATTGAGGTTGAGAACGGCGCGACCGTCATGGAAGCCGCGATCCGCAACGCTGTTCCGGGCATCGAAGCCGAATGCGGCGGGGCCTGCGCCTGCGCGACCTGCCATGTCTATGTCGACGAAGCCTGGCGCGACAAGGTCGGCGCGCCCTCGCCGATGGAAGAGGACATGCTGGATTTCGGCTTCGACGTGCGGCCGAATTCGCGGCTGTCGTGCCAGATCAAGGTGTCGGACGAAATCGACGGTCTCGTGGTGCGGACGCCGGAACGGCAGGCCTGAACAGCTGACTTCTATGTCGGGTCCACGCCGCGGCGAATCCAGCGCCGGAAATTCGCCTTGATCTCGTCCGTCAGCGGGGTTGGCTGGCGCGAGGCTTCGTCGAGCAGCACTGACACCGATTGCGCCGAGGCGATGCATTGGCCCTCGGAAAACACCACCTGGTCGAAGGTCACCGAGGTCCGGCCGAACTTCGCGACGCCGAGCCCCATCTCGATCGTGCCCGGCCAGCGCAATTCGGCGCGGAAGTGCATGTCGAGCCGCACCATGATCCAGGTCAGCCCCGGCGGCATCAGCCCGTAGCTGCGATCCTTCATCAGCGTGACGCGGCCGGTCTCGAAATAGGTCGCGTAAACCGCGTTGTTGACGTGCTGGTTGGGATCGAGATCGGCGAAACGCACATTGTCCGACAGCCGGTAGGGGAAGTCTTCCAGACGTGGTGCAGCGTCTGAACGGATCGGGGCATTCACAGGGACGATCTCCGAAATTCGTGTACCCATACACCTTACTTGTCGAATGGCGGCAAGGGGTTGCGGCGGCCTCCCGCACCATATTATGGCTTTCCTGATCCGGCGGCGTTGGCTAGACAGTGGCTGCCTTCCGGAAGATTTCAACCGAAAAGAAGCTGATATGAGCGAAGCGATCAAAACCGATGTGCTGATCATTGGCGCGGGCCCGTGCGGACTGTTTGCCGTTTTCGAACTGGGCCTGCTCGACATGAAGGTGCATCTGGTCGACATCCTCGACAAGATCGGCGGCCAGTGCGCCGAGCTCTATCCGGAGAAGCCGATCTACGACATCCCCGGCATTCCCTTCGTCACCGGCCAGGGCCTGACGGATGCGCTGATGGCGCAGATCAAGCCGTTCCATCCGACCTTCCATCTCAACGAGATGGTGGAGACGATCGAGAAGATCGGCGATCCCGGCTTTCGCGTCACGACCGACGCCGGCACGGTGTTCGAGTGCAAGGTGGTGGTGATCTCCGCCGGCGGCGGATCGTTCCAGCCGAAACGCCCGCCGGTGCCGGGCATCGAAGCCTATGAAGGCACCGCGGTGTTTTACTCGGTGCGCAAGATGGAGCAGTTCCGCGACAGCAATCTCCTGATCGTCGGCGGCGGCGATTCCGCGCTCGACTGGACGCTCAATCTGCATCCGCTCGCCAGGCGCGTGACGCTGCTGCACCGGCGCGACGATTTCCGCGCCGCGCCCCACAGCGTCGAGCAGATGCGCGCGCTGGTCGCCTCCGGCAAGATCGATCTGAAGATCGGTCAGGTCACCTCGCTCGAAGGCGAGGGCGGCAGGCTTTCCGGCGCCCATGTCAAGGGCAACGACAACGCGATGTCGAAGGTTGAATGCGATACGATGCTGCCGTTCTTCGGCCTTACCATGAAACTCGGTCCGGTCGCGAACTGGGGCGTCGCGCTGGAGAACAATCTGGTGCCGGTCGAGACCGCGGCATTCGAGACCAGCATATCCGGCATTTTCGCCATCGGCGACATCAACACCTATCCCGGCAAGCTGAAGTTGATCCTGTGCGGATTCCACGAGGGCGCGCTGATGGCGCAGAAGGCGCACCGCTACGTCTATCCCGACAAGCGGCTGGTGTTCCAGTACACCACCTCGTCGTCGAGCCTGCAGAAGAAGCTCGGAGTCAGTTGATTCCAACAAAATGATGACCGGGGCGTTTGCCGTCGTGCGATCGCCGATGGCTCTCTCTGGAACCATCCGCGAATTGGCCGTAGTCTGCGGCCACAGATGTCATGGATTGGCCAGGTGACGACGATGCGGAACTCGCTAGCCGGATTTCAACTGATGCTGCCGATCGCAATCGGGCTGGTGTTGTCGGCCGCATTGCCCGCGCAGGCCGAGGAGCCATCGGCCGCGGGACTCTGGCAGAAGATCGAGAACGACAAACCTGTGGCATGGTTTCTCGTGGTCGATCACGACGGCACCTTCGAAGGCGTGATTGCCAGGACGTTCCCGCGCCCGGGCGAAAATCCGAACACCATCTGCTCGAAATGCACCGACGACCGCAAGAACGCCCCGGTGCTCGGCATCTCCTTCATCCGCGACATGAAGCGCGACGGACTGAAGTATGAAGACGGCAACGTGCTCGATCCGCGCGACGGCAAGATCTACCAGGCCAAGATGACCGTCAGCGCCGACGGCCAGCAATTGACGATGCGCGGCTTTATCGGCTTTTCGCTGCTCGGCAGGGATGAGACCTGGTATCGCCTGCCGGACAGCTCGATGGCGCAACTCGATCCCGCCATCATCGCGAAGTATCTGCCGGCGCAGGCGGCTGCGACGAAGCCGCCGGCGGCGCCGAAAAAGGGCATCGCGCCGGCGCCTGCGAAAAACTAGCGCGTCTCCGGCGAGGTCGTGAGCGGCGGCATCGGCTGCGAAATCACTTCGGGCACCGCCGCATCGAGCTGCAGCACCGCGGCCGCGGCCGGCAGCGCCGCGTCCGCCATCGCGGCGTGACCTTCGGCGCTCGGATGCACCGCGCCGCCATACACCGCCGACAGCACGCCCCAGGTCGCGTCATGGATATCGGACGGCTGCATCGCGGACGGCAGGCCCTGCGGGTAGGTCATCGCCGCGAAGTAGCTGTCATTGGCATCGCGGATCCAGCGGGCGCGCGGCAGATAGGCGCGATATTCGCCGGCGCTGCGGCCGCATACCATCGGCTGGTTGGCGGCGGTGACGATATCGGCATCGAAGCTTTCGCCATTGGCCGCAAAACACTGGCGGTCGAATTCCGGATCGGTCGGCGCCCGGGCGCAGAAGCCGTGGTTCGCAAACGCGCTCTGATGGGTTTCGACGAAGGTCATGCGATCGGCGCGCGGATTGCGGCACAGGATGCCGGACTGACACAGCGCGAGCGCTTTCAGCTGCGGCAGGAACTCGTCCTGAACGAAATTCGCCACCGCGGCGAGCCGCTGCGGCTGGGCGTTGAACGACGGGTGGATGTCGAAGCCGGCGCGTCCGCCCGGACAGGGCGCACTGCCACCGGCAAGCGCGGGATTGGCGTAGGAGGTGTAGACGACGCGCTGGAGGTCGCCGACCAGCGGCTTCAGCGCCTCGCGCAGCTTGCCGAATCCCTGCGGCAGGTCGCGCGCCAGCGCCGCGCGCGAATCCTCCACCGACGCCATCACGCCGGTTCGCCGGAACAAGACGCGTTCGGTCGCCGTGTCGACGATCACGTCGGCGACCAGGCCCGAAAAATAGATGTCGTTGGCGCCGATCGACAGCAGCACCAGATCGAGCCCGCGGTCGGGCTGTCGGCGCTTTGCGGCGGCGACCGCCTCGCGCAATTCGGCGAGCTGCCCGTTGACGGTGCCCTGGCAGGTGCTCGCCGATTTCGACGGCGGGCATTCGCGCGCGCGCTGCGCGCCGAACAGCCCGTCGGCGATGGTGGCTCCGGTGCAGGCCAGCGGCAGATAGGTCACCGCGATGTGCGGATACTGCACGGCGAGCGCCAGCGCGGTTCGGGTCTGATAACTGTAGAGCGAACGATGGCAGGCGGAATTGAACCAGAGCGCGCTGTGCCGCTGCCAAACCTGCAGCGGGTCGGGGGCCTCGCAGGCCCGCCCGCCTTTGTAGCCGGCGCGGCTCGGACGGTAATATTGCCCGGCCGCCGTTCCCAGATAGGAACGGAAGCAAAAGCCTTCGTCCGCGAGCGCGATGGGGCGGTCCGGATTGCCCTCGCCGGAGGCGACGCTGTCGCCAAGACCGGCAATCAGGATATCGCGCACCGCGATCTCGGTGGCGACGCGCTGGGTCGGATCCGATCCGCTGGAGACATCGACCGATGCGACCGTGGTGCGGCCATAGCGCACCCGAACATTGACCGGCTCGGCGCAGTCGAAGGTCGATGCCTGCGGACCATCGCCATCATCGAACGACCAGGCGCAGGTGGCGCCGACCGGAACCTGGCCGCTCAGCCGGATAACGACCGGATGATCGATCGGCGTCAAATAGCTTTCCTTGACGTTGTCGCGGGTGCAGGGCTCGCTGACCCGGCCCAACAGGTCGATGCAGAGCCGGTTCACGGTGTTGCGCGCCCAGCCGCGGCCATCGCTTTGCAATTCCAGCGCCTGCTCGGAGGCCAGAACGCTGCGTCCGCGCCCGCCCTCGACATGCAGCAGGAAATCGCGTTCCTCGCGGAACAGGCGGAAGCGGTTGCGGACCTCCCACGAGATCTGCAGCGGTGCATTGCCCGCCGTCTGCGCCTCGGCCCATTGGGCCGGGAGCGCAAGCAGCGCGGCAGATATCATCGAACGGAATGCAAATCGGGCCATGACGCGCTTTGACGTTATCGTTGAGGCAGAAATAAGAGAACCGGGCCGCCTGGCGCAAAAGACCAGGCGGCGGAACACGCCGGTGATTTCAGCTAAAGCGCTTTCGAGCGAAAGCCTGTCCCGCACTTGATGCGGGATGAATACCGGTTCGGATGAAAAACGCGTCAAAACGGCTGTCCGGGGCGGTTGCGATGGGATCAGCGCCAGCCTGGCTCTACGGCTTGCGGCGCTTGACCGGCTGCCGCACGGTCGCCGAAGCCGCACAGGGCTCGCTGAGCCTGCGGCGCTCGTACCAGGGCTGCACGACGTTGAGCCAGAATTCGCGCATCCCCATGATCGAAATCGAAATCCCGAACGGGATCATGAAATACAGGATCCGGAACACCACCAGCGTCGCCAGCAATTGTTCCCTGCCGAATTCGGGCAGCGCCACCAGCATCGCCGCGTCGAACACGCCGATGCTGCCGGGGGCATGGCTGGCGAAGCCGAGCAGGGTGGCGAGGATGAACACCACCGCCAGCGAGATAAAATCGATGTACGGCTCGGTCGGCATCAGCAAATACATCGCCAGCGCGCAGAAGGAGAGATCGATGACGCCGATCAGGACCTGCAGCAGCGTCAGCCTGGCGCGAGGCAGTACCACCTTCCAGCCGTTCTGCCCGAGTTCGCGGCGCGCCTTGCCCGTCATCAGCCAGGTGAAATAGATCGCGATGCCGGCGAGGCAGCCCAGCGCGATCAGCCGGTTCATGGCCGGCGGCAGCAGGTTCATGGCCGATGCCGCCGCCGGGTGATACGCCATGCCGAAGCCGAGCACGAACAGGTTGCCGAGCCAGAACGTCAGGCCCGACAGGAAACAGATTTTGGCGACGTCGATCGCGGTCAGGCCGTAGTCCGAATAGATCCGGAAGCGGATCGCGCCGCCGGTGAATACCGTGGCGCCGATATTGTGGCCGATGGTGTAGCTGGTGAAGCTCGACAGCGCGGCGATGCGATAGGGGACGTGCGTCTTGCCGATCGTTCGCAACGCGAAGAAATCGTAAAAGGTCAGGGTGAAAAACGCGCCGACCACGCACAGCGCGGCGAGCGCGATGCGGTGCGGGGCAATCTCCGTCAACGCCGTCAGGATGATGCCGGCATCGACCCCCTTCAGGGTCCGGACCAGCGTCGTGACCGCAAAGACGATGATGAGGAGACTCGCAGCGATCCCGAGCCGTTTCCAGCCGATCTTTCTCTTGAAGCCGCGCCCAAGCGCGGTCAGCAGCCGATGCATTCATCCTCCCGGCGGGGCGGCAACTTGGGAAGACCTGTCACGAACGGCGACAGGCGACGGTCAAACGCGCCTTGCGCGAAGACCCATAAGATAAAATCGTGGCGTTGTGCAGTCCTTGACAATCCAAGCTTCTGCCTTCGTTCGCTCTTTTTGTCATACGCCGGACATATGTGCGGCCATGCCCGATTTCGAGTCGCGGACCGGGCCTTCTTGCCGGCTTAATTCGGTGCCAAGTTCCGGGGTTGCATCGTCGGGTTTTTGGGCTCCTGGCAGTAACCGCAGCGCTGGCCGAAGGCAAGGTCCAGCGGCCGGCCCACGAGCCGGTCTTGAGGTATCGTTGAGGCAAAACGCCGCGCACGGGAGCGATCTCGCGCGGCTCTCTTGCATGGGCTAATTCCCGGAATCAGAGCTGAGTGATACGGCGGCCCTTGAAACGCCGTCGACGGACCTTTTTCTTGGTCCGGACGAAGGGCTCAGCTTTGTCGTTATATGCGTTGATGTAAGCATCGCGTTCTACGGCGTGACCGAGGCGTTTCTCGCCAAACATCTCGGCGGTCGCTATCAGCCGATCGGCAATGATGCTTCCGGCTCATCGCTCGAAGTCGAGACCGGCGGCGATTTGGTGCCGGGACTTTCCGGGTAGTTCTCGCCGCCCTAGATCTTGCGCAGCGCAAAATGCGCGCCGCAGAACGCCACCGCGGCGCCGAGGCACAGCGCCGCGAGACCTGCGAGCACGCCCGATATGGTCGGGATCGGGCTCGGGGCGGAGGCCGCCTGGCCGGCGCCGGCGAGGATCAGCACGCCGACCGCGATCAGGAATTGCCGCATCCGCCGCGGGATCTGGCCCGCGGCCGCGCTGTGCATCAGGTTCGCGGCGAAATAGCCGCCGGAGAATCCGACGGTTGCGATCAGCCACCACGCAATCGCCGCGCCCGGGGGCATCAATCCGCGCGTATCGGACCGCCACAGGCCGCCGAGGTCGAGGCCGTAGCGGGCGCCCAGCATGTGCACCGCAAGCGCCAGCAGCACGCCGGAAATCATTGCCCCGCCAAGGATCAGGCGGCGCGGAAAAGTGGTCGTCTCGGCCATCACTCGCTTGTAGGATAAAGCCGGCGCGCCGCGCAAGCGCATGCTCTCACCCTCATGCCGGGATTTCAGATTGCCCACCTCACTGCCGCACCAGACAACGGTCACAGGCGAGGGCGCGTCCATCACCCGCTACGCCTACAAGGCGTCGCTGATCGGATCGGCGCATCAATTCGAGCTGACCGACACCGGATTGTCGTGGCAGATCGCCGGCAGGTCGGGTGTCTGGCGCTATGCCGATATCGCGTCGATCCGCCTTTCATTTCGGCCGGTATCGATGCAATCGCGCCGCTTCCGCGCCGATGTCGAACATGCCGATGGCCGGCGCATCGCCATTCTCTCGACCAGCTGGCAGACCGTGGCGCTGATGGCGCCGCAGGATTACGGCTACCGCGCCTTCATCGTGGAGCTGCACCGTCGCATGAGCGAGGCCGGCAGCAAGGCCGCGCTGTTCGGCGGCTTCGGGCCGAAAACCTACGCCGCCGCGCTGCTATTGCTGGCATTGCTCGCAATCGCCATGGCCGGGCTTTTCATCCGCGCGGTTACGACCTTCGAATTCACCGGCGCGCTGTTTCTGGTCGGCTTCGCGGCTCTGTTCGTCTGGCAGATCGGCGGGTTCGTGAAACGAAACCGGCCGCGTACCTATGGCTTCGACCATCTGCCGGCAGCGTTGCTGCCGTAGTCTGCAACCAGGCGAAATGAAATGTGACTTCGCGGCGCCGCCGGTTCGCGGCATCGTCTCGACACTTTTTCCTGGTATGGGGCAAACTGTGGATGATCGGAATGGGCGGCTGCCGACCGAGGCCGAAATCGCCGAGATCAATGCACGGCACCTGATCGACACGCCCTTGAAGCCCGCCGATTTGCTGTTCGTGTTCGGCACCCGCGAGGATGTTTGCGCGCGCGTCGAGCAAGCCTGCCGGCTGTGGCGCGCGGGCTATTTTCGCTGGGGAATCGTCAGCGGCGGGGTGACGCCGGGATCGGATCTTTCCGAATGCGAAATCATCAGGAGTGCGATGATCGCGCGCGGCATCCCGGCCGACAAGATCCTGCAGGAGCACAGGGCGATGAACACCGGCGAAAACGTCATGTTCTCGCTGCCTGTGATCGACGCGGCGCTCGGGCTGAACAACATCCGCAGCGTGATTTGCCTCGGCAACAGCTGGACCGCGCGCCGCTATCCGATGACGCTGCACCGGCACTGGCCGGAAGTGGAGAAGATGCTGGTCACGGTCGACAGTTTCAGAACGCCGCGGGCGCTCTGGCATACCGATCCCGAGTTCCGCCGCCGCATCGTGAACGAATGGGACAAGATCGAGCCCTACAAGGCGAGGGGTTTTATCGCGGAGTGGCCGGCCGCATCGGCGATAGCCGGCTCGTGATAACTCCGCTGTTCAATTCGAGCGGCGCTTTAATGCCTCACCACCAGCACCGAGCATTTGGCGTAGCGCACGACATGGCCGGCATTGGAGCCGAGGAAGTAAGTCCGCATCGCCGGCCGGTGCGATGTCATCACGATCAGGTCGGCCTTGACCGCCGCCGCTTCCTCGAGGATCTCGTGATAGATTCCGCCCTGGCGCACCACGGCGGAAATGCGCGGCGGCTCGATGCCGGATTCGCCCGCGACGATCGCCAGCGCTTCTTCCGAGGTTTGCCGTTGCTGGGCGTCGAAGTCGGCCGGCACATATTCCGCCAGCATCACCGGCGTCATCGGCAGCACGTTGAGCAGCCGCACCGTGCCGCCCCAGGTCTGCGACAGCGTCGCGGCGGTGGCAATCGCCGGCTTCGCCAGATCGGTATCGGCCAGATCAATCGGCACGAGAATGGATTTGAACATTCGCCCCTCCTGTTCCCGGTCTGTTTAGCACGGCGGCGCCGCGATGTCCGCCTGCCTTAGTCGCCCGAAATCTTCTTCAACAGTTTCGGGCTGACGAACTGCACGAGCCTGCCGCGCCGGAACGCCACATTGTTCCAGTCGTCGATCGCGAAGTCGAAGATCGCAAGACCCGCGGTCGGCAGATTGTCCTTGAGCGCCTTGCTGGCGGCGGCGTCGCCGCCGCTGCCGGCCAGCGTCAGCGCCAGTTCATGCATGCCGGGATTGTGCCCGACCACCATCAGGCGCCGCGGACCGGTGACTTCGGCGGTGCGGATGGCCCGCAACAGCTGCGCCGGATCGGCGCCGTAGAGTTCGGGCAGGATTTCGACCCGCGGCTCTGGCGCCAGCTCCTTCATCGCCTCGCAGGCGATCTCCCAGGTCTGGTGCGCCCGCACCGCCGGCGAAACCAGCACGAGGTCGGGAAACGGCGGATGCCGGCCGATCCAGCCGCCGATTTCTGCGGCATCGCGCCGGCCGCGGTCATCGAGTCGGCGGTCCCGGTCCCGTCCCGTGGGTGCGTCGGTCTCGGTCTTGGCATGACGCAGCAGCATCAAACGGCGCATCGGCGCAATCTCGATTCGGTCTCGGTCTTAATTAATCTACAAGCTCATGCTTAGGACAAGGTGACAAGCGCCGCAGCGGTCCGTAAGAAAACGCCATGAATGAGGCTGCCACAAGTGCGACCAACGGCCCCGGCGACGAGGCGATGCCGTTTCGCGAGCGGCTTTCGTTCGAGCTCGATGTCGATATCTGCGTGGTCGGGGCCGGGCTGGCCGGTCTCACGGTGGCGCGGGAGGCCGCGCGGCTTGGCGCCAGCGTCGCGGTGCTCGAAGGCCGCCATGTCGGCTGGAATGCGTCCGGCCATCATCTCGGCACCGTCATGCCCGGCTACGGCCTTGCGATCGGCGAGCTGATCGCGCGCGTCGGCCTGGAAGACGCGCGCGAATTGTGGTCGCTGTCGAAACAGGGCGCCGACTATGTGCGCGATACCGCGACCGAGGAGCTGATGCCGGGCATCGCGCTGGGCGAGGGCGCGCTGGAGGTCTCCAACGTCGACGACGGCGAAACCCTGATCAGCCGGCTGCGGACGCTGAGCGAGGATTTCGAGACCGAAGTCGAGGGCTGGCAGGTCGATCGCGTGCGCGACCAGCTCAGGACCGGACGCTATTTCCACGGTATCTATTATCCGAAGGCATTCCAGATCGACGGCCGCAAATATGTCCATGGCCTGGCGGAGCTGACGAAGCGGGCAGGGGCCCGCATCTTCGAGGACACGCCGGTCGTCAGCATCGACTCCTCGGGTATTCGCAAGCGCATCGTCACGCCCTCGGCACGCCTGCGCGCGTCTCATATCGTACTGGCCGGCAACATCCATCTCGGCGCGCCGTTGCGACGCTTGTCGGAGACGCTGCTGCCGGTCTGGCGCTATGCCGCGGTGAGCGAACCGCTCGGCGACCGGCTTGCCGAGTTCATCTCCTTCCGGGGGTCGGTGACCGACAGCGACGGCATCGATCATTTCCGGATCGTCGACGGTGATCGCCTGATGTGGGCCAGTCCTGAAACCACCTGGGACGCGCGGCCGCGCCGCTTCGGCTCCGCCATTCAGCGCAGGATCGCCACGATCTTTCCGGGCCTCGGCAGGGTCGCCCTATCCGACGTGTTCGGCGGCGCGGTCGGACTGACCGTGCATGGCATGCCGCAGATCGGCCAGTTGCGCAAAGGCCTGTGGGTCGCCAGCGGTTTTGGCCGTCAGGGGCTGAACACCTCGGCGATGGCCGGGCAGCTGATCGCGCGCAGCATCCTGCGGGGCGACGAGCGCTGGCGGCTGTTTTCGCCGTTCGAACTGGTCTGGGCGGGCGGCGTGACCGGCCGGGTCGCCGGCCATCTCATCGGCATGTGGGGCCGGGGGGCGTCGGCCGCAGCAGGCGCGCTGGCGCGATATCGGGAAGGCGCGCGGGCAAAGGAGCGCATCCGGGAGGCGCGGCCGGCCGAAGCCAATCGCCAGGCCGGAACCAGGCCGCCACGGCGCCGCCCGCCGCCGCCGGGCCCGCGTCCTCAGCGTCCCCAGCCCACCGCCCAGACAAACCGCGAAGGCGAGGGCGGTTCTTGACCTCTCTTTGCCTGCGGTAAGAGGGAGCGCATAGGTCCGTACCTCGCAGGAAAGTGAGAAATTTCATCCCCGATCCGTGTAACTTCGGCCGCCGCGCCGCGTATCTGTGAGCGAACCATCCGGTAT
>NZ_JBAVNZ010000668.1:0-3118 GCF_049691595.1 Bradyrhizobium sp.
GCCTTCTCCTGGGTCGCGGAATATCCGATCCTGCTGGCGCTGGCGGCGCTGTGCCGGCCAGCCGGCGGCGACGAGCGCTTGCCGCGCTGGAGCCGCTGGTACTGGCCGTTTCTCGCGGTGCTGGCGCTGGCGCTGATCGCGCCGTCCTGGTCTCCCGGCAAGGTCATGAGCTGGCTCGACGAGCATCGGGTGTGGATGATCGGCGCGGTCGGCGGGCTCTCGGCCTTGCTGGCGCTCGGCTTCAACGCCAGCCGCTGGAAGATCTTTGCCACCGTCGCGGTGGCGCTGGTGCTGATCCGGGCCTATCCGTCGGACGACGGAAGGGTGGAAACCGTCCGCAGCTTCTTCGGCGTCCACAAGATCGTGGTGACGCCGCACGGCCAGTATCACGTGCTGATGCACGGCACCACGATTCACGGCGCCGAGAAATTCCAGAACGATGACGGCACGCCGATCACCGGGCGGCCGGAGCCGATCACCTATTACCACCGGGATGGCGGCATCGGGCGGGCGATCACGGCGATCCGCGAGCGCAAAGGCGCGCCGCTTCGCGTCGCGGTGATCGGGCTCGGCTCGGGCACGCTGACCTGCGCCTCCGAGCCCGGCGAAGACTGGAAATTCTTCGAGATCGACCAGTCGATGGTCGATACCGCGCGGGACCCGAAATACTTCACCTACATCCAGAACTGCGAGCCGAATTTGAAGCCCGTGATCGGCGATGCGCGGCTGACCTTCGCCAGGGAACCGGACGGCATCTACGACCTGATCATCGTCGACGCCTATTCGTCGGACGCGATCCCGATCCATCTGGCGACCGAAGAGGCGATGGAGATCTACAAGCAGAAGCTGGCGCCGCAGGGCGCGGTGGTGATGCATGTCTCCAACCGGCATCTGGAACTGGCCAGCGTCGTCGTCGGCATCGCCGAGGCCAACGACATGAAGAGCTGGGTCTACAGCGAGGATTCCAGCCGCGACAGCGAGTATATCTTCTCGACCTCGGTCGTGGTCTCCGCGCGCGAGCAGGCCGATGTCGGCAAGCTCGCGTCGTCCGACGTCTGGGCCGAGACCGAGGCCGACGAAAAACAGCTGGTGTGGACCGACGATTATTCCAATGTGCTCGGCGCGGTATGGCGGCGCCTGCGTGACGGGGAGCAATAGGCGGGCGGCGCCGCTGTGGATCAGGCTTCGACCGCCCATGCAGTGGATTGCGCTTGCGCGCGGCATGCCTATCATGGCGGCTCCAAACAACAGGAAAAGATCGTGATGGCTAATTTCACTCCGGTGTCGGCCGCGATCGGCGGTGGCCTGATCGGCCTTTCCGCCGTCCTCTTGATGCTGTTGACCGGACGGGTCGCCGGCATCAGCGGTATCTTTGGCGGGCTGCTGCAATTTAGGAGCAACGACCGGGGCTGGCGCGTCGCCTTTGTCGCCGGGCTCATTCTGGCGCCGGTGGTCGCCGGCCTCATCGGATACGGGATGACGCCGCCGAAACTGCCGGCCAACTGGATGGTGATCGTGGCCGCGGGGTTGTTGGTCGGCTTCGGTGCGCGGCTCGGCGGCGGCTGCACCTCCGGCCACGGTATCTGCGGAATCGGACGATTGTCCGGCCGTTCCATCGCCGCCACCATCATCTTCATGGTGACCGCGATCGTCACGGTCGCGGTCACACATCATTTGATGGGAGGTTGATCGATGGCGATCCTCGCGCCGCTGATTTGCGGCCTGATATTTGGAGCGGGTTTGCTGATCTCCGAAATGGTGCAGCCGACCAAGGTGCTCGGCTTCCTGGATATTTTTGGCGCCTGGGATCCGAGCATGGCCGTCGTGATGATGGCCGCGCTCACGGTCTCGGTTCCGGGCTTGGTGCTGGCAGGCCGCCTTGCAGAGCCATTGCTGGCAAAGCAGAGCTTCTTGCCGGGCAAGATGCGGATCGATCCGCCGCTGGTGATCGGCGCAGCGCTGTTCGGAGTAGGTTGGGGTCTCGCGGGATTATGCCCGGGACCGGCCCTGGAGAGCCTTGCGACCCTGTCGCCGGGCGTCATCGTGTTTGTCGCCGCCATGGCCGGCGGCATGGCGCTTCACGATGTCTGGCAAAGGTCGCGGTCGATGCTCCGGCGCGAAGGGCCGCTGGCCAGTGTTGTGGACGGCTGAACTCGCCCTGGCTCCGGCAAGATCGCTCGATCGAAGGACGCTGCCCACCTAATCCTGATAGGTGAACCGCCCGCGCGGCTGGTAGTAAGGCCGCGGCTGGTCATAGTAGCCCCGCGGCGCCCGCGCATAGCCGCGGTTGTCATAGTATTGATCTTGCGGCTGCGGATAGGCCTGCGCGTCGTAGGTGCGGCGGCCGCGCGGCGCCGGATAGCGCGCCTCGTTGGAGTAACCGTCGGCCGGATAGAAGTAGCCGTCATCGGCGCGAACTTGCGGCGCGACGCGCCGCTGCGGCGTGATCACGACGGGATCGCCGGCGGCAGCGTCGTACTCCTGATCGTATTGCGGCGCCGGGGCGCGGCGCGCGACGGCGGTATCGCCGCGCGGACGCGGGTTGCGCGCCATCGCGACCTGAGCCGAGCCGGTCAGCGTCACCGTGGTGTTGAGCACGCCTTCCTGCTGCACCAGCGCATAGAGGGTCGAGGCATGGTCGCGCGACAGCCGCACGCAGCCGTGCGAGGCGGGCGTGCCGAGGCGGCCGACGGAATCGGTGCCGTGAATCGCATGCCCGATCCTGGTGAAGAAGATCGAATGCGGCATCGGCGCGTCGTCGAATTCCCTGGAGTAGTGATCTTCCTCCATGCGGAAGGCGCGGAACGAGCCGTTCGGCGTCTCGCGCGAGGGGATGCCGCTGGAGACCGGCCAGCGATAACGCTCGACGCCGTCGACGGCGACGCTCATCTGCTGGTTATCCTTGTCGATGGTGATGGCGATCTTGGCCTGCGCCGTGCCGCTGGCAAACAGCATCAGTCCGGTGAAAGCAACGAGGAAGGAACGCATTGTACCCTTGGCCTCCAGGCCTCTTTACCCATGCGCCTCGAATACGGCGCCGCAATTCTCCGTCCCCCGGCTTCCACTATGCCCGGAAACTCGCTTTGGTTCCAGCAGCCCGCGGGAGCATCGTTAATGC
>NZ_JBAVNZ010000669.1:0-5699 GCF_049691595.1 Bradyrhizobium sp.
GCTGGGCATGACGATGTGAGCGCCGCCAGCAACGTCAAGGCTGACAGGATCTGGTAATGCGTATCTTTCATGACACAACAATAACCGGCCGGCGCGACAATTTCGCGAAGGCTCGGATCATGATCCGATCGGATTCAATCGGATCATGATCCGATCTCTTTGTTTGAGCATGATCTCTTCGGAAAACCGGTTCCCACTTTTCCGGATCATGCTAGCCCCTCTTGCGCGCAAAGAATGCCTTGAACGCGGCGATCGCCTCCTTCGAGCGCATCCGTTCGCCGAACAGATGGCCTTCCTGATCGATCCGGCGGGTCATGTCTTCGGGCGGCAATTTGATCAGCTTTCGCGAGATCGAAACCGCCTCCGCCGGCAGCGCGCAAATCTCGCGCGCCACCTTGCGCGCCTCGGCTTCGGTATGGCCGGGCGCCACCACCACATTGACGAAGCCGGCCTCGCGGGCGTCGTCAGCGCTGAAGGTGCGCCCCATCACCAGCATCGCAAAGGCGCGCTGGTGTCCCATGGTGCGCGGCATCAACAGGCTGGAGGCGCCTTCCGGGACGAGGCCGAGATGGATGAACGGCGTGGCGAAGGTCGCCGTCTTGCTGGCCAGAACATAATCGCAGTGAAACAGCATGGTGGTGCCGATGCCGATCGCAACGCCGTCGACCGCGGCAATGATCGGCTTGACGTTGTGCGCCAGCGAATAGAGAAATTTCGCGGCGTTGGAGGCGCGCGGCGTGTCGGTGTTCGACGTGCCTTCGTGGAGGAAATCCTCGAGGTCGTTGCCGGCGGTGAATACGCCGGAGCCGCCGGTGATGATCATGCAGCGGATGTTCGGGTTGTTCTGCGCCCTGTCGATGGCATCGCTCATCTCGCGATACATTTCCTGGGTGATCGCGTTCTTCTTCTCGGGCCGCCGCAGCGTGATCACGCGCGTCGCTTCCTCGTCGGTGACTATCAGATGCCCGGTCATGGAATGTCCCTCGGAAAACCGGCGGCAAATTTGCCGCTGGCTACTCATCGGACGATATCCTACATGATCCGCCACGAGGCCCAAATGTCCCGGGAAAATTTTCCCCGGGAAGCGAATCGAAAGGACGAGGCGATGCAGTTGACCGGAATTCACCATTTGACGGCGATTTCCGCGAAACCGCGCCAGAATCTGGCGTTCTATACCGGCCTGCTCGGCATGCGGCTGGTCAAGAAGACGGTCAACCAGGACGACGTCAGCGCCTATCATCTGTTCTACGCCGACGGCAAGGCCAATCCCGGAACCGACCTGACCTTCTTCGATTTTCCGGCAGCTCCCGAGCAGCGCGGCACCAACTCGATTTCGCGGACCGGCCTGCGCGT
The DNA here is from genome assembly GCF_049691595.1 of Bradyrhizobium sp. Lineage (GTDB taxonomy): Bacteria > Pseudomonadota > Alphaproteobacteria > Rhizobiales > Xanthobacteraceae > Bradyrhizobium. The sequence continues at coordinate 1,354 of NZ_JBAVNZ010000669.1, forward strand.
CGCCGGCGAAAACAGTTTTGGTTACTGGCGCGATCGCCTGAAGCAGGCAGGCGGTCATGTTGGCGATGTCGTCGAGGTCGACGGCCGGCTGACGCTGCCGTTCGAGGACGGCGAGGGCCAGCGCCTGGTGCTGGTCGACGACGGCGGCGCGGGAACTGCGTCGCCCTGGGAGCGCAGCCCGGTGCCGGCAGAGCACCAGATCCGCGGCCTCGGTCCGATCGTGCTCACCGTGCACGATCTGGCGCGGACGGCTTACGTACTGACCGACGTGATGAACATGCGCCGCGTGCGCGACTATGCCGCGCACGGCGCGCAGATCTATGTGTTCGCGATGGGCGAGGGCGGCCCCGCCGCCGAACTGCATGTGATCGAGCAAAAGGATTTGCCGGCCGCGCGGCAGGGCGCCGGCGGCGTGCACCATGTCGCGTTCCGTACGCCCGACGAGGCGCAGTATCACGCCTGGACGCAGCGGCTGACGGAACTGCGCGTTCCCAACAGTGGCGAGATCGATCGGTTCTATTTTCGCAGCCTGTATTTCCGCGAGCCCAACGGCATCCTGTTCGAGATCGCGACCGACGGTCCGGGATTTGCGACCGACGAGCCGCTTGCCGCGCTCGGCGAAAAACTGGCATTGCCGCCGTTCCTCGAGCTGCGCCGCGCGCAGATCGAGGCGGGGCTGAAGCCGCTGGGGTAGTTGTGGGACCGTCATTGCGAGCCACCGGGTCGGCGCGAAGCGCCGCGCTATTGCGACCGTCATTGCGAGCCAACGGGTCGCGCGAATGCGCGCCCGATGACAGGCTCCGCGAAGCAATCCATCTCGCCGCACAAAGAAAGAATGGATTGCTTCCGCCTTTGCTCGTAGAGCTTCGGCGGACGCGGTCGTCGCAAGTGCTCCTCGCAATGACGATGCCCCAGACACGATTTCGCGACCCCGCGGCGGAAATCGCCCGGGTCGTTGATGAAATCTTCCGCCCTTGAAAACAGAGGGCGCAGGGAATGCCGGGTGCTTGCTGCACCCGCGGTCTCGTGTGCAGGGATGCACATAGAAGGCGCACACGAGCATACAGGTACAGTCGGAGCATTCCGGCATTCCCTGCGCAATGGCTTTACGGCTTATGCCTTGCTCTCCCCGGCGACGAATTCGTCTTGTCACCGTCATCGGCGGATTAGCGGCTTTGCCGAACCCGGTCGGGTTCGCAAAACCTCCGCCGACTTGACACCAGCAACGGGTGCCAGGACCACACGGTTTTGCCGTACGCTTCAGCGCCGGTCGTCTGCGCGCCGTTGACCGCTCACGGATCGAAACCCGCCCTGCGATCCCGTTTCGCGCCCGACGCTGCCGCGTCCACCGCATCCCGTCCCAACGTTCGTGACGATGGCCAACGCCCCTCTTTCGGGACGGGACGGCGGGATTTCTAGAACTGATTTGGGGCGTTGAAAACAGGAATATTTTCCGCACCGGGGCTTGACGGGCAAATCGCTGATTTGCCCGTCAGGCAAAAAAATGCAGCCAGCCGTTGGAAGCGGAGAGCCGCGCGCTGCGAGCGCCCGGACCAATAGCGCTCATCTCTCGACTCCGCAGGGCTCCAGTGGAATTCACAATCCCGCGCGGCGCCAATTGATTCCAGCTTCTTCAGTTTGAATTAAGTGTCCCGGTAATTCCCAAGGCAAACTGGCACGTCACAGCTCCCATGCTCGTATCAACCTGAAGCATCTTTACCCTTCAATCTGACTGAATTCGGGCAACCAGCCTCACTCGAAGTGCGAACAGCCAACCCACCACTCGCTAACGGCGTTGGCGCAGGAGGGATCGAGGCCATCGCGCCCCGGTCCCTTTTCCTTCCGCCCAGTGCGGCGCAAGCAACAGCGAACCCGCATTTCTCGCGCAACGAGTCTTAATCACAGTAGACCGACGGACCATACGCCGGGTTGGTCACACAACGCTCGCGACCGTCGTATGGCACAGGGGCGGGTGGCCGCGGCACAAATTCTGTATCGTAAGTGGAGTAGTACTCTGGCTGTCGATCAACATAGGCTCGCTGCGCCGGGTACATCGATCGGGTAGATTCATAGAATGTAGGGGTTCGGTATACGTGCCCCGGTGGCACATAACCCGGCGCGTATGCGGACCCCAGCGGTACATGACCTGGTGCGTAGTACATGCGGCCCGGCGCCGCATAAGCCGGGTCACCGTTTTCGGACCGAACATAAACCTGGGCAGACGCGATATAGACGCCTCCAGGCGCCACGTAGACAGGTTGCAACTCGCCCGCCGAAACTTGCGATGACCACAGAGCGCCGAGCGCAAGGACAAAAGTACCGTATCTCATGATGAGCCTCCTCCAACGCCACTCTGCCCCACCGCGGATTTTTACCGATCATTAACTGAAATAACAAACGTTTACTGCGGGCGCGCGTGTCCCATTTTCGAACACCATATGATTTCGGCTTCAGCAATCGCTGGCAATTACGGGGCAATTACGGTGACAGTGCACTCAATTGACTTGTCGCCCGCCTCGCGCCATCCTGTCGCATGGCCCGCCTCGCCCGTGTCGTCATTCCCGGTCATCCGCACCATGTCACCCAGCGCGGCAATGGCCGCGCGCGCACCTTCTTCGGCGACGGCGACTATGCGCTTTATCGCGACCTGCTCGCCGAGAATTGCCGCGCGGCCGCCGTCGAGGTGTGGGCGTGGTGCCTGATGCCGAACCATGTCCACCTGATCCTCGTGCCGTCCGATCCCGACGGGCTGCGCCACGCGCTGGCGCGGGTGCATCGTCGCTATGCCGGAATCATCCAGGCGCGGCGCAAACGCAGCGGTCATTTCTGGCAGGGCCGGTTCGGCGCCGTCGCCATGGACGAGGAACATCTGGCCGCCGCGCTGCGCTACGTCTCGCTCAATCCGGTGCGGGCGCGGCTGGTGCAACGCCCGCAGGACTGGCGGTGGTCGAGCACGCGCGCGCATTTGCGCGGCGCCGATGACGGGCTCACCGCGCTGGCACCGATCAGCGATCGCTTCCCCCGCTTCGCCGATCTGCTGGCAAGTGAGCCCGAGGACGATCTGTTCGACCGCCTGCGCGCCGCCGAGAGCATCGGCCGGCCGCTCGGCAACGATCGCTTTCTCGCCCGCCTCGAACGCCGGACCGGGCGCGCGCTCAAGGCGGGCAAGCGCGGGCCGAAGCCCGCCGGACCGGAAAGCCGTTGACGCGCGCTATCGCGGAACCTGGAATTGGATTAAGTGCACTGGCACTGTAATTCTCGGCGCGTAGTTCTCCGTAATTCTCGTCGTTTACGACGGGATCGAACCTGATCGTTGACGGCGCGATCTCGAACCGGGCGAATTTTTGAGAGCAGCGCGCAGGATGGGTGGAGCGGAAGCAATACCCATCAATGGCAGTTTGCGAAGGTGATGGGTTCGCGAGGAGCTCAAAACCAACCTGCGGACTGGCGCGATGTTCGACATCAGTCCGCGAATTGCCCCCGGTTCTTGTGATCCATGGGGTTTAATTATCGCTCGGGCATCCCCACATGGTGAACATGGCAAACTGGCAAGCATCTATCGCGCGGGAACCACCAAAGTCCAAGGCCGAGCTGCGTGAGATGCTGGCGGCAGCGGTCCGCAACACGCAGCTCCACGCGGACCGCGGGCCGAAAAACACGCCACTCGCCGACGGCCACGAAGATCAGCCCGAGAGCATGATCCGGAAAAGTGGGCGCTCAAGAGCGGGATGACTCGAAGAGAAGTCATCACGCCCTGGCTGGTCGCCTGTCGGTCATATCTTCTGGCAAGAAGCGGATGCAGTCGTGGCAGTTGATGTCGAAATGGCGTTTGCCTTACCAAATCGCGTAAAGGAACAGCGTATGCGGAAACTTGCCGAACCCACCGAACAGGAGATCGACGAGGGACCGCAAGCGGTATCTTTTCAGATCGCGAATGGTAACGCGCGGCAACGCTGCGTTCTGCAGACCACGCTGCCGACGAAGGTACAGGCGCAAAAGTACCTTCTCACACATTGGCCGATCATCGAAAGGATGGCGCGCGACGCCCTTGCGACGGGAGCCCTTGAGGACGGCGAGATCAAACTCGTCATGATCTAACGGTTTATTCAAGAATGGGTATCAGGGTGGTTTGGTTTGCAGGGAGCAGTCATGCTGAATGATCGGGAGAATATCCTGAATGCGCTTCGCGAGAAGCCGCTCAAAGTCTACGAAATCATGAAACGCGCCAACGTAGTGAATGAGGAAGCCTGTCAATCCCTCCTTTTGAAAATGCGTGGCGAAGGTTTGGTGAAATTCGATATTCACAACGGGCGATGGCTCATCGGATGAACCGTGAAATTGCTGCG
>NZ_JBAVNZ010000670.1:0-11496 GCF_049691595.1 Bradyrhizobium sp.
GCCTTGAGCCGGGACGACACATTGGTGAGATCACTCCACACCCTCTCCCGCGCTACCGCTCGAGATGATACAGAGCGCTTCCGTTCTCGAAGCCGGAAGCCCCTCATGTCCACCGCAGTCTCCCCCCTCGCCCCGACCGAAATCCCCGCCATGCCCGCGATCGCGGGCGTGCGGCTCGCTACCGCTGCCGCGGGGATCCGCTACAAGGGCCGCACCGACGTGCTGCTCGCGGTGATGGACAAGGGCACCACCGTCGCCGGTGTCTTCACCCAATCGAAATGCCCCTCCGCGCCGGTGGAATGGTGCCGCGCCAAACTTGCCCGCGGCGGACCTTCCAAGGGAGGGTTTGCCCGCGCGCTGGTGGTGAATTCCGGCAATGCCAATGCGTTCACCGGCAAAACCGGCAAGCGGTCCACCGCGCTGACAGCCGCGATCGCCGCCAAAGCCGTCGGCTGCAGTGCCAATGAGGTGTATCTCGCCTCCACCGGCGTGATCGGCGAACCGCTGGACGCCGGCAAGTTCGACGGCGTGCTGGCGCGGCTCGCCGAGCGCGCCGCACCCGATGACTGGATCGGCGCGGCCAGGGCGATCATGACCACGGACACCTTCCCGAAGGTCGCAACCGCGACCGTCAAGCTCGGCGAGGCCAGGGTCACCATCAACGGCATGGCCAAGGGCGCCGGCATGATCGCGCCCGACATGGCGACCATGCTGTCGTTCGTCTTCACCGACGCGCCGCTGTCGTCCGCCGTGCTGCAATCGCTGCTCAAAAGCGGCGTCGAAGACAGCTTTAACGCCGTCACCATCGATGGCGATACCTCCACCTCGGATACCCTGCTCGCGTTCGCGACCGGCGCCGCCGCCGCCAATGGCGCGCCGAAAATCACCCGCGCCGGCGACCCGCGCCTGAAAGCCTTCACCAGGGCGTTTCGCGACGTGCTCGCCGATCTCGCCGAACAGGTGGCCCGCGACGGCGAAGGCGCGCGAAAACTGGTCGAGATCATCGTCGACGGCGCGACCACGAAAGCCTCGGCGCGGAAAATCGCGATGTCGGTGGCGAATTCGCCGCTGGTGAAGACCGCGATCGCCGGCGAGGACGCCAATTGGGGCCGCGTGGTGATGGCGGTCGGCAAGGCCGGCGAACCCGCCAACCGCGACAAGCTCGCGATCTCGTTCAACGGCATCCGCGTCGCCAAAAGCGGCGCGCGCGATCCGTCCTACAATGAGGCGGAAGTATCCGAGGCGATGAAGAACCCGAAGATCCAGATCAGGATCGGGCTTGGCCTCGGCAAGGGCCGCGACCGCGTGCTGACCTGCGACCTCACCAAGGAATATGTCGCGATCAACGGCGATTACCGGTCGTGAAACTCACCCTCGTGGTCGCCTGCGCGCTGGTCGATGCCGACAAGCGCGTGCTGATCGCGCAGCGCCCGGAGGGCAAGGCGCTCGCCGGACTGTGGGAATTTCCCGGCGGCAAGGTCGAGCCGGACGAGCGGCCGGAAGTGACCCTGATCCGCGAGCTGCACGAAGAGGTCGGCATCAGCGTGACGGAAGCCTGTCTCGCCCCGCTGACTTTCGCCAGCCATGCCTACGAGAACTTCCATCTGCTGATGCCGCTCTATATCTGCCGGCGCTGGGAAGGCCAGCTAACCGCGCGCGAGGGACAAAACCTCGCCTGGGTGCGTGCCAACAGGCTGCGCGACTATCCGATGCCGCCGGCGGATATTCCGCTGATCCCGCATCTGATCGATTTGCTGATGTGAGGTGACCGGTCGGCGGTACACCAGTGCCAAGACTCAAAATTGCGAAAACAACCCCATGCAAAGTAGAATGGGGCCCCGCTCGCGGCTGATTTGCCCGTCGGGTCGCAGTTGGAGACCGCCATCACCCCCCGCGTGAGCGCACTTGCGCTCATCGCTGGAGGTGCCGGAGCGCAGCGGAGGCCTCGAAGGGCGACGGCGCCACCGGTGTCCGCGGCGATCCTTCGAGGCTCGCTCCGCTCGCGCCTCAGGATGACGTTTCGTTATGTGGCGACACCCACTACTTCTTCCCCTTCACCGCCGCTTCCAAACTCGCCTTCGCCGACCCCGGCCGCAACGGCTGCTGCTGGCTTTCATGCGGTGCCCAGCCGGACAGCCAGATGACGTCGAAGGTCGCGCGGATGCGGCCGTCGGGATCGGCAAAGCGCTCGGCGTAAACCTGCGCCATCCGCAACATGGTGGCACGGCGCGTCGGGGTCCGCCGCCGCTCGATCAGGATGTTGGTCGCGCCCATCCTTCTGAGATCAGCCATCAGCGCGAACGCGCTGTCATAGCGCACCACGACGCGGTCAACGTCGGTAACCGGCAGCGCCAGACCCGCGCGCTGCAGCAGCGCGCCGACATCGCGCAGATCGGCAAACGGCACCACGCGCGGCGACACCCCGCCCTCGCATTCGGCCTCCGCCGCCGCAAAGGATTGCCGGAGCTCGGTCAGCGTATCGCCGCCGAGCATCGCCGCCAGCAACAGCCCGTCAGGTCTTAGCGCGCGGCGAATCTGCGCCAGCACACCCGGCAGGTCGTTGACGAATTGAAGGGCCAGCGCGGAGACGACGAGATCGAGCGACTCCGGCTTCAGCGGAAGCAACTCGGATTCATCGAGGCCGATATGGCTGATCGACCGGACACGGTCACCCGCCGATCCCCGCAGCGCGCCGCCTGGCGTCCAGATATCCGCGGCATCGGAAAAGCGCCGCGTCACCGCCTGCAACCGCTCGACCATGTCTTCGGCGACACGATCGAGCAGGAACGTGACCGGCCCGCCATGCCGTGCACGCTCCTGTCGCACGCGCAGCAGCGCGCGGTCGAACAGGATGGGCGCGGTAGTCCGGTTCGGGGCCATGCCGGTTGGTACGCCGATATCGGAGCATCTGGCAATCGGCTCTCGTGTCCCGGACGCGGTGCAGCGTGCAACGCTGCTCCGCAGAGCCGGGACCCATTCGTTTCCGGTAACATGGGCCCCGGATCAGCAGCGCACCACGCCGCGAAGGGGCGGCGCGCTGCGCAGCATCCGGGGAACGCGCCGTGAGGTTGGCCGCTTGAGCGGCGCGCCACCCGGCGGTAGCCTCCTGCCATGGACACCGAGGCATCCCCACGTTCCATCTCCACGCATCTACGCGGCGCCCTGAACGCCTGCCGAGGCGCGTGGGCGCAGACCGCGCGGCTCGCGCTCGACATCGCGCTGCCGACATTGTGCGTGGCCTGCCGCGAGCCGGTCGATGGCGAGGGTGTCTGCGCCGAATGCTGGTCAAAACTGTCGTTCATCGCAAAGCCGTTCTGCCCCCGGCTCGGCATTCCCTTTGTCTACGATCCCGGCCCTGAACTATTATCGATGGAAGCGATCGCCAATCCGCCAGCTTATGCGCGCGCCCGCGCCGCGGTGCGTTATGACGACGTCGCCCGCACGCTGGTGCATGCGCTGAAGTACCAGGACCGCACCGATCTGGCGCCGGCGATGGGCCGCTGGATGGCGCGCTCGGGCCAGGAATTGCTTGAAGATGCCGACGTGCTGGTGCCGGTTCCCCTGCATTGGCGGCGCGGCTGGAGCCGCCGCTACAACCAGTCCGGCGCGCTTGCGCGCGTCATTTCCCGCCAGAGCGGGGTCAAACTGGCTTCCGAAGCGCTTCGCCGCGTCCGGGCCACCGAGCAGCAGATCGGCCTGTCCCGTGCCCAGCGCGCCAGCAATGTGCAGGGCGCATTCAAGGTCGCCGCCGACCGGGGCAGTGATATTGCCGGCCGCCGGGTGGTGCTGATCGACGACGTTCTGACTTCCGGCGCCACCACGGACGCCTGCGCCAGGGCATTATTGCGCGCCAGGGCCGCGCAGGTCGACGTGCTGGTGTTCGCGCGGGTTGTGGACACCCATAAAGCTCCCATATAATTGGCAATCGTCCACAACAGAGCGCGTCATGGCCGCTGCCATTGAAATCTATACCCGTCCGGGCTGCGGCTATTGCACCGCCGCCAAGTCGCTGCTGACGCGCAAGCAGGCCGCGTTCACCGAATTCGACGTCGCCACCGATCCGACACGGCGTCGGGAGATGTGGAACCGGGCCGGCGAAGGCGCGACCTTTCCGCAGATATTCATTGGCAAAACCCATGTCGGCGGCTGCGACGAGCTTTATGCGCTCGACCGCGCGGGCAAGCTCGATGGGCTGCTGGCGGGCGAAAAGGCCGGCTTATGAGCGCCGACACCGTTTTCACCGCCGCCATGGTGCAGATGCGCACCGGGCTTCTGCCTGGGCCAAGCCTCGAGCAGGGCATCAAGCTGATCCGCGAGGCCGCCGCGCAAGGCGCCGACTATGTGCTCACCCCCGAGGTGAGCAACATGATGCAACTTAACCGCAAGGCGCTGTTCGAGCATCTCGCCGGCGAACAGGACGACCAGTCGCTGAAAGCCTATCGCGCGCTCGCGGCGGAATTGAAGATCCATCTCCATATCGGCTCGCTGGCGCTGCGGTTCTCGCCCGAGAAGGCGGTCAACCGCTCGTTCCTGATCGGGCCGGACGGCAATCTGCTCGCGAGCTACGACAAGATCCACATGTTCGATATCGATCTCCCCGGCGGCGAGAGCTATCGCGAATCCGCCAATTACCAGCCGGGCGAGACCGCCGTCATATCGGACCTGCCGTGGGGCCGCATCGGCCTGACGATCTGCTACGATTTGCGCTTCCCGGCGCTGTATCGCGCGCTGGCCGAGAGCGGCGCGTCGTTCCTCACCGTGCCTTCCGCCTTCACCCGCAAGACCGGCGAGGCGCACTGGCACACGCTGCTCCGCGCCCGCGCCATCGAGACCGGCTGCTTCGTGTTCGCCGCCGCCCAGGCCGGCCTGCATGAAAACAAGCGCGAGACTTTCGGGCACTCGCTGATCGTCGATCCCTGGGGCGTGGTGCTGGCCGAGGGCGGGGTCGAGCCCGGGGTTTTCCTCGCCGAGATCGATCCGTCGAAGGTGGAGACCGCGCGGCAAGCCATACCTTCGCTGCAGCACGGCCGGCGCTTTGGCGTCGCCGACCCCAAAGCTATTGAGGCCGGCCTGGAACATCTGCACCTCGTCGGGGGCTCGGCATGATCCGATACAACCTGCGCTGCGAGCGGGGCCACGCGTTCGAAAGCTGGTTCCAGAGTTCGTCCGCCTATGAAGCCCAGGAAAAGCGCAAGCTGGTGAACTGCCCGGTTTGCGGCTCGGCCAAGGTCGAGCGGGCGATCATGGCCCCGCAGATCGTGAGCAGGAAGGGCCGCGAAAACCCCGTTCCCGCGCCGGTCGCGCCCGCGGATACTGCCACGACGGAAGTGGCGGCACAGGGTTCGACACCCCTTTTGATGGCGCAGGAGCGCGAGCTGCGTGCCAAGCTGAAAGAGTTGCGCGATCATATCGTCAAGAACGCCGACAATGTCGGCGAACGTTTTCCCAATGAAGCGCGCAAGATGCACTACGGCGATATCGAGCATCGCCCGATCTACGGCGAGGCATCGCCGGATGAGGCGCGCGCGCTGATCGAGGAAGGCGTCGAGGTTTCACCACTGCCGGTGCTGCCGGACGACAGGAATTGATTTACACCGCCACCAATAGCGCCACGCCGATCACGATCAGCGCGATGCCGGACAATTCGCGCGCCGACAGCGGTTGCTTGAACGAGTAGTACGACACAGCTTGCGCGAACAGCACCTCGACCAGCGCCAGCGTGCGCACATTGGCGGCCGCGGTCAGCGCGAACGCCAGAAACCAGAATTGCGAGGCGAAAGCACCCATGAAGCCCGCGAGCATCGAGGGCTTCCAAAGCTCCAGAATTTTCCGGAGCACGTCGGGCGCGCGCAGCAACAGATAGATCGTCAGCACCAGCGTCTGCACCAACAGGCCGAACACCAGCGTATAGGACGCCGCGGTAACGAAGGAGACCCCGGGCACGGTAATGATCGCGCCGCGAAAACCGATCGCCGACAGCGCGAAGGCGGCAGCCGCCACCAGCCCGATGATGGTCGGTTTCAATTCGGCAAAACCCTTTTCGCCGCCCGGCCGCAGCGCGGTGATGACCACGCCGACCGTGGCAATAATGATCGCGATCACTTTCAGCCAGGTGAGGTGATCGCCGAGGAAGATGAAGCCGAAAATCGCGGTCTGGATCGCCTCGGTTTTCAGGTAAGCGGTGGTCACCACAAAAGAACGGTCGTTCATGGCGAGCAGCATCAACCCGGTGGCGATGATCTGGCTGAGCGCGCCCAGCAGCAGCCACGGCCAGAACGCCGCCGTCGGCCACGGCACGCGGTCGCCGGTCGCCGCGACCACGACGGCGAAGAAAAAAATCGAGAACGGAAAACCGAACAGGAAACGGATATTGGTCGCGCCCCAGGTGCCGAGCGGCCCGGTCAGCGACCGCTGCATCGCATTGCGCGCGACCTGCCCGAGCGCGGCCGTGATGGTGAAGGGAATCCAGAGCGAGGCGATGCTGAACATTGGGATTCATTGTCGGCGGGAAATCGCAGCCACCGTGCCGGGCGCGGGGCACGCGGTCAACTGAAACGCGCATGACAGGATTGCGGGAGAATGAAAAACTACCGTCGTCCCTGCGAACGCAGGGACCCATAACCACAGGGCTTAGTTTGAGGCATAACCGTTAAACCAGCAAATCGCTGAGATCACGCCATTCAAGGTTTTCCTGCTCGATCAGCTCAATCTTCCAATCCCGCTTCCAACGCTTTAGCTGCTTTTCGCGTGCGATTGCTTCCTCGGCGCGATCGTAAGATTCGACGTAGACCAAGCGGAAAACACCATACGCCTTAACGAATGAGGAGCCCTCGCCGTTGCGATGCTGTTCCAGTCGCTTCCGCAGCGAATTGGTCACCCCAATATACAGGGTACCGTGGCGACGACTTGCGAGGATGTAGACGTAATACATGCTCGGAACAGGGATTAGATGTGGAACGGTTCGTGCTAAGATATGCAGGCCGGTGGTTATGGGTCCCTGCTTTCGCAGGGACGACGAAAGATATTGGCGCCGCTACCTACACCCCCTCCGCCACCACCATGTAGTTCACGTCCATGTCGGAGGAGATATTCCATTTGTCGGCAAGCGGGTTGTAGACCACGCCGGCCTGTTCGGTGATGGCGAGCTTGTTGTTGGCCAGATGATGCGTCAGTTCGTCGGGGGTGACGAACTTGTTCCACTGATGGGTACCGCGCGGCAGCCAGCGCAGCACGTATTCGGCGCCGACGATGGCGAGCGCAAAGCTTTTCCAGTTGCGGTTCAACGTCGAGATCACCATCATCCCGCCCGGCTTGAGCATTGCCGTGCAGCGATTGAGGAAGATGCCGACATCGGTGACGTGCTCGACCACTTCCATCGCCAGCACGATGTCGAAGCGTTCGCGCACGTCCATCTCCTCGACGGTGGTGCAGCGGTAGTCGATCGACAAATGGCCCTTGTCAGCATGCAGTTTTGCGGCGGCGATATTGCTGGCGGACGGATCGATCCCGATCACCTGGGCGCCAAGCCGGGTGAACGGTTCGCACAACAGCCCCGCGCCGCAGCCGATATCGAGGATACGCAGGCCCGCCAGGCAGTTCAGGCTTTTGACGTTGCGCTCGAACTTGCGGCAGGCGGCGTCGCGGATATAGGTCAGCCGCAGGGGATTGATCTTGTGCAGCGGCGCCATCTTGCCGCGAGGATCCCACCACTCGTCCGACAGCCTTGAGAATTTCGCGATCTCGGCCGGATCGACCGTGCTGCCCGAGGCGCCGGATATGTTCGATTGCATGGCCATGGATATCACTGCCGCTTCTAGTGCGTGGTGATCGAATTGCGGAACGAAAGCGGCGAGGCGATGGTCTCGATGGTTTCCTTGCCCTCGCCGACGCCCATGATCGTCACGTCGCCGTAATTCAGGATGCGGCCTAGAATACTCTGGTTGACGTCGACGCTTTCGACCTTGTCGAGGCTCATCTCGAACGTGCGGCGCTTGATGAACCCGGTCTTGTGGACGACACGCAGATTGGTGACGTCGGTCTCGGTGGTCCAGCGGTGGAACCAGGCCCTGGCGGTCCAGTACAGCGCGGCGATCGCGACCACGGCGGACGACGCCAGGCACAGCAGGATCAGGCTGTCGGTCGTGGTGGAGCGCGACAGGACCAATAGAATCAAGGCCAGGATCCAGGCCGCGATCGCCGGTAAATAGAATATCCAGTGCGCGTTGGTCGAATACAGCACCTTCTCTCCGGGCTGCAGGATTTCATCGATATAACGTCCCATGCCAATCCGCCTCTTTTACCACTACACCACAGCCTTCCGGCACCGGCCGATAGCCGGCGGAACCCGCTTGCCCCCGGCCGCGCCGCTATGTATACGCGCGTTTCGGTCCCCGCGCTTTCGGTTTCTGGGCGGGTTAACCCACTTATCCTCTCAGGGAATGCACGAATCGTCATGGGCCGCCTCGTGATGAAGTTCGGCGGCACATCCGTCGCCAATATCGATCGAATCCACAATGTCGCCCGCCATGTGAAACGCGAGGTCGATGCCGGCCACGACGTCGCCGTAGTGGTGTCGGCGATGGCCGGCAAGACCAACGAGCTGGTGGAATGGTGCCGCGACGCCTCGCCGATGCACGATGCGCGCGAATATGACGCGGTGGTGGCGTCCGGCGAACAGGTCACCTCCGGCCTGCTCGCGATCGCGCTGCAGGGAATCGGTATCCAGGCGCGCTCCTGGCAGGGTTGGCAGATCCCGATCCGGACCAGCGACGCCCACGCGTCGGCGCGGATCCTGGAGATCGACGGCTCCGAGATTATCAGCCGCTTCAAGGACCGTAAGGAAGTCGCCGTGATCGCCGGATTCCAGGGCATCAATCCCGCCACCAACCGTGTAACCACGCTTGGCCGCGGCGGCTCCGACACCTCGGCGGTGGCGATCGCGGCCGCCATTCACGCCGGCCGCTGCGATATCTACACCGACGTCGACGGCGTCTATACCACCGACCCGCGCGTGGTTCCAAAGGCGCGGCGGCTCGACAAGATCGCGTTCGAGGACATGCTGGAGCTGGCCTCGCAAGGCGCCAAGGTATTGCAGGTGCGCTCGGTGGAACTCGGCATGGTACACAACATGCCGGTATTCGTCCGTTCCAGCTTCGACAAGCCTGAGGACATCGACCCGCACGGCACGCCACCCGGCACGCTGATCTGCAGCGAGGAGGAAATCATGGAAAGCCACATCGTCACCGGCATCGCCTTCTCCAGGGACGAAGCGCAGATTTCCGTGCGCCAGATCGAGGACAAGCCGGGGGTCGCTGCCGCGATCTTCGGGCCACTGGCAGACGCCAACATCAATGTCGACATGATCGTGCAGAACGTCTCCGAGGACGGCAAGACCACCGACCTGACCTTCACCGTGCCGGCGTCGGACTACACCCGCGCCCGCGACACGATTACCTCGGCCAAGAGCAAGATCGGCTATGCGCGCTTCGACAGCGCCACCGACGTGGCCAAGGTCTCGGTCATCGGCAGCGGCATGCGCAGCCATGCCGGCGTCGCCGCCAAAGCGTTCAAGGCGCTGTCCGAGCGCAATATCAACATTCGCGCCATCACCACCTCCGAGATCAAATTTTCGGTGCTGATCGACGCCGCCTACACCGAACTCGCGGTGCGCACGCTGCACACGCTCTATGGCCTCGACCAGGCCTAGAACAATTTTCTCCTGGAGCGCGATCAGCAGAAGCGGCGACCGGTTTTGCGTCCGATTGCGCTCCAAATATTGTGTTTGGGCGCATGATCTGATCGCCAAACCGCTCCCGCCCTGGCGGACCATGCGCTTCGCGCCCGCAGCATTGGCCTGACAGAGACGTTATTGCGACCGGCAGGCGTTTTGCTTGGCAAATCGAGCCTCGATTGGCTATACGGCCTGATAGGTGCGCTGCCCAAAACTGTGGCACAGTTTTGGCGATCCCGATTCGGCCGGAATCCGGGTTTGCGGCGGCGCCCAATGAATAAAATTGTTGGACTGTTGTGTTTTGCCCCGGCTACCGGCCACCCGGGATGCCGACTTTTCGGAGGAGGATTTCCAGATATGCGGAGCACGTCGGGAGGTCCCCGCGTCTTGTTGAGACGGCTCCGCGAAACCATGGCGGAGCAGGTCTCGGCCCAGGAGCGGCTGGACAAGATCGTGGTGCTGATCGCGGCCAATATGGTGGCCGAGGTCTGCTCGACCTATGTGCTGCGCGTCGACAACACGCTCGAGCTCTACGCTACCGAAGGCCTGAACCGCGAGGCCGTGCATCGAACGGTTCTCAGCGCGAATGAGGGCCTGGTCGGCCTGGTCGCCAGCGAGGCGACGCCGCTCAATTTGAGCGACGCGCAGAGCCACCGCGCCTTCTCGTTCCGCCCCGAGACCGGCGAGGAAATCTACCATTCGTTCCTCGGCGTTCCGATTCTGCGCGCCGGCAATACGCTCGGCGTGCTGGTGGTGCAGAACCGCGCCAAGCGCACCTATGTCGAGGAGGAGGTCGAGGCACTGCAGACCACCGCGATGGTGCTGGCCGAGATGATCGCCTCAGGCGAATTGTCGTCGCTGGCGCAGCCCGGTGCCGAGCCGGCGGCGCGGCATTCCCTGCACAAGACCGGCGCGATCCTGTCGGAGGGCATCGCGCTCGGCCATGTCGTGCTGCACGAGCCGCGCGTCGTCATCACCAATTACATCGCCGAGGACCTGCCGAAGGAAATCAAGCGGCTGGACGCGGCGCTGACCAAATTGCGCGCCGATCTCGACCGCATGCTGGAACGCGGCGATGTCGCCGAAGGCGGCGAACACCGCGAGGTGCTGGAAGCCTACCGCATGTTCGCCAACGATCACGGCTGGTCGCACAAGCTGCACGAGGCCGTCGCCACCGGCCTCACCGCGGAGGCCGCCGTCGAGCGCGTGCAGTCCGATACCCGCGCGCGCATGCTGCGTTCGACCGATCATTATCTGCGCGATCGCCTGCACGACCTCGAGGATCTCGGCCATCGCCTGATGCGGCAGCTGGTCGGCCGGGACCACGCGCCGTCGCGCGAGCAACTGCCCGACAACGCGATCCTGATCGCGCGCGCGATGGGGCCCGCGGCGCTGCTCGACTACGACCGCAAGCGGTTGCGCGGGCTGGTGCTGGAAGAAGGCACCGCCAATTCGCACGTCTCGATCGTGGCGCGCGCGCTCGGCATCCCCGCGGTCGGCGAAGTGCCGAACGCGCCGGGCATTGCCGATCCCGGCGACGCCATCATCGTCGACGGCACCTCGGGCGAGATTTACGTGCGGCCCTCGGCCGAGATCGAATCGGCCTATGCCGAGCGGGTGCGGTTTCGCGCCCGGCGGCAGGCGCAGTATTCGGCGCTGCGCGACAAGCCCTGCGTGACCAGGGACGGCCAGCATATCGAGCTGATGATCAACGCCGGCCTGACCATCGACCTGCCGCATATCGACGACACCGGCAGCGCCGGCAT
>NZ_JBAVNZ010000671.1:0-8830 GCF_049691595.1 Bradyrhizobium sp.
GCGTATTGCCGAGGTAAAGCGCAGCAACAAGGTCGCGCTTGCGGCTCACCTCAAAGACCTGACTGGCGTGCGGCTCAATCCCGATGCCCTGTTCGATGTTCAGATCAAGCGCATCCACGAATACAAACGGCAGCTGCTCAATCTGGTCGAGACGGTCGCGCTTTATGACCAGATCCGCAGCCACCCGGAGCGCGACTGGGTGCCGCGGGTGAAGATCTTCGCCGGCAAGGCGGCGGCAAGCTACCGCTACGCCAAGCTGATCATCAAGCTGATCAACGACGTCGCCGAGATCGTCAACAACGATCCCGCGATCGCCGGACGGCTCAAGGTCGCGTTCCTCGCCGACTACAATGTCAGCCTGGCCGAATTGATCATTCCGGCGGCCGATCTCTCCGAACAGATCTCGACCGCGGGAATGGAAGCCTCCGGCACCGGCAACATGAAGCTGGCGCTGAACGGCGCGCTGACCATCGGCACGCTGGACGGCGCCAATATCGAAATCCGCGACCATGTCGGCGCGGAAAACATCGCGATCTTCGGCATGGAGGCCGGCGACGTCATGGTCCGCCGCAAGCAGGGGCTTGACGCTGGCGACGTGATCGGCCGCTCGCCGCGGCTCGCGCGCGCGATCGGCGCGATCGAGAGCGGCGAATTCTCGCCCGGCGAGCCGGCGCGGTTCGAATCGATCGGGCAGGTGCTGCGCCATCGCGACCATTACATGGTCTGCGCCGATTTCGATTCCTATTACGAGGCCCAGCGCGGCATCGACGCGCGCTGGCAAGTGACGCCGGCATGGACGCGGGCCGCCATCCTCAATGTCGCGCGCATGCCGTGGTTCTCCTCCGACCGCACCATCCGCGAATATGCCGAGGATATCTGGAACGTGCCGGTGCATCCGATCTCACCGCGCGCGTCGCAGGCGCCGGGCACGCAGCGCGGGGTGACGCGGTGACGTGGGCACGATTACCCCTGACGTCATTGAATTTGGCAAGATTGCCGTGATACTGCGCGTGACGGCAGCCGCGTCATTGCGAGCGCCAGCGAAGCAATCCAGAAGTCCAGGAAGGAAGGCTGAATTGCTTCGTCGCGTACGCTCCTCGCCATGACGGGCGATACACCGATTGCATTCCGAGGAATCCGATGCTGACAAAGACCCCACATCTGTTCGACGACGCCACAACAGTCACCGCCGGCGACAGCCGCTGGCAGGGGCGGACCAGCGACGATTACTGGGCGTTTGTCGGCCCGTTCGGAGGTGCTACGGCCGCGACCATCCTGCGGGCGCTGGTCGATCACCCGCAGCGGGCCGGCGATCCGCTGTCGCTCACCGTCAACTACTGCGCGCCGATCGCGCAAGGCGCCTTCGACCTTGACGTTCGCCTGGTCAAGGCCAACCGCTCGACGCAGCATTGGTGCGTTGAGTTGACGCAGGGTGGCGGCGATGTCGCGACGCTTGCGACCGCCGTATTCGCCGAGCGCCGTCCGTCATGGTCGCATCAGCCGGCGCAATTTCCCGGAGCTTCGCCATTCGAACAGACCTTGCCTTATGCCAAGGTCGCGGCACCATGGGTCAAGCAGTATGATTTTCGCTTCGTCGAGGGCGAACCGAAATTCGGCAGCATGGCAACCGCCGCGCCGCCGAACGCGTTTTCCAAATTTTGGATCGGCGACCGCGTGCCGCGAAAGATCGATGTGCTGTCGCTGGTGGCGATGTCGGACGCGTTCTTCGGCCGCATCTTTCACGCCAAACGCGAGCTGGTGCCGTTCGGCACGGTGTCGCTGACGACCTACTTCCACGCCGACGCCGCCGATCTGGTGGCGGAAGATATCGCCCACGTGCTGGCGGTAGCCGACGCAAAAATCTTTCACACGGGTTACGGCGACCAGAACGGCGAATTGTGGTCGCCCTCCGGGCGCCTGCTCGCGACCACGACGCAGATTGCGTATTTCAAGGCGTAGCGGAACCAGCGAGCATTGCTTCAGTTCGGTCGCCCAAATGATCGAAAGAAGGGTAGAAGGATGGGTCAAGGCGCGCGTTGCGCCGCGCCCCATCTATCCAAATCATCATCTCGAATGGTAGGCACGCGGAGCCTGTCATCACGCATTTGCGCGGCCCGGTGGCTTTGCCTGTCCTGCGATTTTCCTGAAGGTTGCGCCCGATGTCGGAAGCCCGCATGTCGAAAACTCCGAAAATAGCTTTGCTCGGCATTCCCATCGAGATCGGCGCCTCGCAGTCCGGCACGCTGATGGGGCCGGCGGCGCTGCGGACGGCGGGTATCGCGCGCGTTCTCGGGCGACTGGGATTTGTCGTCGAGGATCACGGCGACATGGCGATGTCCAGCGTGGTTTCGGACGATCCGCGGCCTGCGAATGCCAGATATTATCACGAGGTCAAGGCCTGGATCCGGGTGCTCAGCGAGCGCGCCTTCGCGCTCGCCCGCTCCGGCGCCATCCCGATCTTCATGGGCGGCGACCACAGCCTGTCGATGGGATCGGTGAACGGCGTCGCGCGCTACTGGCGGGAACAAGGCCGGCCGCTGTTCGTGCTGTGGCTCGATGCCCATGCCGACTACAACACGCCAGAGACGACCGTCACCGGCAACATGCACGGCATGGCGGCGGCGTTTTTGTGCGGCGAGCCCGGTCTCGACGGCCTGCTCGGCGACCAGCCACGCGTGCCGATCAGTCCAGACCGGCTCGATCTGTTCGGCATCCGCTCGATCGACCCGCCGGAAAAGCAGCTCGTTCGCGATCGCCGCGTCGCCGTCGCCGACATGCGCGCGATCGACGAGCATGGGGTTGGCGTGTTGATCCGGCGGGTGATCGATCGAGTGCGGGCGCAGAACGGCGTGCTGCATGTCAGCTTCGACGTCGACTTTCTCGATCCGGCGATCGCGCCGGGCGTCGGCACCACGGTGCCGGGCGGCGCTACCTATCGCGAGGCCCATCTGATCATGGAGATGCTGCACGATTCGGAACTGGTGCGATCGGCCGACATTGTCGAGCTCAACCCGTTTCTCGACGAGCGCGGCCGCACCGCGCGCGTCGCGGTCGAGTTGATCGGCAGCCTGTTCGGCCAGGAGATCACCGACCGGCCGACGCCGACCAACGCGGTCTTCCCGACAATGCCTGGTGAGAGAGGCTGATGTGGAGCAAAAAGGGCGGCTCAATGAGCCGCCCTTTTTCCCGTCATTCCGGACGGTCGGTGTTCAGACCGATCCGGAATCTGGAGCAGATGATTTCGAGATCCGGGTTCGGGCTATGCGCGCCCCGGGATGACCCTGCCGGTCACTCGGCCGCGAGCTTCACGTCCGGCGCGGCGGCACGGACTTCGGCATCGACCTGCGCCTCGAACTTGGCAAAATTCTTCTGGAACATGCCGACCAGCGCGCGCGCGGTCTTGTCGAACTCGGCCTTGTCGCCCCAGGTCTTGACCGGATCGAGGATATGCGGCTCGACGCCGGGCAGCGAGGTCGGCACCGCGAAGCCGAAATATTTGTCGGTGCGGAAATCGGCATTGCGCAGCGAGCCGTTCAGCGCCGCGGTCAACAGCGCCCGCGTCGCCTTGATCGGCATGCGGCGGCCGGTGCCATATTTGCCGCCGGTCCAGCCGGTGTTGACCAGCCAGCAATCGACGTCGTGTTTGGCGATCAAATCGCGCAACAGGTTACCGTAAACCGAGGGGTCGCGCGGCAAGAACGGCGAACCGAAGCAGGTGGAGAATTCCGGCTGCGGCTCGGAGCCGAGGCCGCGCTCAGTGCCCGCGACCTTCGCGGTGTAGCCGGACAGGAAGTGATACATCGCCTGCGCCGGCGAAAGCCTGGCGATCGGCGGCATCACGCCGAAGGCGTCGGCGGCGAGCATCACCACGTTCCTCGGGTGGCCGGCGCGGCCAGTCCTCGAGGCGTTGGGGATGAAATCGAGCGGATAGGCCGAACGGGTGTTCTCGGTCTTCGATCCGTCGTCGAAGTCGGGCATGCGGGTGTTCTCGTCGAGCACCACGTTCTCCAGCACCGCGCCAAAACGCCTGCTGGCGGCATAGATCTCAGGTTCGGCGTCGCCGGACAGCTTGATG
Source organism: Bradyrhizobium sp. (assembly GCF_049691595.1). Classification (GTDB taxonomy): domain Bacteria; phylum Pseudomonadota; class Alphaproteobacteria; order Rhizobiales; family Xanthobacteraceae; genus Bradyrhizobium. The sequence continues at coordinate 4,076 of NZ_JBAVNZ010000671.1, forward strand.
CATTTGGCGTAGCAGCCGCCTTCGAAATTGAAGATGCCGTCCGCGCCCCAGCCATGCTCGTCATCGCCGATCAGCGTGCGTTTCGGATCGGCCGAGAGCGTGGTCTTTCCCGTTCCCGAAAGGCCAAAGAAGATCGCAGCGTCGCCGTCGGGACCGACATTGGCCGAGCAGTGCATCGGCATCACGCCCTTTTCGGGCAGGTAATAGTTCAGCGTGGTGAACACGCTCTTCTTCATCTCGCCGGCATAATAAGACCCGCCGATCAGGACGATTCTGCGGGCGAAGTCGAAGGCGACAATGTTCTCGGATTTGCAGCCGTGGCGTTTGGGATCGGCGCGAAAACTCGGCAGGTCGATAATGGTGAGTTCCGGCACGAAGCTTGAGAGTTCCGATGCATCGGGGCGGATCAGGAGCGTGCGGATGAACAGCGAATGCCAGGCCAGTTCGGTAAAGACGCGGGTCCTGATCCGATGGCTCGGATCGGCGCCGCCATAGAGATCCTGTGCGAACAGCGTCATGCCTTCGGCGTGCTTGAGGAAGTCGGCATAGAGCACAGCGAACTGCCCGGAGGTGATCGCCTGGTTGCCGGCCCACCACATGTTCTTGTCGGTCGTCGCGTCGCGAACGACGAACTTGTCCTTCGGACTGCGGCCGGTGAACACGCCGGTGTCGGCACACAGGGCGCCGTCGGCGGAAAGCACGGCTTCACCCGACCGCAGCGCGTGCTCATAGAGCTTAGGCGCGCCGAAATTCCAGTTCACGCCCCTGAGATTTTGTAAGCCGAATTTGTCGGCGCCAAAGGCACCGTTATGCACGCCCGTGTCCTGCACGAAGAATCCTCCTCGAACCCGCGTATCTCGATTGAGAGAATGCCGCTAAACGCGCCCCTGCCGCGGTGACCGCCGATTGTATAGACCCATGGCCCCGGTCCGGCGACCTATTACTGATCAACGCCGGACTTGCCAAGCCGATCTTGCAAATTTTGGTTTATTCCACGGCACCGCCGCTTGATATGGCTCAAATCCTTGCTGCGACGCGGGGCTCGATTATTCCGATGGTCGCGCAATCATGGTCCGGATTCGCACGGCGCTTGCGTTGGTGCGACGCACAAGAAAAAAGTCCCGGCGCCGTGCGCCTTGCTCAGAGCTGTCAAGCGCCACGGGTTGGCAGAACCGCCGGCCTCGCGTGATTAGGCCCGGGCGCGCGCTTCGGCCGCCAGCCGGACCAGCATCTTGCGCAGCTCCACCCCGCTGGTGACCCGCTCCGGAAAATCCAGCCGCAGCGTGCGAGCGCCAGCCTGCAGGTCCATCCCGTCGGGGTCGCAGCCAGTGCAGCGCCAATCGGCGCCGTCGGCGCCGAGCAGTTTTGTCGCATACAGGTTCATCGCCTCGCGATGATCCTGGTTCATGTGCTCGACGGCGCCCTGCTCGGCGTCCAGCAGCCCCTCGGCGTCGCCGATCTCGGTGAGGAACTGTCCGGGCGTGAGATCGACGATGCGGCCGAAGCCGGCGACCAGATGGGCGCCCGACGGGTGAATCCGGAAGAAGGAAAAATCCCTAAATTCTACAAAGGCTTCTGCGGTCGGATGGGCGTTGAGGTAGCGCCGGCGCAGGACCTTGGCGGCTTCTCCAGCGGCCTCCTCGGCCCGGCCCGCCAGCATGATCCGGGCGCCCTCCAGTGGATCGCCCTCCGCCCGCTCGTCGAGCATCAGCGACACCCTGCTATCGGCGAGGAGGTTTCTGGTATGCAGCGCCAGCCGCGAGATCAGCAGGATCGGGGAACCGTCAGCGTGGCTGGCGATATTGACCAGCGAGCAATAGGGATCACCGCTGCTGGCCATCAACGTCGCCAGGGCGCCCTGCCGGCTGCGCCGCAATAGCGACCGCGCCAGCCTGGAAGGGTCAAAGTCAACGGTGGGTCGCATCGTCCTGTCCAGCCATCTTATTGCAAAAAAGGGCCTTTTCTCGGCCCAAGGGGGTGCTATATGGGTAGAATGCATTGTCCGCGAATAGCGTTTTTTGCGGACCTCGGTCACACTTCAGCCCAGCTTGCATTGCTCGTTGACCGCCTAGGAAGCCCATTTGTACGGCGCATCGCTGGAATGCCCGTCGTTTAAGCCACTCTCATTCTGAAAGCAGGCTCATGCCCACAATCGCCCTGGTCGATGACGACCGCAACATTCTCACATCCGTCTCGATTGCGCTCGAAGCCGAAGGCTATCGCATCATGACCTATACGGATGGTGCGTCTGCGCTCGACGGCTTCCGCACCAGTCCACCGGATCTTGCGATCCTCGACATCAAGATGCCGCGCATGGACGGCATGGAGACGCTGCGGCGGCTACGGCAGAAGTCCGACCTGCCGGTGATCTTTCTCACCTCCAAGGATGAAGAAATCGACGAATTGTTCGGCCTCAAAATGGGCGCCGATGATTTCATCCGCAAGCCGTTTTCGCAGCGCCTTTTGGTCGAACGCGTGAAAGCCGTGCTCCGCCGCGGGCAACCGAAGGATCCGACGGCGGTGCCAAAGGAGCCGGATGCACGGGCGCTGGATCGTGGCCTGTTGCGGATGGACCCGGAACGTCACACCTGCACCTGGAAGAACGAGCCGGTGACGCTGACGGTGACAGAATTCCTGATCCTGCAGGCGCTGGCGACGCGCCCCGGGGTGGTGAAAAGCCGCAACGCGCTGATGGACGCGGCCTATGACGACCAGGTCTATGTCGACGATCGCACCATCGACAGCCACATCAAGCGGCTTCGCAAGAAGTTCAAGGTGGTGGACGACGATTTCGAGATGATCGAAACGCTTTACGGGGTCGGTTATCGCTTCAAGGAAGCCTGATCTGCGGTGATCGCGAGCTTGCCAACCGACGAGGCTTGCCAACTGACATGACCCGCGCCTTTGGGGTAGGGTAGCAGGGCGACACGTAGGGCCATGTGAATCGCTGGACGTATTTCAAACCAACCGGCAGTTTTGCCCGTGCTTGATCGAACGCCGCCTGACCAGGGCCTGAACGCCGAGGACGCGCCCGCGCCGCTCGATCAGACTGGAATTGCCGACGCGATCCCGCCCGAGCAGGGCTGGCTGCGGCCGCTTGGCTGGCTGCGCCGCGCCGGTCAGTTCTTCTTCGCGCTCAGTTTCTCAAGCCTCACCCGCCGCATCGTCTCGCTCAATCTGGCCGGCCTCGTGGCGCTGGTGGCCAGCATTCTCTATCTCTCGCAATTCCGCGCCGGCCTGATCGACGCGCGTGCGCAAAGCCTGCTGGTGCAGGCCGAGATCATCGCGGGCGCGATCGCGGCTTCCGCTACCGTTGAGACCAGCACCATCACGGTCGATCCCGACCGGCTGCTCGATCTGAAGCCGGGCGAGACCTACAACGCGCCCGACGAAGTTTCCGGCCTTGATTTTCCGATCAATCCGGAGCGGGTCGCGCCGGTGTTGCGACGGTTGATTTCGCCGACCAAGACACGTGCCCGCATTTTCGATCCCAATGGTGGGCTGATCCTGGACAGCCGCAGTCTCGACGCGGTGTTGCGGGACAATCTGCCGCCGCTTTCCGCCGGAAAGCCGGGCATGGTCGAGCGGACGACGATCGCGATCCGCACCTGGCTCAATCGCGGTGACCTGCCGCTCTATCGCGAACTCGGGCCGGAAGGCGGCAACGGCTATGAGGAGGTCGTGCGCGCCTTGAACGGACAGAAGAGCAGCATGGTCCGGGTCAACCAGCGCGGCGAGGTGATCGTCTCGGTCGCGGTGCCGGTGCAGCGATTCCGCGCCGTGCGCGGCTCGCTGATGCTGTCGACGCAGGGAGACGATATCGACCAGATGGTGACCGCGGAGCGGCTGGCGATCCTGAAGGTCGGCGGCGTCGCCTCCGCGGTCATGATCGTGCTGTCGTTGCTGCTGGCGAGCACGATCGCGGGCCCGGTGCGGCGCCTGGCCGAAGGCGCCGAGCGCGTCCGCCGCCGCATCCAGACCCGCGTCGAAATTCCCGATTTTACCCGCCGCCGCGACGAGATCGGCCATCTCTCGGGCGCGCTGCGCGGCATGACCAACGCGCTTTACAGCCGCATCGAGGCGATTGAAATGTTCGCCGCCGACGTCGCCCATGAACTGAAGAACCCGCTGACGTCGCTGCGCTCGGCGGTGGAAACGCTGCCGCTGGCGCGCAACGAAAACAGCCGCGCGCGGCTGCTTGCCGTGATCGAGCATGACGTCAGACGGCTCGACCGCCTGATCTCGGATATTTCCGACGCCAGCCGCCTCGATGCCGAATTGCAGCGGCAGGATATGGCACCGGTCAATCTGCGAAAGTTGCTGACGACGCTGACCTCGGTCGCCAACGAGACCCGGCCCGGCCACGACATCGCGGTCGAGGTCCGCTTCGAAGGCCGAGGTCCGACCGACAGCTTCTCGGTGCCCGGCCACGATTCGCGGCTCGGACAGGTGATCGCCAATCTGCTGTCGAACGCGCAATCCTTCTCCAAGCCCGGCGACAAGGTGCGCATCACCTGCCGTCGCGTGCGGTCCGGGACCGAGATCGTTGTCGATGACCACGGGCCGGGCATCGGCGAGGATGCGCTGGAGCGGATTTTCGAGCGGTTCTACACCGACCGGCCGCATCAGGGGTTCGGTCAGAATTCCGGATTGGGGCTGTCGATCTCCAAGCAGATCATCGAGGCGCATGGCGGGCGGATCTGGGCGGAAAATCGCGCAGGCCCCCCTGACGCCGACGGCAAGCCGACGGTCGCC
>NZ_JBAVNZ010000672.1:0-2652 GCF_049691595.1 Bradyrhizobium sp.
CGTCGAGCGCGGACATCAACCGCCGCGTCGCGGCGTCGAGATCGGCATGGGCTGGCTCGGCACTGCCGGACCCGTTGGCTTGATGATCGCTCATGTGAGACAGCGCGCACCTTCGACTAGGCAAGCCGCACGGCGAATTCTGCGGTTCGGCAAGCGTTTAAGCGGTGAAATTTACGTGGCAAGCGAAGCTAACGCAACGCTGCCGCGAAGCTATGCACCACAAAGCAACTTTTCGGCCCGGAAGCGCGGTTCATCGCCTTGGACTCGGGGAATTGAGGTGCTATCCAGCCCGAACTCCCCGTGGCCGAAAGGCGCGTATGGCGGCCATCCGCCCGGTACGTGCCGTAACCAAGCACCTCATTTCAGGCGGATTTTCATCATGGCGCAGGTCGATCATTCCCGTATGGCCAATGCGATCCGTGGCCTCGCCATGGATGCCGTCGAAAAGGCGAAATCCGGCCATCCCGGCCTGCCGATGGGCGCCGCCGACATCGCGACCGTGCTGTTCACGCAGTTCCTGAAATTCGACGCCGCCGAGCCGGACTGGCCGGACCGCGACCGATTCGTGCTGTCGGCCGGGCACGGCTCGATGCTGCTCTATGCGCTGTTGTACCTCACCGGCAACAAGGACATGACGCTCGACCAGCTCAAGCACTTCCGCCAGTTGGGATCGCTGACGCCGGGGCATCCGGAAAACTTCCACACCAGGGGCGTCGAGACCACGACCGGGCCGCTCGGCCAGGGGATCGCGACGGCGGTCGGCATGGCGCTCGCGGAAAAAATGCTCGCCGCCGAGTTCGGCAAGAAGATCGTCAACCACCATACCTATGTGCTCGCCTCCGACGGCGACCTGATGGAGGGCGTCTCGCAGGAAGCGATCGCCATGGCCGGCCACTGGAAGCTCAACAAGCTGATCGTGCTCTATGACGACAACGGCATTTCGATCGACGGCCCGACCTCGATCGCCGACTCCGTCGATCAGATCAAACGCTTCAAGTCCGCGGGCTGGCAGGCCGAACGGATCGACGGTCACGAGCAAGAGGCGATCGCGGCGGCGATCGCGCGGGCGCAGAGATCGAACAAGCCGTCGCTGATCGCCTGCAGGACCACGATCGGCTATGGCGCGCCGCACAAGGCCGGCACGGCAAAGGCCCATGGCGAACCGCTCGGCGCCGACGAGCTGAAGGGCGCCAAGCAAAAGCTCGGCATCGCGCAGGACGCCTTCTCGGTGCCCGACGACGTCCTGAAGGCCTGGCGCGAAGCCGGCGGCCGCGGCGCCGCCGCCCGCAAGGAATGGGAGGCGCGCCATGCGGAGCTTGGCAGCCGCAAGCGCGCCGAATTCGAGCGCCGGCTGCGGCACGAACGGCCGGCGTCGCTGGCCAAGGCGCTCAAGGCCCACAAGAAGTCGCTGTTGGAAAACCCGCTCAACGCCGCGACCCGCAAATCATCGGAGGCCGTGATCGAGGCGATCGCCGCCGCGATGCCGATGGAATTCCTCGCCGGCTCCGCCGACCTGACCGGCTCCAACAACAACAAGGCAAAGTCCGCGGTCGCGTTTTCGGCGAGGACACCGAAGGGCCGTTTCATCCATTACGGCATCCGCGAGCACGGCATGGCTGCCGCCATGAACGGCATCTTCCTGCATGGCGGCTTCGCGCCGAACGGCGCCACCTTCCTGGTGTTCACCGACTATGCCCGCCCTGCGATGCGGCTCGCCGCGCTGATGGGCGCGGGCGTCGTTTACGTCATGACCCATGATTCGATCGGGCTCGGCGAAGACGGCCCGACGCACCAGCCGGTCGAACATCTCGCCGCCTTGCGCGCCATTCCCAACATGCGGGTGTTCCGCCCCTGCGATGCCGTCGAAGTGGCGGAGTGCTGGGAACTGGCGCTGAACCGGACCAGTGGCCCGACGGTGCTGGCGCTGAGCCGCCAGAACCTGCCGCAATTGCGGTCCACGGCACCGTCAGACAATCCCTGCGGCCATGGCGCCTATGAGCTGGTCGCCGCCGATGGCGACGCAAAAGTGTCGCTGTTCGCGTCGGGTTCCGAGGTCGAAATCGCCGTCGCCGCCCAGAAGCAACTGGCCGAGCGCGGCATCGCGTCGCGGGTGGTATCGGTGCCCTCGCTCGAATTGCTGCTGGCGCAGCCGCAGGAGAAACAGAAGGCGATCATCGGCAAGGCCCCGGTCAAGGTCGCGATCGAGGCCGCCATGCGCTGGGGCTGGGATGCCGTGATCGGCCACGATGGCGTGTTCATCGGCATGCACGGTTTCGGCGCCAGCGCGCCCGCCAAGGAGCTTTTCAGGCATTTCGGCATCACCGCCGAGGCCACGGTTAACGCCGTTCTGAAGCGCCTACCCTGACGGTTGAGCTTGTCCGGAAAAAGGACTACCTAGCCGTCATCTTGTCCGTTCCCGCCCGGCCGAACCGGGCGATCCGCCGTCATTACTCCGCGAGACAGACCTCCGCGGGGACGGCAACAGCTATCAGAGGAGAGACTAGCATGGCAGTCCGGGTCGCGATCAACGGGTTTGGCCGCATCGGCCGCAATGTGCTGCGCGCCATCGCCGAGTCCGGCCGCCGGGATATCGAGGTGATCGCGATCAACGATCTCGGCCCGGTCGAGACCAACGCCCATTTGCTGCGCTTC
>NZ_JBAVNZ010000673.1:0-3075 GCF_049691595.1 Bradyrhizobium sp.
GAGCTTTTCGCGGATCGCGGAATGGATGCCGTCGGCGGCGATCAAGAGCGCGCCTTGATGGTGACTTGTCGATTTGCCGGTCGCCTTGTCGATGAATTCGGCGCGGACACCGTCGGCTGTCTCTTTCCAGCCGGTGAGATGGTGGCTGGTGAGGATATTTTCAGGCCCCAACCGTTCGGTCGCGGCGTCCAGCAGGATCTGCTGCAGCGTGCCGCGGTGGATCGAGAATTGCGGCCATTGGTACCCGGCCTCGATGCCGCGCGGCTCGCTCCAGATCGGCTTGCCGTGTTTGGAGAAGTAGGCAAGTTCGCTGGTGCGCACGCCCGAGGCGTCGAGCCGGTCGTGCAGGCCGAGCTCGACCAGCTCGCGCACCGCATGCGGCAGCACATTGATGCCGACGCCGAGCGGTTTCAGTTCGGACACGCTCTCGAACACCCTTGCGGGAACGCCGATCTGGTGCAGGCTGAGCGCGAGCGTCAGCCCGCCGATGCCGCCGCCGGCGATGAGTACGGTCATGAGTGGCCCTCAATGTCGGGCATCGTCATCGCATGGGAGCGCGGCCGCGGGCAACCGCGAAGGCCGGCCAAAGTCGCCGGGCATCCGGTGATCCGGACGGACGGCGCGCCGTTGATCTCGGGCTTTTGCTGCGCGTGAAGGTGATCGATCACCGCAAGCGCATGGCGGAGCGGCCGGCGGTGCGCAAGGCGATGGCAGATGAGCTGAGTTGAGGCTCGTCTTGCTTAAGCGCCGTGCCGCTTGCCGCGCCCGAGATCTCGCCCGGTTTCCAGCATCAACTGGCGCAGCCAGATCGAGCCGGGGTCCATCTGGGCGCGGGTCGGGTAGAACATGAACTGCTCGTCGACCCCGGGGTCGAACGGCGGCGCAACCGTCACCAGCGACAATTGTCTGGACAGGGCAGCGATCAGCCGGCGCGGCACGAAGGCGACAAGGTCGGTGCGCGCAGCGACGTGCAGTGCCTCGATATAGCCGGGCACTACCAGCGCGATCCGCCGCTCGATGCCCTTGGCGCGCAGCCAGCCGTCGATCAAATCCTCGTTCTGGCCGCGGATGATGACGGCGACATGCCGGGCGCTCAGGAAAGCCTCGCGGGTTTTCAGTCTCGCCCCGGCGGGGTGACCGCGCCGCACCGCCAGCGCATCGCTGTCGGTATAGAGCAGCTTGCGGTGAAACCCCTTGAACGCGTCGCCGATTGAGATCACGAGATCGATGGTGCGCGCGAACTCGGCGGTGAAGATCGACGGTCCCCGCCACGGCACCACGTCGATGCGGACGTTCGGCGCCGCCTGCGTGATCTTCTCCATCAGCGGCGGCATCAATAACTCGACCGCGAGGTCCGGCATCATCAGGCGAAACTGCCGTTCGCTCCGCGCGGCGTCGAAGTGATCCGGGGTGAACAGCCCGCGCACCTGGTCGAGCGCCTGCGCCAGTGGCCCGCGCAGCGCCTGCGCCCGCGGCGTCAGCTCCATCCGAGCGCCGGATCGTACCAGCAGGGGATCGCCGATCAGGTCGCGCAGCCGCTGCAGCGCGTGGCTCGCGGCCGGCTGCGACAGTCCGATCCGCATCGCCGCGCGGCTGACATTGGCTTCCCTGAGCATCGCGTCGAGCGCGACCAGCAGATTGAGGTCGAGCGAATTCAAATTCATCGCATGAATATATATCATACTCATTATCGATTGGAAGAATGACGCGGGGCGCGCGATGATCTGAAACATCGGATCAACGGAGAAACAGCCCATGAGCGCGGCAGCCAACAGGAAACTCGTGCAGCAGGTCTACGCGGATGCGGCCAATCGCAGCGGGACCACGTTCGCCGACAATCTCGCCGACGATGCGAGCTGGATCGTCACCGGCCAGTATTCGTGGTCGCATCAGTTCAAGGGACGTGAGGCGATCCTCAACGGCCTGATGGGCCATTTCCGCTCGTTCTTTGCCGAGCGGCCGCGGATCGTCGGATACAATTTCATCGCGGATGGTGACTATGTCGCGGTGGAGGCGCGTGGTGACAACGTCACCAAGGCGGGACTACGCTACGACAATCAATACTGTATGGTGTTCCGCATCGAGAACGGCAGGATCAAGGAGATCAAGGAATATTGCGACTCCACGCTGGTCGAGCGCGTGCTCGGGCCGTTTCCAGAAGCGCGCAAGCTCGCCGCGGTTTGATGATCGCCGTTGTCATTCCGGGACCGCGCGACGACGCGTGTCCCGGAACGCGCCAAGGTGCCGCGATCAGGCGGCTTTCACCGCAAGATGCCTGAACATGTTGCGGCGTGCCTCGTCGTCCATTTCCGCCTTGAACTTGAAATTGTCCTTCAGGGCGATCGCCTTTGCGGCCGCCGGCCGCGCCGAGATCTCGTCGAGCAGCCGCTTGACGTTGGGGTATTTTGCGACGGCTTCCTCGCCCAGGATGAACGGGATCATGCGCGCCCAGCCCCACACGTCCATGTCGACGATGGTGTAGGTGTCGCCGACCATGTAGCGGCGCTTGGCGAGGTGATCGTCGAGGATGGAAAAGTGCCGCTGCGCCTCGAACTGGTAGCGGTTATGGGCATAGTCGACCTTTTCCGGCGCGAAGTGCTTGAAGTGGACGGCCTGGCCGGAAAACGGCCCGACGCCGGTGGCGACGAACATCAGCCAGGACAGCAATTCGGCGCGATTGGCCGGCGTGTTGGCCGGCAGGAACTTGCCGGTTTTTTCCGCGAGGTAGAGCAGGATGGCGTTGCTGTCGAACACCTTGACGCCGTCGTCGTCGATGGCGGGCACCTTGGCGTTCGGATTGACGGCGAGATATTCCGGCTTGAACTGGTCGCCTTTGCGGGTATCGACCGGTACCGGCTGATAGGCGATGCCGGCCTCCTCGAGGAAGAGCGCGACCTTGGTCGGGTTGGGCGATCCGTTGAAGTAGAATTTGAGCATGGACAAAACTCCTTATGCTTTCGTTGCCGAAAAAATCGGGGCGCGGCAGTGTCGCCGCGGGCAGGGATTTTCATGCGCAAATTTTGCCTGAAAGCGCAAGCGCCGAGTTCGTGAGGGAGTTGTCGCGCCCCTCGTCAT
>NZ_JBAVNZ010000674.1:0-4091 GCF_049691595.1 Bradyrhizobium sp.
TCAATCCGCAGATGGCGCTGCCGGCGCTGGTCGACGACGACGGCGCCGCGCTGTTCCAGTCGCTTGCCATCATCGAATATCTCGATGAGACGCATCCCGAGCCGCCGCTGCTGCCGGCCGATGCGCGCGGCCGCGCCCGGGTGCGCGGCATCGCGTTGATGGTCGCCTGCGAGGGCCATCCGCTGCTGACGCCGCGGGTGCGCCGCTATCTCGATCACGAACTGAATTTGCGGGATACCCAGCAGGCGGCGTGGCGCCGGCACTGGACCTCGGAGACGCTGACCGCGCTGGAGGCGCATCTCGCCGGCGACCCCGAAACCGGCCGCTTCTGCCATGGCGATCAGCCTTCGCTTGCCGATATCTGCCTGGTCGGCCATGTCTCGTTCGCGGTCACCCAGCAGATCGATCTTTCGGTTTATCCGACCGTGAAGCGCGTTTATGAGACCGCGATGGCGCTGCCGGCCTTCGCCAAGGCGCATCCGCTGGCGCAGCCTGATACGCCGGAGGCGATGCGGAAGAAGGCGACGTAGGGGCGCAGACAGAATAACGTCTCGATGAAGATCGACGCTTCGGATTACCGATTCAATTTTAAGAGCCAAGTCAATCCGATTGAAAACCGTCATTGCGAGCGTCAGCGAAGCAATCCATCGCGCCGCGCAAAGAAAGAGTGGATTGCTTCGTCGCAAGTGCTCCTCGCAATGACGGCAGACGAGAAGCCGCGATCTCGCGGCGCGATGCGCCCGAGGTTTGCTGAAAATTTCCGCCCTTTTGAAGAGAGGGCGCAGGGAAGGCCGGGTGCTGGCTGGCACCCGCGGTCTCGTGTGCAAGATTGTGCATAAAAATGCGCACACGAGCATACAGGTATCAGCCGGGGCCTCCGGCCTTCCCTGCGCAATGGTTTTACGGCGTATGCCTTGCTCTCCCCGGCGACGAATTCGTCTTGTCACCGTCATCGGCGAATTGACGGTTTTGCAAAGCCCGGTTGGGCCTGCGAAAACCTCCGCCGACTTGACACCAGCAACGGGTGCCAGGACCACACGGTTTTGCCGTACGCTTCAGCGCCGGTCGTCTGCGCGCCGATCATCGCTCACGGACTGATCCGCCCTGCGATCCCGTTGCGCGCCCGACGCTGCCGCGTCCACCGCAACCCGTCCCAACGTTCGTGACGATGGCCAACGCCCCTCTTCTCGGGACGGGATGGCGCGAGTTTGTAGAGATGATTTGCCCGACGAGCAAAGTGGAATATTTTTTCGAAGAGGGCTGGACAGCATTTTTTGATTTGCCCGTCAGGCAATTTTTGCATGGCTCGCGCAAAACTCGCCCTCGTCATTCCGGGGCAGCCCGCAGGGCTGAGCCCGGAATCCATTTCGCCGCTTGCGTATGTGGTTCAATGGATTCCGGGCCCGCGCAAAGGGCGCGTCCTGGAATGACGGAGAGTTTGTAGAGTTCTTCACCCTTTCGGCGGCGCCAGCGGCTGCGCGATTTCCCGAAACGGCGGCAGCGCCTCGCAGGCTGCGGCATGCGCCGCCAGCGCGGGATAGCGCGCGGCATCGAACAGCGCGGGATGCGCCTCGCTCGTAAAACGCAGCGCGCAGGCGACCATGATATCGGCGTGGCCGATATTTTTGCCGAACCAGTACGGCGTCGTGACCGCCGCGCGCTCCTTTTCCAGCATCGCCAGCACACCGGATATCTGCGCCTCGCAGCGCTCGACCCACAGTTTGAGCTGGTCCTTGCGCAGCATCCGCTCGTAGATCAGGCTGACCGCCTTGTCGGCAAGCCCGCTTCCCAGCGCACAGATTTTGAGGGCATGACGGCGCTCCGGCCCTCGCGCGGAAATCATCGCCTTGTCAGGTCCGACCAGCTCATCGAGATAATCCAGGATCGCCGTGCTCTCGATCAGCACCTCGCCGCCATCCAGCACCAGGGTCGGCACCCGCCGCAGCGGATTGAGCGGCGCAAGCTTGTCGGCATCGCCGAAGGTCGACCACGGCCGGTGCTCGAACGGCAAGCCGTACAACCGCAGCGCAATCGCGACGCGGCGGACGAAGGGGGAGTCGTATTGGCCGATCAGGATCATGGGGCACCATCCTTTCAGCTGGATGGGATTTATAGACCGCCTTTGCGCTTGCAGCCATCCTGCATTAGAATTGGAGTGTATCTGTGCTTGGTCAGGATGGCAGAGATGATTGTCCGGTTCTTGCCGATCCTTGTCTTGCTGTCCGCGCTGCTGCCGGATTGTCCTGCGCAGGCGCAGAGAGGAATGCTGGTTCCCGGGTTCCCCTCGCTCGATGTTGTAGGCTTCTATTCCCTCAGCGCGGACCGAGAAGCGTACGCACGTTTCATTCAAAGGCAGATTGCCTTCCACGACCCGGCCAATTTCCCCGACCAGCAGCGGGCCCTGTTTCGCCGTCTGGGTCGGGGAGACTCGCTCAATCCCTTCACCGACGATGATCGAAGGGAATGGGAAGAGAACTTCCGTCATCACATGGATGATGCGGCGGTGTTCGAGGTGCTGGTAAAAAATCCTGACGCGGTGTTCGACGTGGGCGGGTTCCTTCAACCGGACCCCTCTCAACCGGAAGGCCATTGGCAAGTGGCATGGAATGAGAAGTTTCTTTCTCTCGATGGAGAGGCCGTACTTAAACCGGAAAGGGGCAGAAGGCTGCCTGACGCGGAGCAGTTTCGCGTGGTTTTCGTCATCCATTTTTGGAAGCCAAACCTGCCGCTGCGCTCCAGCTATGGCGAGCTTGCGCTCCCACCTGTCCAACCCCTCCCTGAGCGTTTGTGGCGCCTGGCGCCATATGAACTTCCGGATTGAATGGACGTCACGCGTCCACAGCGCGCAGTCATGTCGTCTTACCCCTCCCCCTCATCGCTCGCCAGCAACCCCTTCACCGCCCTTGCCCACCCCGCCAGCTTCCTCTCCCTTGTCGCGGCGCTCATCGCCGGCTTGAACCGATGCTCCAGCCGCCAGTTGTCGGCGAATTTCTTCGGCTCGGGATAGACGCCGGCGGCAAGCCCCGCGAGATAGGCGGCGCCCAGCGCGGTGGTTTCGGGGATCATCGGGCGGTCGACCGGCGCGTCGAGCAGGTCGGCGAGGCGCTGCATCGTCCAGTCCGACGCGGTCATGCCGCCGTCGACGCGGAGCACTGACTTGGCGGCCTTGGCGTCGGGCCAGTCGGCGCGCATCGCGGCCCACAGATCGAACGTCTGGTAGCAGACGCTCTCAAGAGCTGCATGGGCGAGTTCGGCCGGGCCGGTGTTGCGGGTGAGGCCGAACAGCGCGCCGCGCACGCGCGGGTTCCAGTAGGGCGCCCCTAAGCCGACGAAGGCCGGCACCAGATAGACGCTCTGGGTGGGATCGGATTTGTCGGCGAGCGGGCCGGTCTCGGCGGCCTGCCGGATGATGCCGAGCCCGTCGCGCAGCCACTGCACCGCCGAGCCCGCGACGAAGATCGAGCCTTCCAGCGCGTAGGTGCGTTTGCCATTGAGTTGGTAGGCGATCGTCGTCAGCAGCTTGTTGTTCGACTTGACCGGCGTCGCGCCGGTATTGAGCAGGGCAAAGCAGCCGGTGCCGTAGGTCGATTTCATCATGCCGGGCTCGAAGCAGGCCTGGCCGATGGTGGCGGCCTGCTGGTCGCCGGCGATGCCTGAAATCATGATGCTGCCGCCGAGCAATTCAGGCACGCTGTCGCCGAAATCGGCGGAAGAGTCCTTCACCTCCGGCAGCATCGAGCGCGGCACCCGCAGGATTTTCAGGAGCTCGTCGTCCCACGCGCCTTTGTGGATGTTGAACAGCAGCGTGCGCGAGGCGTTGGTGGCGTCGGTGGCATGAACCTTTCCGCCGGTCAGCCGCCACAGCAGATAGCAATCGACGGTGCCGAACAGGAGTTCGCCGCGCATCGCGCGTTCGCGCGCGCCGGGGACGTGATCGAGGATCCAGGCCACCTTGGTGCCGGAGAAATAGGGGTCGATGATCAGGCCGGTTTTGGCCGTGATCGCGGGCTCATGGCCCTCGGCTTTCAGTTTGGCGCAGACGTCGGCGGTGCGGCGGTCCTGCCAGACGATGGCGCGGTGCACGGCCTTTC